>NZ_JBVASJ010000002.1:0-375709 GCF_057813935.1 Pseudomonas sp. F220
ACACCCTTGCCTCTGGCTAACACTTCCCCTTGCCGGGTGTGTAGAGGACTTTCACCTCCAAGTCACCAGCGTGGCCACCACAGCCAAACTGGTTGCGCTTGCGCGCAACGCGCCATGCCTGGCGCACACAAAAGAAACCCCGAGAAGTGGGGAGACGACTCGGGGTTAAACATGGCCTACAAAGACCAGTACAACAAGCTACAAGCACCGGAGCACAATGCTTGATCCTGTTGTAATAAATCTGACTTGTCCAACAGCGTTAAGGTTCCCCAAAAAATAAAATCAATTCCTGCTGGCGAAAGCCTTGTCTTGTGCGGCGTTGCGCAAAGCGGCGATGACACTGGGTTCAAGACGCCCTTCAGCAATCAGCACATCACGGTGCAGACCGTCGACGACGTCTGTCAGTAAACGTTTATCGGTCAGCTGAGCCTGAATGAACTCCCGCTCGACCACAATGGCCCCGGCCGCGTTCTTCAGCGTCACCTGGCATTCACCATGGGCACCCGACGGGGTCAGAGCGACCTGATACGGGCTCAAAGCCTCACCCAACAATAGGCTGATACTTTCCATCTCGATCACCACTCAATAATTCGAAAAGGTTCGAAAACAAAAATGTCGGAATTGCGCTGACATTCAAGTGACCATCGCCCAGAGAAGTAAGTTCGTAACGACAAGCTGCTGCCGACCTGAGTCAACCGAGCATGCACGGGAAAGATGACAGATAGAAAACAGTCTGTATCAGGCTAGAAGCGCCGGATCACACTCGGATGGTGCGTGGCCGGTACCAGCTTGAAGGCCAGACTCTGGGCGAGCTGCCCCACGGAGCGATACTCAGCAGCGCCCCGAACAACACTAAGCCCCATAGAATCCGTCGGGGCGATAGCAACACCGCGTAGTCTTCCTTAACGGTCATCACCGAGTCCGTCCTTGAAGGACGAACCTCATCAAATGTAATCCGCCAGAAAGAAAAAGCCCGTCAGGAGACGGGCTTCTATACAGGGCGGACCTACACGTTCAAAGCGGTTTGCCGCGATTGCCATGCTGGCTGACAAAGGCTTGTACGGCCTTCAGGTCATTGGCCAGGACCGTGCAGCGCTCATCTCGCTCAAACAGATCGGCAAGGTGTGCAGGCAGCTCAAGTGCTTTGCCTACGCCAGCTTTTTCTACGGCTTCCGGGAACTTGACCGGGTGGGCCGTCCCCAGAATCACCATCGGAATATCCAGGCTGCGACGGCATTCACGGGCCGCTTTGACGCCGATAGCCGTATGCGGATCCAGCAACTCGCCGCATTGTGCAAAGACTTCAGCGATGGTTTCGCAGGTTTGCTCATCGTCGACCGCCAGCGAATCGAACAACTTGCGCGTTTCAGTCCAGCGATCCTCGTCGACGCTGAAACCGCCGCCCTGCTTGAAGGTCTCCATCAGCCCGGCCAGCGCTGCGCCATTGCGACCGTGCATGTCGAACAGCAGACGCTCGAAGTTCGACGAGACCATGATGTCCATCGACGGCGACAGGGTCGCGTGCAGGGTTTCCTTGACGTACTGATTGCCGCTCATGAAGCGGTGCAGGATGTCGTTGCGGTTGGTGGCGACGATCAGCTGATTGATCGGCAAGCCCATGTTGCGCGCCAGGTAGCCGGCGAAGATATCGCCAAAGTTACCGGTCGGCACCGAGAACGATACCGAACGCGCCGGGCCGCCCAACTGCAGGGATGCGTGGAAGTAGTAAACGATCTGGGCCATGATCCGCGCCCAGTTGATCGAGTTCACCGCGACCAGACGAGTGCCCTTGAGGAAACTCTGGTCGGCGAAACTGTCTTTGACCATTTCCTGGCAATCATCGAAGTTGCCTTCAACGGCGATGTTGTGGATGTTCTCGCCGAAGATGGTTGTCATCTGCCGACGCTGAACTTCGGAAACACGGTTGTGCGGATGCAGAATGAAGATGTCGACGTTGTCGCAGTGTTTGCAGCCTTCGATCGCCGCCGAACCGGTATCACCCGAAGTGGCACCGAGGATCACCACACGCTCGCCGCGCTTTTCCAGCACGTAATCAAGCAAGCGACCGAGCAGTTGCAGGGCAAAATCCTTGAACGCCAGGGTCGGGCCATGGAACAACTCAAGCACCCATTCGTTACCGTTCAGCTGACGCAACGGCGCCACGGCACCGTGGGAGAATACGCCCTGCTCTGACGAAGAATAGGTTTCTTCAAGGATTTTCTTGAAATCAGCATCAGGGATACTGCCGGTGACAAACGGGCGCATCACCCGGAAAGCCAGCTCGTGATACGGCAGGCCGGCCCAGGAAGCGATTTCTTCCTGAGTGAAACGCGGCAGGTTTTCTGGCACGTACAGGCCGCCATCGCTGGCCAGACCGGTCAGCAGCACATCTTCGAAATTCAGGGCCGGTGCCTGGCCGCGGGTACTGATATAGCGCATGACTGGCTCCTCTAAAAAGAGTTCTCATACGAGGGCTTTGGCAAAAAGCCCTCGGAACAATAACGGGCTTAGTTCAAATGCTCGACGCGGATCCGCACGACAGGCCCCACCACATCCTGCAACGCTTCCAGAGCGGTGATCGCATCGTTCATGCGCTGCTCCAGCACACGGTGGGTCAACAGGATCATTGGCACCAGACCGTCGTGTTCTTCGACTTCTTTCTGCATGATCGATTCGATGTTGATGCCACGCTCCGACAGGATGCTTGCGACCTGAGCCAGCACGCCCGGATGGTCTTTGGCCTGGATACGCAGGTAGTAGGCGCTTTCGCAGGCTTCGATCGGCAGGATCGGATGGGCCGACAGCGAGTCTGGCTGGAAGGCCAGGTGCGGTACACGGTTTTCCGGGTCCGAGGTCATGGCACGAACCACGTCCACCAGATCTGCGATCACCGAGGAGGCCGTCGGCTCCATGCCGGCACCAGCGCCGTAGAACAGCGTCGAGCCCGCGGCGTCGCCGTTGACCATGACTGCGTTCATCACACCGTTGACGTTGGCGATCAGACGATCAGCCGGAATCAGCGTTGGGTGTACGCGCAGCTCGATGCCGCTTGACGTGCTGCGTGCCACACCGAGATGCTTGATGCGATAGCCCAGGGCTTCGGCGTAGTTCACGTCAGCCGTGGTCAGCTTGGTGATGCCTTCGGTGTAGGCCTTGTCGAACTGCAGCGGAATACCGAAGGCGATGGACGCCAGGATCGTCAGCTTGTGCGCCGCATCGATGCCTTCAACGTCGAAGGTCGGATCGGCTTCTGCGTAGCCCAGGGCTTGCGCTTCGGCCAGCACGTCTTCAAAGGTCCGACCTTTTTCACGCATCTCGGTGAGGATGAAGTTGCCGGTGCCGTTGATGATCCCGGCGACCCAGTTGATGCGGTTTGCCGACAGACCTTCACGAATCGCCTTGATTACCGGGATGCCACCGGCCACGGCGGCTTCAAAAGCGACGATCACGCCCTTCTCACGAGCCTTGGCGAAAATTTCGTTGCCGTGAACGGCGATCAGCGCTTTGTTCGCGGTGACCACGTGTTTGCCGTTCTCGATAGCCTTGAGCACCAGCTCACGGGCCACGGTATAACCACCGATCAGCTCGATGACAATATCGATTTCAGGGTTGGTCGCGACAGCGAAGACATCGTTGGTAATGGGGGTACCGGCAATCTCACACTGAGGGTTTGGCGTACGCATGGCAATTTGAGCCACTTCGATTCCACGCCCGGCACGGCGGGCAATCTCCTCGGCGTTACGCTGAAGTACGTTGAAGGTGCCGCCACCGACGGTACCTAACCCACAGATGCCTACTTTGACCGGATTCACTCTGAACTCCCCATAAAACGGCCGACTCAAGGTCGGCCGTGAAAACAGCCGCAAGCGAGCGGCTCTCTATTTAATGGAACGACGACTGCTGTCGCCGCACCATGATCGTCAAAGGCTTACCGTGACGACGCAGGATTATTTCGCGCCCAGCGCCAGTTTGGCGACTTGTGGCGCAGGCTGATAGCCCGGAATCACTTGGCCGTCGGCCAAAACGATGGCCGGTGTACCGTTCACACCAATAGACTGACCGAGGGCGAACTGTTTGGAAACCGGGTTGGCGCATTTAGCCGCCTTGATTTCCTTGCCGTCGACCATATTGTCCATGGCGGCTTTCTTGTCTTTTGAGCACCAGACCGCTTGCAGTTGCTCGTCACCCGGCGAACCCAGTCCCTGACGCGGGAAAGCAACATAGCGTACTTCGATGCCCATTTTGTTCAGCTCAGGCACTTCGGCGTGCAGCTTGTGGCAGTACGGGCACGTGGTGTCGGTGAATACAGTGATGTGCGATTTGGTTTCGCCGATAGCCGGATAGACCACGGTTTCGGCGACCGGAATATTGTTGATCAGCTTGGAAATGCCCAGGCGTTCGGCTTTTTCGGTCAGATTGACCGGCTTGCCGTCCTTGAGCTGGAACAAGTAACCCTGCATGACGAACTGGCCGTCGGCGCTGGCATACAACACGCGGCTGCCTTTGAGTTTAACTTCGTACAGACCGGCCAATGGGCTGGCACTAATGGTTTCTACCGGCACGTCCAGATGAAGGTTTTCTAGACTTTTACGAATAGCCTGCTCGGCGGCGTCATCGGCCACGGCAAAGGTACTGACCAACGCAATGGCTGCGGCGGCGAAAATCTGGGTCACGCGCATGGGAACTCCTGAAGGCGGACAAATGGAACGGGTAGAACGCCGATACTGGAACATCGGGTTTTAACCGCCCACTGTGCAAACCGGCAAAGCCTACCACAGTTGGCCTGCGGGGCCGACAGCTGCTCAGGCAACACATCAAAATCGCCCCTACAAACGGCCGCTAATCACCCGCGGGGATGGTGTTTGGCGTGCAGGTCTTGCAACCGTGCTCGCGCCACGTGGGTGTAGATCTGCGTGGTCGACAGATCGCTGTGACCGAGCAGCATCTGTACCACCCGCAGATCGGCACCATGATTGAGCAAGTGAGTCGCAAAGGCATGGCGCAAGGTGTGAGGGGACAAGGATTTTCCGATCCCGGCGACTTTTGCCTGATGCTTGATCCGGTGCCAGAACGTTTGCCGGGTCATCTGTTCACCTCGCAGACTGGGGAACAGCACATCGCTGGGTCGCCCGGCCAAAAGCTCGCCACGAGCGTCGCGCATGTAGCGCTCGACCCAGACGATCGCCTCCTCGCCCATCGGCACCAGCCGCTCCTTGCTGCCCTTGCCCATCACCCGCAGCACGCCCTGACGCAGGTTGACCTGCTCCAGGGTCAGACTGATCAGTTCAGTCACGCGTAAACCACAGGCATACAGCACTTCGAGCATCGCGCGATCACGCTGACCGATGACCTCACTCAGGTCCGGCGCCATCAGCAGCGCTTCAACGTCGGCTTCTGACAAGGACTTGGGTAATGGCCTACCCAGCTGCGGCATATCGATCTGCAACGTCGGGTCGACCGCAATCAATTTTTCCCGCAGCAAGTAACGATAAAAGCCACGTACACCCGAGAGAAAACGCGCAGTGGAACGCGGCTTATAGGCTTGCTCCAGGCGCCAGGCCAGATGATCGAGAATCAGCTCGCGACCGGCGCTCGCCAGCTCCAGGCTTTGCTCTTGCAGCCAGCCGTTGAACAGCGCCAGGTCACTGCGGTAGGCGTCCCGGGTATTTTCGGCAAGGCCTTTTTCCAGCCATAAGGCATCGAGAAACTGGTCTATCAGGGGATGGTCGATGGCAGGCATGAGCACTCAGGATTCGCAAGCTCAAGGCCGCGCTTAAATAAATAGTGAACCGGTGATGGTCACTAGTCTTTCATAGCCCGCTATTTCAAGGAACAGGGAGCGCCCCCAAAAAGATCGTCCGAACGCGCACGCGCTGAAATCTCTGGGCAAGTCGTCAAGGATCGGAAAAGACAAAAAAAGGGCAACAAAAAAGCAGCCCGTAGGCTGCTTTTTTCTGCATCGGAGAAGCTGGACTTAAGCCAGTTTTTCCTTGATGCGAGCTGCTTTACCGGACAGGTCACGCAGGTAGTACAGCTTGGCTTTACGTACGTCACCGCGACGTTTAACGGCCATGCTGTCGATTTGCGGGCTGTAGGTCTGGAAAGTACGCTCTACGCCGACACCATTGGAGATTTTACGAACAGTGAAAGCACTGTTCACACCACGGTTACGCTTGGCAATTACCACGCCTTCGAACGCTTGCAGACGCGAACGGTCGCCTTCCTTCACTTTCACCTGAACGACAACAGTGTCGCCCGGGGCAAAGGTAGGGATCTCTTTGGTCATCTGCTCTGCTTCGAGTGCAAGGATGATTTTGTTAGTCATGCTGTGCTCCTAAGGTAAATCGTCGGATTTACCATCGATACGTTGTTAACTATCGTCCCGCGCGAGGATGTATTCCTCGAGCAGCTTCTTCTCTTCTCCAGAAAGCGAGCGGCTTTCCAGAAGATCGGCGCGTCGTTCATAGGTCCGCCCGAGGGACTGCTGTAAACGCCAACGCCGGATGTGTGCGTGGTTGCCACTTAGCAACACGTCGGGAACACGCTGATCCGCATACACCTCCGGCCGGGTGTAGTGCGGGCAATCCAGCAAACCATCCGTGAAGGAATCTTCCTCCGCGGAGTCTGCATGCCCTAAAGCTCCAGGCAGCAGTCGTGTAACCGCATCTATCAGGACCATCGCTGGCAGCTCGCCGCCAGACAGAACATAGTCCCCAATCGACCACTCTTCATCGACATGAGCTTCAATAAATCGCTCGTCAATGCCTTCATAGCGACCGGCAATCAGGATTAATGCTTCCTCATTCGCCAACTCGCGTACCGCCGACTGAGTCAGTTGACGGCCTTGGGGCGACAGGTAAATTACCTTCGCCGCCTCCCCGGCTGCCTGCCTGGCCTGAACCAGAGCATCTTCCAGGGGCTTGATCTTCATCACCATGCCCGGACCACCGCCAAATGGGCGATCATCCACAGTGTGATGTCGATCCGTTGTGTAGTCTCGCGGATTCCAACAAGTGAGCTGCAAGAGCCCCTGTTTCACCGCGCGGCTGGTTATGCCGTAGTCGCTGATGGCGGAAAACATCTCGGGAAACAAACTGATCACTTCTACGCGCAGGCTAGGCATGTCGCTTAGAAGTCCGCATCCCAATCCACCTTCATCTCGCCCGCTGCCAGGTCGACGGCCAACACACATTGCTCTGTATAGGGCAACAGGCGTTCGCGATCATCCAGGCTGCCAGCGCAAGGCTTGACCACCATTACATCGTTCGAGCCGGTCTCTAGCAGGTGATCGATTTTCCCGAGCAATTGCCCAAGTTGGTCGATGACCTTGAGGCCTTCCAGCTGGTACCAGTAGTACTCGCCGTCGGTCAGATCAGGAAACAGGTTACGCGGCACGCAGATTTCAAAACCGGCCAGAAGACGAGCTTCTTCACGGTCATCGAGACCTTTGAGCTTTATGACCAGAAACTTGCCGTTATGTACACGGCCGCTGACCAGCTCTACCTGTCGTACATCACCTTCGCGCTTGAGCGTCCAGGTTTTGTAATCCAACAGGTTTCCAATCGGATCAGTAAAGGAAAAGACCTTCACTTCGCCGCGAACGCCATGTATTGAGTAAATCTTGCCGATAACGATCAAATCATCAGCAATGGCAGGCGTCGCGTTCATATTGCTCAGGCCGCAGCCTTAGCCGAATCCTTCAACAACTGAGCAACGCGCTCAGAAGGTTGTGCACCAACGCTCAGCCAGTAGGCTACGCGCTCTTGGTTCACGGACAGGCGGACTTCTTGACCACGAGCGATCGGGTTGAAGAAACCAACTTGTTCTTTGTGCGAACCGTCGCGTGGGTTGCGGCTGTCGGTCACGGTCAAGTGGTAAAACGGGCGCTTTTTGGAGCCGCCAAGGGCAAGACGGATTGTTAGCATGTGAACATCGTTCCTGTAGTCGGTGCTGCAAATCTAAATGCACAGCGGGCATAGGTGCCCGAAAGGCCGCATATTCTAAGGAATATCCGGACTTTTGCAAATGTCTTTTTCCGGCGCCTATCGGCATGCCATCAAGATTTGCTATAGAGCCGTCGCGAACAACGGCAGGTCAGCTCCCGCCAAGTGCGGGTTTGCTGGAGATCCCACGTCCGTGTGGGGCAGCGCCGACATGACTGTCGACGCAAAACTTTTACCTTTTCGGCATACCGCCGCCGGGCAACATTCCGCCCATGCCGCGCATCATTTTTGCCATTCCGCCTTTGGCGGAGAATTTTTTCATCATCTTCTGCATCTGCTTGTGCTGCTTGATCAAGCGACCGATGTCCTGCACCTGAGTACCGGAACCCATGGCGATCCGACGTTTGCGCGAACCACTGATCAGCTCAGGGTCACGGCGCTCGGCCGGGGTCATGGAGTTGATGATGGCTTCCATTTGCTTGAACTGTTTCTCTGCTGCGCCCTGGGCATTGCCCATCTGCGCCAGATTCACACCGCCGATATTTGGCAGTTTGTCCATGAGGCCACCGAGGCCACCCATGTTCTTCATCTGCTGCAGTTGATCACGGAAGTCTTCGAGATCGAAACCTTTACCTTTCTTGAGCTTTTTCGCCAGCTTGTCGGCTTTGTCTTTATCGAGGGTTTGTTCGGCCTGCTCGATAAGGCTGAGCACGTCGCCCATGCCGAGGATTCGCGAGGCGATCCGCTCAGGGTGGAACGGTTCGAGCGCATCGCTCTTCTCGCCCATACCAATGAACTTGATCGGCTTGCCGGTAATCGCACGTACCGATAGCGCAGCACCGCCACGGGCATCACCGTCGACTTTGGTCAGGATCACACCGGTCAACGGCAGCGCATCACCAAAGGCCTTAGCGGTGTTGGCGGCGTCCTGACCGGTCATGGCGTCGACCACGAACAGTGTTTCTACAGGCGTGATCGCAGCATGCAGAGCCTGGATCTCGCCCATCATCTCGGCGTCGATATGCAGACGACCGGCGGTATCGACGATCACCACATCAATGAATTTGAGTCTGGCTTCTTTAATCGCCGCTTCAGCGATCGCCACTGGCTTTTGGCTGAGGTCGGACGGGAAGAAGGTTACGCCGACTTCACCAGCGAGCATTTCCAGCTGTTTGATCGCCGCCGGACGATAGACGTCCGCCGAAACCACCATGACGCTTTTCTTCTTGCGCTCTTTAAGGAAGCGCGCAAGTTTGCCGACAGTGGTGGTTTTACCCGCACCCTGCAAACCGGCCATCAGCACCACGGCTGGCGGCACGGCACTCAGGTTCAGGTCTTCGTTGGCCGCGCCCATCAGGCTTTCGAGTTCGGCCTGAACGATCTTCACGAAGGCCTGGCCCGGCGTCAGGCTGCGCGACACCTCGGTGCCGACAGCGCGCTCCTTGACCGCATTGACGAAGTCTTTGACCACCGGCAAGGCGACGTCAGCTTCGAGCAACGCCATGCGCACTTCGCGCAGGGTGTCTTTGATGTTGTCTTCGGTCAGCTTGGCCTTGCCGGTGACATGGCGCAGCGTCTGCGAGAGACGGTCGGTTAGGTTTTCAAACATGCGCGATCCTTTCAGGCCCTATTGTAGACCGAGGTAATGGCGGCCCAGCCCGTGAAAAATATACGCTCGGCGAGCCTGCGGCGTGGGCAGGTCGCGGATTATAGCGAAGACTGGGCTCGGCGGACACCTCGCCGTCTGGTTGTGTGGTCTTTCGTGTCATGTGGGTTCTATGCCAAACTCAGTGCCTTTCGGGCTTGCCTAACAGGATTTATGCTCCCCTTGTCACCCAGCTTGCTAACCACCCTCGCCGCCGCCTGCTTATATGCCGCTGCGACTCTCTATCAAGGCACTCGCCTGGCCAACGGCGCCAAGGCGAACAAACGCCTGCTGGTCACGCTCGGCATCCTCGCGGTGCTGGCTCACAGCGCCAGCCTCTTTACCCATCTGATGACACCAGTCGGCCTGGGCCTGGACTTCTTCAGCGCCGCCAGCCTGATCGCCGCCGCGGTGATTGCCCTGACCCTGCTGGCCTGCTCGCGGATCCCGGTGGAAAACCTGCTGTTATTGCTGTTCCCGCTAGGGATGGCCACGGTGTTACTGGCGCAGTTCGCGCCTTCAGGCACCGTGCAAGTGATCGATGAAGAGCCAGGAATCCTTGCGCATATTCTGCTGTCGATCCTGGCCTATGGCATGTTCACCATCGCGGTGTTCCAGGCGTTGCTGCTGTTGGTGCAGGATCATCAGCTCAAGCACAAACACCCCTCCGGTCTGATCAAGAACTTCCCGCCACTGCAAACCATGGAAAGCTTGCTGTTCGGCTTCCTCTGGGCTGGCTGGACACTGCTGTCGCTGTCGCTGATCTCCGGTTGGCTGTTCGTCGAGAACCTGTTCGCCCAACACCTGGTGCACAAGACCCTGTTGGCGTGCCTCGCCTGGATCGTCTTCAGTGTGCTGCTGTGGGGCCGTAACCACCTCGGCTGGCGTGGACACAAGGCCATTCGCTGGACCCTTGCCGGCTTCTGCCTGCTGATGCTGGCGTACTTCGGCAGTAAGCTGGTCCGTGAATACATCCTGCATATCTGACGGGCAACCATAATGGACAACTTGCCCTTGGGGCCGATGCTCGTGGTATTGGTCCTGCTGGTCTTATGGTCGGGGCTGTTTACCGCCATCGAAGCCGCTCAGCAGCATCTGCTGGCCCAGCGCACTGCGTCGCGCTCGGGCGACAAGCCACTGGCCAGGCTGAGCTTCCCGCGCGAGAGCCTGATTTTCTGCAACACTCTGAGCCGGGTGCTGGTGGTGATTATCGGCACCTTGCTGGCGGTGGGTTACTGGCATGAGAACGGACCGCTGCTGGCCTGCCTGAGTGCCACCGGTATTCTGTTGGTGTTCGCCGACTACCTGCCGCGAACCCTCGCCACACGTTATCCCGAAGCAATCCTTGGCTTCGGCAATGCCTTGTTTGGCGTGCCACTGAAGATCCTCTATCCCGCCGCGTGGCTATTCAACAGCCTCGCCCAATTGTTACTGCGCCCGCTCAGCGTCAAATCTGCCAGCGTCAAGCAGAGCGATGATGAGTCGCCGCCAGCCCTTGACCGCGAATCGGACCGCGAGCACGCCGCCTGCCGGCCGCACTTGCTGTCAGGCATTCATGCGCTGGACAACATCACGGTCAACGACATTCTGGTACCACGCAGTGAAGTCGACGGAATCAATCTGGACGATCCGATCGAAGAGACCATCGAACTGCTACGAATCTCCAAACGCACCCGCCTGCCGGTGTTCCACAGCGATATCAACCAGGTTGAGGCGGTACTCAACACCCGCCAGATTCGCCACTTATTGCCAGACGCCAGCCTGACCAAGGACGCACTCCTGGCGGCCTGCCACGAACCTTATTTCGTTCCGGAAAGCACCCCGCTGCAGCTGCAATTGCTGAATTTTCACAAACAGCAGCGCCGTCTGGGCATGGTGGTTGACGAATATGGCGAAGTGCTCGGCATTGTCACCCTGGAAGATATTCTCGAAGAAATCGTCGGCGAGTTCGAAAGCGAGCAAAGCATCGACAATCCACATATTCATCCTCAGGCCGACGGCCGATTGGTGATCGACGGCGCGGCATCGATCCGCGAGCTGAACAAGAGTCTCGGTTGGCACCTGCCCAGCGACGGCCCGAAAACCCTCAACGGGCTGGTCACCGAAGCACTGGAAACCATCCCGGACAGCTCGGTATGCCTGAAGATTGGCCGCTATCGCCTGGAAATCCTCGAAACCGAAGACAATCGGGTTAGCCGCGTGCTGATCTGGCATGTGGCAACCGGCGAATCCGCGAGCCTGCGTTCGACCGCGAAGCTGTCGTAAAACCTGCAACAGCGCCGTATCAGATACATCGTCTTTAACGAACGACGGCCGCTTCGTCCGAACGCGGCCCGGGCCGAACGCAGCCTCGCGGGCTCGGCAGCTGCTACGGGTGCGCACTACGACTGGGACGTTCCCCCTTGTTTGATCGACAACCCCCTTCCTATAATCGAACCCGCTTACCCAAGCCCTGCCGGACCGCGTGCTACCCGCACTCAGCGAGTTCCGTCCCCGCATTGCCCGCGCCTGTCTGGTGCCGACTCCAATCCCGAGTCGCACTCGCGTAAAACCCACATCCCTGGGTGTTCGACCATAATAATTCGCTCCAATGGAGCACATGACTGTCAGGGATAACCGCATGACTACCAGCACCACGTATAGCGACACTGCGCCCGCCCAACCGACGAACTCCGCCACCCGCGTGGCCACCGCCAGCTTCATCGGCACCGCCATCGAGTTCTACGACTTCTATGTCTACGCCACGGCTGCAGCGCTGGTCATCGGCCCGGTGTTCTTCCCGCAGACCTCCGGCACTGCGCAGATGCTTTCGGCCTTCCTCACGTTCGGCATCGCCTTTCTGGCCCGACCTTTGGGTTCGGCGCTGTTCGGTCACTTCGGTGATCGCATCGGGCGCAAATCGACACTGGTCGCCTCCTTACTGTTGATGGGCGTCTGCACCACGCTGATCGGCGTGCTGCCTGGCTATGACAGCATTGGCCCCTGGGCACCGATCCTGCTGTGCGTGCTGCGCTTCGGTCAGGGGCTTGGCCTGGGTGGAGAATGGGGCGGCGCGGCGTTGCTGGCCACCGAGAACGCACCCAAGGGTAAACGCGCGTGGTTCGGCATGTTTCCGCAGCTTGGCCCATCAATCGGCTTCCTCGCTGCCAACGGACTGTTTCTGACCTTGGCCATGACCCTGAACGACGAACAATTTCGTTCATGGGGCTGGCGCATTCCGTTCCTGCTCAGTGCGGCGCTGGTGATGGTCGGCCTGTATGTGCGACTGAAACTGCATGAAACCCCGGTGTTCGCCAACGCCATCGCCCGTCAGGAGCGGGTGAAGATCCCGCTGGTCGAGCTCTTGAGCCAATACTGGGCGCCGATGCTGCTGGGCGCTGCGGCGATGGTGGTGTGCTACGCATTGTTCTATATCTCGACGGTATTCTCGCTGAGCTACGGCGTCTCGACCCTCGGCTACAGCCGCGAAACCTTTCTCGGCCTGCTGTGCTTCGCCGTGCTGTTCATGGCCGCGGCGACACCGTTGGCGGCCTGGGCCAGTGACCGTTACGGGCGCAAACCGGTGCTGATCATCGGCGGCGTGCTGGCGATTCTTTCCGGCTTCACCATGGAACCGCTGCTGACTCAGGGCTCGACCTGGGGTGTTGCACTATTCCTGTGCATTGAGCTGTTTTTGATGGGCATTACTTTCGCACCGATGGGCGCCTTGCTGCCGGAGCTGTTTCCCACGCATGTGCGCTACACCGGTGCATCAGCGCCTACAACCTCGGCGGTATTGTCGGCGCATCCGCCGCGCCGTTCTTTGCGCAGAAGCTGGTGGCGATGGGCGGTTTGAGTTGGGTTGGCGGCTATGTGTCAGGCGCAGCGGTGCTCAGCTTGATTGCTGTGCTGTGCTTGAAAGAGACAAGGAATAACGACCTGGATCGGGTCGCCTGATAGATCGCATCGCGAGCAAGCCCGCTCCTACATTTGATCTGTGGTGGTCACAAATAGTGTGGACACCGACGATCCAGTGTAGGAGCGAGCTTGCTCGCGATGGCCGCAACTCGGTTACAGCTCTACAACAACTGCTTGAGAGGCACGGGTCGCCTTGGCCCTTGCGGCCTCGATCGACTCGTCACGGGCCAGGGCAACGCCCATGCGGCGCTGGCCATTCACTTGCGGCTTACCGAACAGACGCAACGCAGTATCCGGCTCGCTCAACGTAGCGCCCAGGTTGGCGAAAGCAGTCTGGGTCGACTGCCCTTCCACCAGAATCACCGCCGAAGCCGATGGGCCGAACTGACGGATCAACGGAATCGGCAAACCCAGGATCGCCCGCGCATGCAGGGCGAACTGCGACAAGTCCTGAGAAATCAGGGTTACCAGGCCGGTGTCATGCGGACGCGGCGACACTTCACTGAACCACACCTGATCGCCCTTGATGAACAGCTCAACGCCAAACAGACCACGACCACCCAACGCTTCAGTGACCGCTTTGGCAACGCGCTCGGACTCAGCCAGAGCGATCGGGCTCATAGCCTGCGGCTGCCAGGACTCCTGGTAATCACCCTTTTCCTGACGATGACCGACCGGCGCGCAGAAAGTAGTGCCGCCGATATGACGCACGGTCAGCAGCGTGATTTCGTAATCGAAGTCGATGAAGCCCTCGATGATCACCCGACCTTTGCCGGCACGGCCGCCTTCTTGCGCGTAGTCCCAGGCGTTCTGAACGTCGTCGACACTGCGCAGCAGGCTTTGGCCTTTGCCCGACGAACTCATTACCGGCTTGACCACACACGGGAAGCCGAGGTCTTCGACCGCCTTGCGATAGTCTTCAACAGTGTCGGCGAAGTGGTACGGCGAAGTCGGCAGGTCCAGCTCTTCTGCGGCCAGACGGCGGATACCTTCGCGGTTCATGGTCAACTGAGCGGCGCGAGCGGTTGGAATCACGGTGAAACCTTCGGATTCCAGCTCCACCAGAGTGGCGGTGGCGATGGCTTCGATTTCCGGCACGATGAAGTGCGGCTTCTCAGCTTCGATCACCGCACGTAGCGCAGCGCCGTCGAGCATGTTGATCACATGGCTACGGTGGGCCACTTGCATGGCCGGTGCGTTGGCGTAGCGATCCACAGCAATCACTTCAACGCCCAGGCGTTGCAGCTCGATTACCACTTCCTTGCCCAGCTCACCACAGCCACACAGCAAAACGCGGGTCGCGGTTGGCGACAATGGAGTTCCGATACGGGTCATCTCAGGTCCTCAAAGGAGCGGATCATCGAGGGTCGCGCGCTGAGCGGGCGTCCCATGGGGAGAAAGCGCGGCATTTTACATGAACCGGGCGGTTTGGCTTCAGACAGCAACAGCGTTCTTGCGCAAACGCCAGGCCATGGCCAGCCAGACGACGGTCACACCGGCAAATTTCGAACCCAGGGCGGTGAGCATCACACCCGGAGTCAAGGCGCCGATCAGGCCGAAAAAGATCAAGGTATCCAGCGGAATGCTCAACGCCGAACTTATCCACAGGCGGTCGTGCAACGGGCGCTTGGTGATACTGAACACCAACCAGTCGATGCACTCCGAAACCGCGAAGGCGGTGGCGCTGGCCAGAGCGATCGATGGGTCGGAGGTGATGTAGGACAGCACCAGCGCGGCCAACATCGCGAGAATGGCGCCGTGGCCGAAACGGGTTTGCACCATGTCCCGCAGCACGAACACCAGCCCGCCCCAAGCCGACCAGATGATGTCCAGGTGTGGAGCGGTGGAAAAGGCGTAGTTGATCAGCACGACGCTGCTGATGTAAGCGATCAGGAAGAGCATGGCGCGCGGGATACCTATAAATAAGGCGCACAGGGTACTTCAGGGGATGGGGTTGGGCCAAGGAAGGTTCGGGGGTCTGTAATGGCCTCATCGCGAGCAAGCTCGCTCCCACATTAACTCAGCGTCGATCACAAAAGTGCGGGCAACATCGATCAATGTGGGAGCGAGCTTGCTCGCGAACGAGTGCGAAGCACTCGCAAAAACCTACTCAATGGCCTGGTTTGGCCCCAATCATCCAGATCAGCCCACTGGATTTCGCCCGCTCATGACACAACCCCAGCACCTCCCGGCGCTCGGTGTTGTCCATCCGGCTCCAGCGGGTAATTTCATCGACGGTACGCTGGCAGCCGGTGCAGATGTCGTCCTCATCGAGGGCGCAGATGTTCACGCAGGGTGAGGCGACAGGTCTTTCGATCGTGCTCATTCTTCCTGCTCAACCAGATCCCGGGCGTAACGCTGGGAGTTGTGTACATAGTGCGCGGCGCTGGCTTCGAGCATTTTTTTCTGCGGCTCGGTCAACTCGCGTACCACCTTGCCCGGCGAGCCCATCACCAGCGAGCCATCGGGAATTTCCTTGCCTTCGCCGATTAGCGAATTGGCACCAATGATGCAGTTTTTGCCGATTTTCGCCCCATTAAGGATCACCGCATTAATACCGACCAGGCTGTAATCGCCGACGGTGCAGCCGTGCAGCATGGCGTTATGGCCAATGGTTACGCCGGTACCGATGGTCAGCGGGTAACCCATATCGGTGTGCATGACGGTGCCATCCTGCACGTTGCTGTTCTTCCCAATCAGGATCAGTTCGTTGTCACCGCGCAATACCGCGTTGAACCAGACGTTGGCGCCCTCTTCCAATTTGACCTTGCCCACCAACGTCGCATTGGGTGCGACCCAGCTCTGCGGATGGGTTTCGACTCGGGCGTCGCCCAGGCGGTATTTCATCTAGTTATCCTCAAGGCTCACGGTGCCACGGGTTCAGGCCATACGAGCGATGGCTTCAAATATTGATAAAACTTTTAGGCGGGTGGTGCAGGCTGATTTTCGCGTCATAGAGCAGGTTGATCAACTCGACGATCATAATCGCCGTCAAACCCCAAATTTTATACTCACCGTAGCGATAGCTGGGCACATACCAACTGCGGCCTTGATAGTCGATACGGTGGGTATGCTCGCGCGGGTCCTCGCGGAAGAACTCCAGCGGCACGCTGAACACCGCGGCAATTTCGGCATCGTTGGCCCGGTACTCGACGAAATCCGGAATCACCCCGACGTAAGGCGTGACCTTGATGCCATGCAATGAGATCAACGGACTGAGCGGGCCGATCACTTCCACCAGACCGGGCGGCAGGCCAATTTCTTCTTCGGCTTCGCGTAGCGCGGTAAAGATCAGGTCGGGATCTTCCGGGTCGCGCCGGCCACCCGGGAAAGCCACCTCCCCACCATGGGTTGAGAGCCCGCTGGCACGCAGGGTCAGGACCAGCTCCGGTTCGTCACTGCGGGTGATCGGCACCAGCACTGCAGCTTCTGGAAAGCGTCGATCCGTTTCCAGCGTACGTGGGGTATGGTTACTTACGCGATGAAGTAGCTCGTCCAGCATGAGTCATCTCGATCTGTTGGCTACTTTGCATCATGCACCAAAGAAATCCCCCGCCCAACCCCTGATCCACGGCATGTCGCTTAACGACAACTTGCCGACAAAGGGCCTCGCACGCCAAGATAGGCGCAGCATTCAGGAAACCCAGCATGAAATTCTGCAGCCACTGCGGCAATCCGGTCACCCAGCGCATTCCCGAAGGCGACTCACGCCTGCGTTTTGTCTGCGATCACTGCCATACCATTCATTACCAGAACCCGAATATTGTCGCCGGTTGCGTGCCGGCCTGGGGTACTCAGGTGCTGCTGTGCCGCCGCGCCATTGAACCGCGACGCGGTTACTGGACGTTGCCGGCGGGCTTCATGGAGAACGGCGAAACCGTAGAGCAAGCCGCCATTCGCGAGACCAGCGAGGAGGCCTGCGCACGGGTGCGCAACCTGAGCATCTACACCTTGATCGACGTGCCACATATCAACCAGGTGCATGTGTTCTTTCGCGCGGAGCTGGTGGACCTCGACTTTGCCGCTGGCGAAGAGAGCCTGGAAGTGCGGCTTTTCGAAGAAGCCGACATCCCTTGGTCCGAGCTGGCTTTCCGCACCGTCGGTCGTACCTTAGAATGCTTCTTCGCTGACCGGAAAACACAGGATTTTCCTGTCCGGTCCGAGTCAGTTCCACCACTCGCGCAACCAGCGATTACACTTAAACAATAAAAGTACGCCGTACTCTCAGGGATATCGTTTCAATGCGCTGGTTGCTCGCCCTCTTCTGTCTATCGTTCGTTGCCGTATCCCAGGCCACCGCCTCTACGGTGGTAACCCTGGACGGCAAAGTCATCGAAAAAGTGCTGGTTCTCAAGTCCGCCCACCAACTGCAATTGCTCAACGACGGCAAGCCCCTCAGGACTTATCGCATCTCCCTGGGCAAACAGCCCAGAGGCGCGAAGCTCATGGAAGGCGACAAACGCACACCGGAAGGTCTCTATTGGCTGGACTGGCGCAAGACCAGTGACCACTTCAACCTGGCCATACACATCTCCTACCCGAACATCAGCGACTCCGTGCGCTCGCGTCGTGAAGGGGTAGCGCCAGGCGGAATGATCATGATCCACGGCACCCCGGATACCGAGGATTACCCGGAAGATTATTTCCACACCCTGGACTGGACCGACGGCTGTATCGCCATGCGCAACGTCGACATGCGCGAAGTATGGGGCTTGGTCCCGGACGGGACGATGATCGAAATTCGTCCGTAATTAAAAAAAAGATCAAAAGATCGCAGCCTCCGGCAGCTACATCTATGGCAACCCCCCCACCCTGTGAACGCCCACCAAGCTTTCACAGGGTGGGGGCGGGGGTACGTTCCATTAGGAAAGTGCGATCAACTGTAGGAGCTGAGGGGATGCCAAGTCCTTGCCGGCGAGGCGCCAGAACGAGCAACAAAAAACCCGCTGACCGTTACCGATTCAGCGGGTTTTTTATTTGGCGGCGATCAGATCAGATCAGATCAGAAATCTTCCAACCGCCACACTTCATAAGCTGGCGTCTCATAGGGATGGCTTTGCTTGAGCGCCATCACCACCGAGCGGATCAACTCATCGGCCACCACCAGCTCAACCTTCCACTCCTCCACCTGCTCGACCAGACCGGTTTGCCCGAGAAACGGCTGACTGCCGTCCAGTGGACGAAACTGACCCTGGCCCAGCACCTGCCATGAACACTGATCATAAGCACCGATCCGCCCGCCACCGGCGGCGAATACGGCGCTTTTGACCACGTCGACATGGCTCACAGGCACGAAAAAGCTGAGCTTGTACATGGCGCTTAGTTAACCCGCACTTAGTTCACCCAGACGCGAGCGTTACGGAACATACGCATCCATGGAGCGTCTTCGTTCCAGTCTTCCGAGCGCCAGGAGTTCTGCACGGCACGGAACACCCGCTCAGGGTGCGGCATCATGATGGTCACACGACCGTCGCGGCTGGTCAGCCCGGTGATCCCGCGCGGCGAACCGTTCGGGTTGGCCGGATACTTCTCAGTGACCTTGCCGTTGTTGTCGACGAAACGCATCGCCACGCAACCGGACAGATCGGCTTCAAGCAGTGCTTCTTCGCTTTCGAATTCGGCATGGCCTTCACCGTGAGCGATGGCGATTGGCATACGCGAACCGGCCATGCCTTGCAGGAAGATCGAGTTCGACTCCTGCACCTGCACCATCGCCACGCGGGCTTCGAACTGCTCGGAACGGTTACGCACGAAGTGCGGCCATAACTCGCTCCCCGGGATCAGTTCATGCAGGTTGGACATCATCTGGCAACCGTTGCACACACCGAGGGTGAAGCTGTCGTTACGCTCGAAGAAGCCCTGGAAGGCATCCCGTGCGCGGCTGTTGAACAGTGCCGACTTGGCCCAGCCTTCACCGGCGCCGAGAACGTCGCCGTAGGAGAAACCACCGCAAGCCACCAGACCTTTGAACTCGTTCAGGTCAACACGACCGGCGAGGATGTCGCTCATGTGCACGTCGATCGCGTTGAAGCCGGCACGGTCGAACGCCGCAGCCATTTCCACCTGACCGTTGACGCCCTGCTCGCGCAGTACCGCCACCTGAGGACGAATGCCTTTCTTGATGTAGGGCGCAGCAATGTCCTGGTTCACATCGAAGCTGAGTTTGACGCTCAGGCCAGGGTTGTCTTCGTCCAGCAGCACGTCGAACTCTTGCTCGGCGCACTCCACGTTGTCGCGCAGACGCTGAATCTGGTAGCTGGTTTCAGCCCACTGACGTTGCAGCAGACGACGCTGGCCGGCAAACACGGTCTCGCCATTGAAACTGATGCTGATTTCGCCATTGTTGAGCGGCTGACCGATTACCGAGACGCAGTCGCCCAGGCCGGCAGCGCTGAACTGCGCGAGGATGTCCGGGGTGGCGTCCTGACGAACCTGGATAACTGCACCCAGCTCTTCGTTGAACAAAATCGCAGCGATGTCGGCCGAGGTTTCCGCCAGACCGTCGAGGTTCAGGTCCAGACCGCAATGGCCGGCGAAAGCCATCTCCACGGCGCTGGTCAGCAGACCACCGTCGGAACGGTCGTGGTAAGCCAGCAGATGACCGTCGGCGTTGAGGCCCTGAATCACTGCGAAGAAGGCTTTCAGATCTTCCGGATCATCGACATCCGGTGCCTGACTGCCGAGCTTGCCGTGAACCTGCGCAAGGATCGAAGCGCCCATGCGGTTCTGACCACGGCCCAGATCGATCAGGATCAGGTCGGTAACGCCTTTGTCCATGCGCAGTTCCGGCGTCATGGTCTGACGGATGTCAGTCACTGGTGCGAAACCGGTCACGATCAACGACAGCGGTGAGGTTACGCTCTTATCAACGCCCTCATCGCTCCAGCGGGTGGCCATCGACATCGAGTCTTTACCGACCGGGATGGTGATGCCCAGCTCAGGGCACAGTTCCATACCCACAGCTTTGACCGTGTCATATAAACGGGCGTCTTCGCCTGGGTGGCCGGCAGCGGACATCCAGTTGGCCGACAGTTTGATGTCGGAGATTTTCCCGATGCGCGAGGCAGCGATGTTGGTCAGGGTTTCGCCGATGGCCATACGACCGGAAGCAGGAGCGTCCAGCAATGCCAGCGGAGTGCGCTCGCCCATGGCCATCGCTTCACCGGTGTAGACGTCGAAGCTGGTAGCGGTCACGGCGACGTCAGCCACTGGAACCTGCCACGGGCCAACCATCTGATCGCGAGCGACCAGACCGGTAATGGTCCGGTCACCGATAGTGATCAGGAAGCTCTTGCTGGCCACGGCCGGGTGATGCAGAACGCGCTCGACGCATTCAGCGATTTCCAGGGTACTTGGATCGAAGTCATCGCCCATCTCGCTTTCGCGAACGGCCGAACGGTGCATACGCGGGGCTTTGCCCAGTAGCACTTCAAGCGGCATGTCCACCGGGCTGTTGCCGAAGTGGCTGTCGGTGACGGTCAGTTGCGGCTCGGCAGTGGCTTCGCCGACGACCGCGAACGGGCAACGCTCACGCTCACAGATCGCCTGGAAGCGCTCGAAATCAGCAACGCCAACCGCCAGAACGTAACGTTCCTGAGATTCGTTACTCCAGATTTCGTGCGGGGCCATGCCCGGCTCGTCGTTTGGAATATTGCGCAGTTCGAAGCGGCCGCCACGGCCACCGTCATTGACCAGTTCCGGGAAGGCGTTGGACAAACCGCCCGCGCCGACGTCATGGATGAAGCTGATGGGGTTGTGTTCACCCAACTGCCAGCAACGGTCGATGACTTCCTGGCAACGGCGTTCCATTTCCGGGTTTTCGCGCTGTACCGAAGCAAAGTCCAGGTCCGCCGAGCTGGTGCCGGTGGCCATGGAGGAAGCAGCGCCGCCGCCCAGACCGATCAACATCGCCGGGCCACCGAGTACGATCAGCTTGGAGCCAACGGTAATTTCGGCTTTCTGTACGTGTTCGGCGCGGATGTTGCCCATGCCGCCGGCCAACATGATCGGTTTGTGGTAACCACGCACTTCATCGCCACGCGGGGTGGTGATGGATTGTTCGAAGGTACGGAAATAGCCGGTCAGTGCCGGACGGCCGAATTCGTTGTTGAACGCAGCGCCGCCCAATGGGCCTTCAAGCATGATGTCCAGCGCGGTGACGATGCGCTCGGGTTTGCCATAAGGCACTTCCCATGGCTGTTCGAAGCCCGGGATCTGCAGGTTGGAAACGGTGAAACCGGTGAGGCCGGCTTTCGGCTTGGCGCCACGACCGGTTGCACCTTCGTCGCGAATCTCACCACCGGAACCGGTGGATGCGCCCGGAAACGGGGCAATCGCAGTCGGGTGGTTGTGAGTTTCGACTTTCATCAGGATGTGAACCGGTTCCTGCACCGCACCGTATTGGCGGGTTTCAGGATTCGGGAAGAAACGACCGGCGACCGAACCGACGATAACCGCGGCGTTGTCCTTATAAGCAGAAAGAACGCCCTCACTATGCATCTGGTAAGTGTTCTTGATCATGCCGAACAGGCTTTTTTCCTGGTTTTCGCCGTCGATATCCCAGCTAGCGTTGAAGATCTTGTGGCGGCAGTGCTCAGAGTTCGCTTGGGCGAACATCATCAGCTCGATGTCGTGCGGGTTGCGCCCCAGATCAACGAATGCGTCCACCAGGTAGTCGATTTCGTCTTCGGCCAGGGCCAGACCCAACTCACTGTTGGCTTTTTCCAGCGCGGCGCGACCGCCACCCAGCACGTCAATGGCCGTCAGTGGCTTGGGTTCGGCATGCCTGAACAAGCCCGCGGCCTGCTCCAGATTGCCCAGCACCAGCTGAGTCATGCGATCGTGCAGGCTGCTGCTGATCAGCTCGGCCTCGGCGTCGCTGAACTCACCCGCTACATAGAAAGCAATACCGCGTTCCAGGCGCTGGACTTTCGCCAGGCCACAGTTACGGGCGATATCACTGGCCTTGCTCGACCATGGAGAAATGGTGCCAAACCGCGGCAACACCAGAAACAGTCGGCCGGTCGGCTCTTGTACCGGTACGCTTGGGCCGTACTTCAGAAGGCGCGCTAGCACCTGCTGTTCGTCGCCGGTCAGGACGCCGGTGACTTCGGCGAAGTGAGCGAATTCAGCATACAAGCCACTGACAGCCGGAACGCATCGGCTCAGTTGCTCAAGAAGTTTGCTGTGGCGAAAGGCAGAAAGGGCAGGAGCGCCGCGCAGGATCAACATCTTCGGGACAGCCTCGGGAAGGGGTGTGCTTTGAGGCCGTGCATTCTAGCCTAAAGCGCCCGCGACGGCACCCGAAACGGCATGCCAGACTTTGGCCGAACGTCGGCCTATGGTCCACAGCCTATTACCAATGGCACTTAAGGCTGTTGTGACGGGTTATTTTAGCCGTCACATTTATGCCACAGAGCCTGTTCTTGAGGCCTTCAGCCAGGTTTTTCAATCGCTAGCAGACATGCCCTTCGCTGTCGAGATATGGCGGTCGTGGTCCTTTGCGTATACTGCGCAGATGTTTTCCCAAACGGCTTTCCGTCCGCGCTGTGCCAAATGGCTCATCGCAACCGGACTCTTCCTGATGCTTAGTGCCTGTGTTGATAAACCCAGCACACTCGAGCGCGTAAAGGAGGATGGCGTACTGCGGGTGATCACCCGTAACAGCCCCGCCACTTACTTTCAGGATCGCAACGGCGAAACCGGCTTCGAATACGAGCTGGTGAAACGTTTCGCCGAAGATCTGGGCGTCGAGCTGAAGATCGAAACCGCTGACAACCTCGACGACCTTTTCGGTCAAGTAGGCAAACCCAATGGCCCGGTGCTGGCTGCTGCCGGTCTGGTCAGCAGCGAGAAGCGCAAGCAACAAGTCAGGTTTTCCCATACCTACCTGGAAGTCACTCCACAGATCATCTACCGCAACGGCCATGCACGCCCGACCAACGCTGCCGACCTGGTGGGCAAGCACATCATCGTGCTCAAGGGCAGCACCCACGCCGAGCAGCTGGCGGATCTGAAGTTGAAATATCCCGGTATTGAATACGAAGAGTCCGACGCCGTTGAAGTGGTTGACCTGCTGCGCATGGTCGATGAAGGCCAGATTGATCTGACGCTGGTCGACTCCAACGAAGTGGCAATGAACCAGGTCTACTTCCCCAATGTGCGGGTCGCCTTCGACCTGGGTGATGCCAGCAACCAGAGCTGGGCCGTGGCCGCCGGCGACGACAATAGCCTGCTGAACGAGATCAACTCATTCCTCGACAAGGTGCAGAAGAACGGCACCTTGCAACGCCTTAAAGACCGCTATTACGGGCATGTAGACGTACTCGGCTATGTCGGCGCCTACACCTTCGCCCAGCACTTGCAGCAACGCCTGCCCAAGTACGAGAAGCACTTTAAGGCGTCGGCCAAAGACGAAAAAGTCGACTGGCGGTTGCTCGCCGCTATTGGTTATCAAGAGTCGTTGTGGCAACCGGCAGTCACCTCCAAGACCGGCGTTCGCGGCTTGATGATGCTGACTCAGAACACTGCCCAGGCCATGGGCGTGTCCAACCGCCTCGACGCCAAACAAAGCATCAGTGGCGGGGCCAAGTACCTGGTGTATATGAAGGAGCAACTGGACGACAAAATCGAAGAGCCGGATCGCACCTGGTTTGCGCTTGCGGCCTACAACGTTGGCAGCGGCCATCTCGATGACGCGCGCAAACTGGCCGAGAAAGAAGGCCTGAATCCGAACAAGTGGCTCGACGTGAAGAAAATGCTCCCGCGTCTGGCGCAGAAACAGTGGTACAGCAAGACCCGTTATGGCTATGCCCGTGGCGGCGAGCCGGTGCACTTTGTCGCCAACATCCGTCGTTACTACGACATCCTGACCTGGGTCACACAGCCGCAGCTGGAAGGCAACCAGGTGGCCGAGGGCAACCTGCATGTACCCGGCGTGGACAAGACCAAGCCGACCGAAGAAACATCACCGTTTTAAATCGCTGCGCCTGCAAAAGATCGCAGGCTGCGCCAGCTCATTGATCGTGTCCACCGCAATATTGCTGGTGTACACAAATCCCGGAGCTGGCGCAGCCCGCGATCTTTTGACTTTAAGCTTTTGCAGCAGCCGCCAGAATCAACGCCTTCATCTCCGCCACCGCCGACTTGAAGCCGACGAACAGCGCATGTGCCACCAACGCGTGGCCAATGTTCAATTCATTGATGCCTTTGATCGCCGCGACCGCTTCGACGTTGTGATAGTGCAGACCGTGACCCGCGTTGACGATCAGGCCTTGCGCCAGGCCGCAGGCCACACCATCCGCCACCCGCTGCAACTCTTCTGCGACTTCGGTTGGCGTTTGCGCATCGGCGTAACGGCCAGTGTGCAATTCAATCGCCGGTGCACCGACGCGCCGGGACGCCTCGATCTGCCGCTCATCGGCGTCGATAAACAGCGAGACCTCACAGCCGATTTTGGCCAGGCGCTCTACCGCGGCCTTGATCCGCGCTTCCTGCCCCGCCACATCAAGACCACCTTCAGTGGTCAGCTCTTGACGGGTTTCCGGGACCAGGCAGATATGCGCCGGGCGGATGCGCTCGGCAAACGCCATCATCTCTTCGGTGACGCCCATTTCGAAGTTCATGCGGGTTTGCAGCACATCCTTGAGCAGCAGTACGTCACGCTCCTGGATGTGTCGGCGGTCTTCACGCAAATGCACGGTAATCCCGTCAGCGCCCGCCTCTTCCGCGTCCAGCGCCGCCTTGACCGGATCAGGATAACGGGTGCCCCGGGCCTGGCGCAGAGTGGCAACGTGGTCGATGTTCACGCCAAGAAGAATGCGATTGCTGGTGGTCACGGAAGCGCTCCTGAGAAATTGAGAGTTCGGCGCACAGCATACGGGTTGATCAGGGCTTGCGAAACAACTCGCGACTGACCAATGGCCGACCACCAAGGTGCACGGCCAACGCCTGGCGCATCAGACGCTTGGCGGCGGAGAGTGCGCCGGGGGCCGTCCAGTCGGCTTCAGCCATGGCCAGCAGCTCGGTGCCGTTGAACAAGCCCGGCTGCAGCAGGTAGACCCGCTCCAGCCCGGCGTCGACCTGCAAGCGATACAGGCCGTCGGTAGCTATCGGGTCGCCATGAATGTCGGTGTCCAGCGCGAATCCGTAACCGAGATCATCCAGCAGCCGCCATTCGAACGCCCGCAGCAACGGCTCGAGCGGGCGGCCTTCGGCAAGGGCAAGCAAAGTCGCGGCGTAATGATCGAAAACGGCTGGGTGAGGATCTTCGGCAGGCAACAGGCGAATCAGTAATTCGTTCAGGTAGAGACCGCTGAACAGCGCCTCACCGTTGAGCCAATTTGAAACGCCGGCGCTTTCCATCCGCCCGACGTTTTTTAGCTCACCACGACCACGAAATTCAACTTCCAGTGACACGAACGGTCGAGCCAGGGTCCCTGCCTTGCCCCGCGCACTACGCAACACCGCCCGCAGCCGACCTTGAGGCGTGAGGAAGTCCACCAGCGCGCTGCTTTCGCGATAGGCACGGCTGTGGAGCACGTAGGCGGGTTGGCCGATGGGTTGGGACATGGGAATCGCAGATCTCATTGAAGGAGCGCAGCTCTACAAACAACCCAAAACCAATGTGGGAGCGAGCCTGCTCGCGAAAGCGGTGTGACAGTCAACATCAATGCTGAATGTTACATCCTCTTCGCGAGCAGGCTCGCTCCCACAATGGATCGATGTGCTGCCAGACGATTTACAGGTCGCCGTAACCCAGCGAACGCAGGGCGCGCTCGTCGTCGGACCAGCCGCCTTTGACCTTGACCCACAGGTTGAGCATGATTTTGGAGTCGAACAGCAGCTCCATATCCTTGCGTGCCTCGGTGCCGATACGTTTGATCCGCTCGCCCTTCTCACCAATGATGATTTTCTTCTGACCATCGCGTTCGACAAGGATCAAGGCATGGATATGCAAGGTCTTGCCCTGCTGCTTGAACTCTTCGATTTCCACGGTGATCTGGTACGGCAATTCAGCGCCCATCTGACGCATGATTTTCTCGCGCACCAGTTCTGCTGCGAGGAAACGGCTGCTGCGGTCAGTGATCTGGTCTTCCGGGAAGAAATGATCGTTTTCCGGCAAGTGCTCGGCGATCACACGTTCCAGCGCTTCGAGGTTGTGACCGTGCTGCGCTGAGATCGGCATGATCTGCGCGTTTGGCAACTGCTCTTGCAACCAGCTCAGGTGCGGCATCAGTTCAGCTTTGTCTTCGATGCGGTCGGTCTTGTTCAACGCCACGATGACCGGGCCTTGGACATACTGAACGCGCTCGAGCACCATTTGGTCTTCGTCGGTCCAGCGAGTGCGGTCGACCACGAAGATCACTACGTCGACGTCTTTCAACGCCGCCGAAGCGGTCTTGTTCATGTAACGGTTAAGCGCTTTTTCGCCACCTTTGTGCATGCCAGGGGTGTCGACGTAGACAGCCTGAACGGTGCCTTCAGTCTTGATCCCGAGCATGTTGTGGCGGGTGGTCTGCGGCTTGCGCGACGTGATCGCCAGCTTTTGCCCGAGAATATGGTTCAGCAGCGTGGATTTGCCCACGTTGGGGCGGCCGACGATGGCGACATAGCCACAGCGAGTTGCAGTTGAATCAGTCATGGCCATTCTCCACGCCCAGGGCTATCAGTGCTGCGGCGGCCGCTACCTGTTCGGCAATACGACGACTCACACCCTGACCTCGGCTTTTTTCATTCAATAAGGTGATTTCGCATTCGACGAAGAACGTCCGGCAATGCGGCTCACCCTGGATATCCACCACTTCGTAACGCGGCAGGTCACAGGCACGCGACTGCAGGAACTCTTGCAGCCGGGTCTTTGGATCTTTGTTGGTGTCGACCAGCGTCAGGCCTTCAAACTCGGACGTCAGCCAGGCCAGCACGCGTTCGCGCGCCATGTCCATGCCAGCATCCAGGTAGATGGCGCCGATCAGCGCTTCCAGCGCATCAGCAAGGATCGACTCGCGACGAAAGCCACCGCTCTTCAACTCGCCAGAGCCCAGTCGCAGGTACTCGCCCAGATCGAAACCACGCGCCAGTACGGCCAGGGTTTCGCCTTTCACCAGCCGTGCGCGCAAACGCGACAACTGACCTTCGCGAGCGAGCGGAAAGCGATCGAACAGCGCTTCTCCGGCGACGAAGTTGAGAATGGCGTCACCGAGAAACTCCAGGCGTTCATTGTTGCGCCCGGCAAAACTGCGGTGAGTCAGGGCCAGGACCATCAGGTCCTGATCTTTGAAGGTGTAGCCGAGCTGACGCTCGAGACGGCTTAAAGAGACGCTCACGGTTTACCCACACTGAATTCGTGGTCGACTATCACCACCATAGGGGCGAGGCACCGATGGCCCTCGACAATTAACGCTGTGTTCAAATCCACATCCTGAATATCGTTGACTGCATGCTTCTGGCGACATGACTGTAAAGATCACTGGCGGCGGTGAAACCCGCTGCCGTAAAGCATTCTACAAGACCCAGAAAAGCATTCGGCGCTGTGTTCAACAGCGCCGCGTGTGATTACTTGATCAGGCCAACCCGCGAGAAATTCGGCAGGTGACTGAGTTTTGGTTCGGGCCAGCTCATCCAGACTGCGAAGGCCTTGCCGACAATATTCTTGTCGGGAACCATGCCTAGCAGGTCCTTGGGAATACTTGGGTCATCCCAGTAGCGACTGTCATTGGAGTTGTCGCGGTTGTCGCCCATCATGAAGTAATGCCCAGCGGGTACGCTCCACTGATGGTCCGGGGTCGCACGAAAGCGGCTCATTTCCTTGCGGATCAGGTGTTCGGCAGCGCCGAGTTTTTCCTGATAGAGCTCTGCACTGCCCAACGTACCTGGCTCGGAGCCCACCAACTGCTCGGCGACCGATTGACCGTTGACGAACAGTCGTTTGTCGGCGGTGTAGCGAATCACGTCACCCGGCAGGCCGACCACGCGTTTGATGTAGTTGACGTTCGGATCGCTTGGGTAGCGGAACACCATCACATCGCCGCGCTGCGGATCACCGACTTCGATGATTTTCTTGTCGATCACCGGCAAGCGGATCCCGTAAGAAAACTTGCTCACCAGAATAAAGTCGCCGACATCCAGGGTTGGTTTCATCGAGCCCGAAGGAATCTGGAACGGCTCCACCAGGAACGAACGCAGCACCAACACGATGAACAACACAGGAAAGAACGACTTGCCGTATTCAACCAGCAACGGTTCTTTGTTCAGTTTCTCGACCACGACCACATCAGGCTGGCTGACGCTGCCCTGATAGGTGGCAATAGCTGTACGCCGGCGCGGCGCCAGAAAGACCAGATCGAGCAACGCCAACAGACCGCAAACGGCGACAGCGATGACCAGCAACAGCGGGAAATTTAGTGACATAGGACCTAACTATCCAACCTGAGCACAGCAAGGAAGGCTTCTTGTGGAATTTCCACATTACCCACTTGCTTCATGCGTTTTTTACCGGCCTTCTGCTTTTCCAACAGCTTGCGCTTACGGCTAACGTCACCACCGTAGCATTTGGCCAGCACGTTCTTTCTGAGTGCCTTGACGGATGCCCGCGCAATAATCTGCCCGCCAATGGCGGCCTGAATTGCCACATCAAACATCTGCCGCGGAATCAGTTCTTTCATTTTCTCGGTCAACGCACGCCCTTTGTAGTGCGCGTTGTCACGGTGCACGATCAACGCCAGGGCATCGACCTTTTCACCGTTGATCAGCACATCCAGTTTGACCAGATTAGCTGATTGATAACGATCGAAATGGTAATCCAGCGAAGCATAGCCGCGACTGGTGGATTTCAGACGATCAAAGAAGTCCAGAACCACTTCGTTCATCGGCAAATCGTAGGTCACCTGGACCTGACTACCCAGGAACAGCATGTCGTGCTGCACGCCACGCTTTTCGATACACAGGGTAATGACGTTGCCCAGGTGCTCTTGCGGCACAAGAATATTCGCGCGCACGATCGGCTCGCGCATGTCTTCGATGGCCGACAGGTCTGGCAGCTTGGACGGGTTATCGACGTAAATCGTTTCACCGTTCTTGAGCAACAGTTCGAAAATTACCGTCGGCGCTGTGGTGATCAGGTCCAGGTCGTACTCGCGCTCCAGGCGCTCCTGGATGATTTCCATGTGCAGCATGCCGAGGAACCCGCAACGGAAGCCGAAGCCCAGCGCGTCGGAGCTTTCCGGCGTGTACTGCAAGGAGGAGTCGTTCAGCGTCAGCTTTTGCAGGGCTTCGCGGAAGTCTTCGAAGTCGTCGGAACTGACCGGGAACAAACCGGCGTAAACCTGCGGCTGAATACGCTTGAAGCCTGGCAGCACGTCGACGTCCGGGGTCGAGCTCAAGGTCAGGGTATCGCCCACCGGCGCGCCGTGAATGTCCTTGATGCCGGCAATGATGAAACCTACTTCACCGGCTTTCAGGTCAACGGTAGCGGTGTGTTTCGGATTGAATACACCGACGCTGTCCACCAGATGGATCTTGCCGGTGGATTTGACCAGAATCTTGTCGCCCTTTTTCACGCGGCCGTGGCGCACGCGAACCAGGGAAACAACGCCCAGGTAGTTGTCGAACCAGGAGTCGATGATCAACGCTTGCAGCGGATCTTCGATATTGCCGGTCGGGGCAGGAATGGTCTTCACCAGACGTTCGAGCACCTCATCGACGCCCTGGCCAGTCTTGGCGCTGCAGGTCACGGCATCAGTGGCGTCGATGCCAATGATCTTCTCGATTTCGTCCTTCACGCGGTCTGGATCGGCCTGCGGCAGGTCGATCTTGTTCAGCACCGGCATGACTTCAAGGCCCTGCTCGATCGCGGTGTAGCAGTTGGCGACCGACTGGGCTTCTACGCCCTGACCGGCATCGACCACCAGCAACGCACCTTCACAAGCCGCCAGCGACCGGCTGACTTCATAGGTGAAGTCGACGTGGCCCGGGGTGTCAATGAAGTTCAGCTGGTACTTGATACCGTCTTTGGCTGTGTAATACAGGGTGACGCTATGGGCCTTGATGGTGATCCCGCGTTCACGCTCCAGGTCCATGGAATCCAGAACCTGGGCTTCCATTTCGCGCTCGGCCAGGCCGCCGCACATCTGGATGAAGCGATCGGCCAGAGTCGACTTGCCATGGTCAATGTGGGCGATGATGGAGAAATTGCGGATATGACTCAAATCACTCACGGATCAACACTCAAAAAGGCTGCAGGCATAGCCCGCCGAAAAATAGCCGGGAATTGTACCTGATACACGGCGCAAGCGTCACGTTTGCCTGTGTAGCAGCTGGCGAAGCCTGCGTCCGGCTGCGTAGCAGTCGTAAATCCGGCCCCATTGGCAGGGCTGTAGCCCGGGGATTTCAGGCTTTACAAAAAAACGCCCCGGTCTTTCGACAGGGGCGTTTTTATCCAGCCAGTGCAGGGCAAAACCCGCTATCAACCGGCTCGTCGCAACAACCAGACCCCAGCCAGCGCACAGACGCCGGCCGGCACCAACACCGCAAACAACGGCGAGAAACCGAACACCAGGCTCGATGGCCCCAGCAAATCCTGGGCGATACGGAAGGTAAAGCCCACCAACACACCCGTGAATACCCGCTGACCGAGAGTCACCGAGCGCAATGGGCCGAATATGAACGAAATAGCCATTAGCACCAGCGCGACGGTGACCAGGGGTTGCAGCACCTTGACCCAGAACGCCAGCCAGTAGCGACCGTTGTTCAAGCCCTGATCGGCCAGATAGTGGATGTAGCTCCACAACCCGCTGATCGACAGTGCTTCCGGCGCCATCACGACCGTATTGAGCAGCTGCGGGCTCAAGGCCACATCCCAACGCTCCACAGGAAGCGTCACGACTTCGGTGCTGCCGTCATGGAACAGCGTGGTGGTTACATCGTTTAACTGCCAATGATCCTTATCGAATTCCGCACGTTTGGCGAAGCTCGAACTGAGCATGTGACGCTGATCGTCGAAGCGATAACGAGTCACACCGTAGAGCAGGCCATTGGGTTGCACGGAGTTGACGTGAATGAACTCGTCGCCCTGACGGTGCCACAAGCCATGCTTGGCACTTTGTGCATCACCGCTGCCTTGAGCCAGGGAACGATTGGCCTGCGCGATGTTTTCCGTGGCCGGAGCTACATACTCGCCGACCAGCACACCCGCCAGCATCAGTACCAGCATCGGCTTCATCACTGCCCAGACGATACGTCCGATGGATACGCCAGCGGCGCGCATGATGGTCAGCTCGCTGGCGCTGGCCAGACTGCCCAGCCCAATGAGACAGCCGATCAAGGCCGCCATTGGTAACATGTCGTAGACACGCCGCGGCGCGGTCAACAACACGAAGTTCAAGACGTCGACCAAGGTGTAGGTATCGGTGACGTCGGTCATTTCGTCAATGAAGGCAAACAATGACGCCAGGCCGAGAATAATCCCCAACACCGCCACAATGGCTACAAACACGCTTCTACCAATGTAGCGATCCAGCTTATCCACGAGCCACCTCCAGCACAGTGCGGCGACTCGCCATTTTCAAGCGCAACGGTTCCCAGTACAGCAACCCCAGGCCAATGACCAGGAAGAGTGCGTGAACCCACCACAAGCCCAGCGCTACCGGAATCTTGCCTTTTTCCAAAGCACCACGGGCGGCGATCAGGATGGTCAGATATGCCATATAAAGAAGAACCGCTGGAAGTAGCTTGAGGAAACGACCTTGTCGCGGATTGACTCGCGACAACGGCACCGCCATCAGGGTCACGATAAACACCAGCAACGGCAGGGAGATACGCCATTCCAGCTCGGCACGCGCACGAAGCTCCGGATTACCCCACAGATCGCGGGTCGGCATTGCATCGCGATCGGTTACTTCGTCACTCACATCCGGCTTGGGCAGCAGCACTCCATAAGTGTCGTACTTGATGGCGCGGTAGTCGGCCTGCCCTGGATTACCGTCGTAGCGATAGCCGTTGTCGAGGATCAGGTAGCGGTTGCCGTCCGCTTTGATCTCCTGGCGCCCCTTCTCCGCAACCAGCACAGAAATGCCGCGATCCTTCTTGTCAGTGGAGATGCGCTTTTCCGAAATGAATACGCCGCCCAAATTGGCACGGTCATCGGACAATTGCTCGGTGTAGGTCACACGCGTCTCGTCACGCAGGGCCTGAAAGCGACCCGGCACCAGGGTGTCGAACTCGGTCATCGCATCCTGCTTATTGAGCAGCAACTGGAATTGGTTCGCCCCTTGCGGTGCCAGGCTAAGGCTCAGCCACGCAACCACCAGAGCAACCAATGCAGCCGGAACCATGGTCATGCCCAGCAAACGCTGCTGGCTCATGCCCGTGGCCGAGAGCACGGTCATTTCACTTTCAAGGTACAGACGGCCGTAAGCCAGCAGGATCCCGAGAAACAGGCCCAAAGGCAGAATCAGTTGCAGGAAGCCCGGCAGGCGAAAACCCATGATCAGGAACAGCGAACCCGGATCCAGGGCGCCGGAAGCTGCCTGAGCCAGGAATTTAATGAAGCGTCCGCTCATGATGATGACCAACAACACAGCGCTGACGGCGCTCAGGGTCAACAGGACTTCGCGGGATAGATAACGGAAGACGATCAAACCAGACACTCCAGGGTTGTCAGGCTAAGGCGGCCAAACAAGCAAACGTATCGAGCTGGCTCGTGGAGCTGAGCAGCCGAAAAAGATGGCGCATTATCCTGTGATTGAGCGTGCCTGTCACTGCGCACGCTCAAGCTGGCACGCAAAGCGGTGAAGATCGCTCATGGGAGGGTTGTCAGCCTCGGGCGGCGAGGTTCAAACTGGCTGCTTTGGCGCTGGCATGTACCGGCGCCTTTCTTTTTATAAAACAGGCTTCATATAGAGAAGCCAGGCGCACGCTTTTGAGCGATGTGCACTTTGACCATTTATTCAGGGACCCGGACATGGAACTGGTTGTAAAAAGCGTTAGCCCAGAAACGTTGAAGACCGCCACTCTGGTGGTCGCCGTCGGCGAAGACCGCAAGCTCGGCACTGTCGCCAAACAACTCGACGAACTCAGCGGCGGCGCCATCAGCGCAGTCCTCAAGCGTGGCGACCTGGCCGGCAAAGTGGGCCAGAGCCTGTTGCTACACAGCCTGGCGAACCTCAAAGCCGAACGCGTACTGCTGGTGGGCATCGGTAAAGACGCCGAATTGGGCGACCGTCCTTTCCGCAAAATCATCAGCGGCGTGCTGAACACCCTCAAAGGCTTGGGCGGCAGCGACGCAGTTCTGGCCCTGGACGAAGTGATCGTCAAAGGTCGTGACAGCTATGGCAAGACGCGTCTGCTGGCCGAAACCCTGGTGGATGGCGAATACCTCTTCGAGCAGTTCAAGAGCCAGAAAACCGAACCGCGCGCCCTGAAAAAAATCACCCTGCTGACCATCAAGGCTGCGCAAGCCGAAGTCGAACGCGCCGTGACCCACGCACAAGCGATCGCCACCGGCATGGCCTTTACCCGCGACCTGGGTAACCTGCCGCCGAACATCTGCCACCCGAGCTTCCTCGCCGAACAAGCGAAAAACCTCGGCAAGGCGCACAAAGGCCTGAAAGTCGAGATTCTCGACGAGAAGAAAATCAAAGAACTGGGCATGGGCGCGTTCTACGCCGTCGGCCAGGGCAGCGATCAACCGCCTCGTCTGATCGTCATGCACTACCAGGGCGGCAAGAAATCCGAGAAGCCTTACGTTCTGGTCGGTAAAGGCATCACCTTCGATACCGGTGGCATCAGCCTCAAGCCTGGCGCCGGCATGGACGAGATGAAGTACGACATGGGCGGCTCGGCCAGCGTCTTCGGCACCCTGCATGCTGTACTCGAACTCAAGCTGCCAATCAATCTGGTGTGCATCCTGGCCTGCGCCGAGAACATGCCGAGCGGCGGCGCGGCCCGTCCGGGCGACATCGTCACCACCATGAGCGGCCAGACCGTGGAAATCCTCAACACCGACGCCGAAGGCCGTCTGGTGCTGTGCGATGCCCTGACCTATGCCGAGCGTTTCAAGCCACAAGCGGTCATCGATATCGCCACCCTGACCGGTGCTTGCGTCGTCGCACTGGGCGCTCACACGTCCGGCCTGCTGGGCAACAACGACGAGCTGATCGGCCAACTGCTGAGCGCAGGCGTTCAGGCTGACGACCGCGCCTGGCAGCTGCCGCTGTTCGATGAGTACCAGGAACAGCTGGACAGCCCATTCGCCGACATCGCCAACATTGGTGGCCCGAAAGCCGGCACCATCACCGCTGCCTGCTTCCTGTCGCGCTTCACCAAGCAATACAACTGGGCGCACCTGGACATCGCCGGGACTGCCTGGACCAGCGGCGGCAAAGACAAGGGCGCCACTGGCCGTCCGGTCCCGTTGCTGACCCAATACCTGCTGGACCGCGCCAAAGCCTGAAACTGAAGACTCTGCGCTGTGTCATCCACAGATGACGCAGCGCAGGCGTCAGGACCTGCAATGACCAAAGTCGATTTTTATATTTTGCCCAGCGCCGATCCCTCCGCGCGCCTGGACTTCGCCTGCAAACTCACCGAAAAAGCCTGGCGCATGGGCCATCGGATCTACCTGCATTGCAGCGACGCGGCCCAGCGTGACGATCTCGACGCTCGTTTGTGGAGTTTCAAAGGCGAAAGCTTTGTGCCCCATGGTCCCGCCGAAAACGAACCGGACGGCTTGATTGTTCTGGGGCTTGGCGAAGACTGCGGACAACATCAGGACCTGCTGGTCAATCTGGACCTGAAAGTCCCGGCATTTGCCCGGCGCTTTGCCCGTGTGGCAGAAGTCGTGGTCGAAGACCCTACTATTCGTCAGGCCGCGCGGGAGAGTTTCCGTTTCTACCGCGAACAGGGCTATCCTCTGCAAGATCACCGCCTACAGCGACTCTGAGCACCCGATGGACACTCCAAACCCGCAGCAAAAGTCCGCGCACCTGCTGGATGACCTTGAGTCGATCCGCCAATTGCTCGGCGATGACGACCTGCAACCACCACTGCTGACCGAAACGGTTGCCAGCGATGTACAGATCCCCCTGCTATTTGACATGGTCGGTGGCAAAAAGCCTGCCGAAACCGTCGAGCACGTCACTGCGCAACCAACGCCAGCGCCGATAGCAGAGCCGGCGCCCGTCCCAGCTTTGGCAGCAGCACCGGTCGTCAACAAAGGTCCCGACGCCCTGTTGCACCTGGACAGCGAACTGCGCGCCGCCGCACAACTGATCATGCAAGACGTGATCGACGACTTCGCCCCGCACATCGAAACCGAAATCAAACGCCGTCTCGACGCACGGATGGAACGGTTGTTGAGCCAATATCAGTTCTGATTGACACAGATACCCTGTGGGAGCGCCTCCCGGCTCTTCCCACAGTTGATCTGTACAGACTCAGCTTCCCCGCGTTCAACTCGCCCTTCGCTCCACGCCCCGTTATACTTGTCGGCTTTCCTGAATAAATGCCAATAGGGTCCCGCCGCGCATGGATAAGACCTACCAGCCGCACGCCATTGAAACTTCCTGGTACAACACCTGGGAGTCCGAGAATTATTTCGCTCCGCAAGGCGCGGGCGATTCCTACACCATCATGATTCCGCCGCCGAACGTCACTGGCAGCCTGCACATGGGCCATGGCTTCAACAACGCAATCATGGACGCCCTGATCCGTTTCCGCCGCATGCAGGGTCGCAACACCCTGTGGCAGCCGGGCACCGACCACGCCGGTATCGCCACGCAAATGCTGGTGGAACGTCAGCTCGAAGCCCAAGGCCAGAGTCGCCATGACCTGGGCCGAGAAAAATTCCTCGAAAAGATCTGGGAATGGAAGGATCAGTCCGGTGGCAACATCAGCCGCCAGATCCGTCGCCTGGGCTCGTCCGTGGACTGGGGCCGCGAGCGCTTCACCATGGACGACGGTCTGTCGGAAGCTGTTAAAGAAGCTTTTGTGCGCTTGCACGAAGACGGCCTGATCTACCGCGGCAAGCGTCTGGTCAACTGGGATACCAAACTGCACACAGCGATCTCTGACCTCGAAGTGGAAAACCATGACGAGAAAGGCTTCCTGTGGAATCTGCGCTACCCGCTGGCCGACGGCGCCAAGACCGCTGAAGGTCTGGATTACCTGATCGTTGCCACTACGCGCCCGGAAACCATGCTCGGCGACGCCGCCGTCGCGGTGAACCCTGCAGATGAGCGCTATAAAGCCCTGATCGGCAAGTTTGTCGAGCTGCCGCTGGTTGGCCGTCTCATCCCGATCATCGCCGACGATTACTGCGACCCTGAATTCGGCACCGGCTGCGTGAAAATCACCCCGGCCCACGATTTTAACGACTATGAAGTCGGCAAGCGTCACAACCTGCCGCTGCTGAACATCTTCGACAAGAACGCCGATGTATTGCCGGCCGCTCAGGTGTTCAACCTTGACGGCACCCTCAACGAGCAGATCGACGGCACACTGCCCGCCGAATACGCCGGCCTCAACCGTTTCCAGGCACGTAAGGAAATCGTCGCTGCCTTCGAGGCTGCGGGCCTGCTGGTCAGCGTCGACGATCACGCCCTGAAAGTACCGAAAGGCGACCGTTCCGGGACCATCATCGAACCGTGGCTGACCGACCAATGGTACGTCTCCACCAAGCCGCTGGCGGAACCTGCGATTGCCGCCGTTGAAGACGGCCGGATTGCCTTCGTGCCCAAGCAGTACGAAAACATGTACTTCTCCTGGATGCGCGATATCCAGGATTGGTGCATCAGCCGTCAGCTGTGGTGGGGTCACCGGATTCCGGCCTGGTACGACGAATCGGGCAAAGTTTATGTAGGTCGCGACGAAGCTGAAGTGCGTGCCAAAAACAACCTTGGCCCGGACGTAGCGCTGCAACAGGACAACGACGTTCTCGACACCTGGTTCAGCTCGGGCCTGTGGACGTTCTCTACCCTGGGTTGGCCGCAGCAGACTGAGTTTCTGAAGAAGTTCCACTCCACCGACGTGCTGGTGACTGGCTTCGACATCATTTTCTTCTGGGTCGCCCGGATGATCATGCTCACCATGCACCTGGTGAAAAACGAAGACGGCACGCCACAGGTTCCGTTCAAGACGGTCTACGTGCACGGTCTGGTCCGCGATGGCCAGGGCCAGAAAATGTCCAAGTCCAAGGGCAACGTCCTGGACCCGCTGGACATCATCGACGGTATCGAACTCGAAGCACTGGTCGAAAAACGCACCACCGGTCTGATGCAGCCAAAACTGCTGAAGAAAATCGAAAAGCAGACCCGCGACGAGTTTGCCGACGGTATCGCCAGCTACGGCACCGATGCCCTGCGTTTCACTTTCTGCTCGCTGGCCTCCACCGGCCGCGACATCAAGTTCGACATGGGCCGCGTCGAAGGCTATCGCAACTTCTGCAACAAGATCTGGAACGCCGCGCGCTACGTGCTCGATAAAGGCGAAGACTGCGGTCAGAACGGCGAAGAAGTCGAACTGTCCCTGGCCGATCGCTGGATTATTTCGCAGCTGCAACGCACCGAAACCGAAGTGACCCGCCAACTCGATCAGTTCCGATTCGACCTGGCTGCGCAGGCGCTGTATGAGTTCATCTGGAACCAGTATTGCGACTGGTACCTGGAACTCTCCAAGCCTGTGCTGTGGGACGAGAACGCGCCGATCGAACGTCAGCGCGGCACCCGTCGCACACTGGTTCGCGTATTGGAAGTCGCCCTTCGTCTGGCGCACCCGTTCATGCCGTTCATCACCGAAGAAATCTGGCAGCGCCTGGCGCCGCTAGCCGGTATCGAAGGCAAAACCATCATGCTGCAACCGTGGCCAGTGGCGAACGAGGCGCGCATTGATCAGGCGGCCGAAGACGATATCGAATGGCTCAAGGGCCTGATGCTCGCCACGCGTAACATCCGCGGCGAGATGAATATCGGTCCCGGCAAGCCATTGCAGCTGTTCCTGAGAAACGTCAGCAGCGAAGATCAGCGTCGCCTGAACGAAAATGATGCACTGCTCAAGAAGCTGGCCAAGCTTGAATCGATCACGATTCTCACCCCAGGCGCCGAAGCACCACTGTCCGCCACTGCTCTGGTCGGCGAGATGGAAGTGCTGGTGCCAATGGCCGGTCTGATCGACAAGGCAGCCGAGCTTGCGCGCCTGGACAAGGAAATCCAGCGCCTGCAAGGCGAAGTGCAGCGGGTCGGCGGCAAGCTGTCCAACGCCGCGTTCGTTGACAAGGCTCCGGCCGAAGTCATCGACAAAGAACGCGCCAAACTGGCCGAAGCCGAACAGGCTCTGGGCAAGCTGGCTGAGCAGCACGCGCGGATTGCCAGTTTGTAACGGCAAATCGCAATGAAACAGGGAGGTCCGCAAGGCCTCCCTTTTTTTGTCCAAAAATCACCAAAACCCCGTAGGAGCGAGGCTTGCCCGCGATGAACGATGACGCGTTGTTTCAGATGCGCCGCGTTGTCTTCATCGCGGGCAAGCCTCGCTCCTACAGGAGTCAGCCGCGAAGTGGCTGTAGATGTGGGACAATGCTCGCCACTTTGAGCCATCTCCCGAATCGACCTTGCCCATGACCACCCCCAGAACACCCAGAACCCCGCACAAAAAGCCTCAGCCAGCGACAGCGGCCAAGGCCGTAGAGCCGCGCGAGAAGGCCACCCTTCACCCGCGCAATCGCCACCAGGGTCGTTACGACTTCCCGGCGCTGATCAAAAACACGCCTGAATTGGCGCAGTTCGTGATCATCAACCCGTACGGCAAGGAAAGCATCGATTTCGCCAGCCCTGATGCGGTGCGTGTGTTCAACCGGGCGCTGCTCAAGTCGTTCTACGGCATCGCCCATTGGGATATCCCGGCCGACTATCTGTGCCCACCGGTGCCGGGGCGTGCGGACTACGTGCACTTTCTGGCCGACCTGCTGGCCAGCGTCAACGACGGCGAGATCCCTCGCGGCGCGCCGGTCAAGGTGCTCGATATCGGCATGGGCGCCAACTGCGTCTACCCGTTGATCGGCTACAGCGACTACCGCTGGCACTTCCTCGGCTCGGAAGTCGACCCGACGGCCGTGGCTGCCGCCAAAGCCATCGTGCAGTCCAACGGGCTGAACAAAGCCATCCAGTTGCGCCAGCAAAGCAATCCCAAGCACATTCTGCTGGGCCTGCTCGAACCCGGCGAACGCTTTGACCTCACCATGTGCAATCCGCCGTTCCACGCCTCGATGGACGAGGCAACCAAGGGCAGCGAGCGTAAATGGCGCGCGCTGGGTCGCGCCGACCCGAAACGCAAACTGCCGGTGCTGAACTTTGGCGGTCAATCGGCAGAACTGTGGTGTGAAGGTGGCGAAGCACGGTTTGTGACGCAACTGATCGCCGAGAGCGCGCACTTTCAGCACAAAGTGCTCTGGTTCAGCACCCTGGTTTCGAAAGCCTCAAACCTGCCTGCGATCCAGACGGCGCTGAAAAAAGCCGGCGTACTGGAAAGCCAGGTCGTGGAGATGTCCCAGGGGCAGAAGAAAAGCCGCTTCGTCGCCTGGACCTTCCAGACTAAATCCGAGCAGCAGGTCTGGCGCGAACGCTGGGTTCGCAAGGGCTGAGTCGCGGCTGAAACAGCGATTGCCGCTGGGTCAATCGCTTGAATCGCAGGCACAAAAAAACCGTGCCCGGAATGTTCCGGAGCACGGTTTTTTTACTGCGTCTTACTTGTTAACAGCGTCAGTCAGGCCTTTAGCCACGACCAGCTTGATAACTTTCTTGGCAGCGATTTCGATGGCAGCGCCAGTCGATGGGTTACGGCCAGTACGGGCAGGACGCTCGGTCACTTTCAGTTTGCCGATACCTGGCAGAGTGATTTCGCCGCCATTTTCCAATTGATCAGCAACGATTTGGGCCAGTTGGTCCAGAGCGTTACGCGCGGTGGTTTTCGGCGCGTCGATAGCTTCAGCGATATCAGCGATCAGTTGGTCTTTAGTAATAGCCATTGTGGTGTTCCTTCCCTATCAAATTCATTTGGATTGCAGAGTGCAGTGTCAGCCATCGAGCCAGATCTTCAGGACTTGGCACCCCCGGCTACAACCACGACAGATCGGGGTTATAGATACCGAAAACAGGGTTTGGTTCGACCTGACAAATGCTGAATGCACGCTTAACGCCATTACTGCGCGTAAGACGGGGCAAAACTAGCACAGCGACGGGGAAATATCCGCCTCTACCTACCCATTTGGTCAGCTTTATCGCTCTAAAACCGTAAAAAAATGCATAACGCCGGTCAGACGGCCTCGAAACGGCCGTCGGACACCGCCAAAACCAACAGGTGCGGTACACTGGGCACTTTTTTGGGGAGCTCGCCCTCCCCCATCCAACCAGCCGAGAAGCCCATGCCGATCCGTCATTGCATCGTCCACCTGATCGACAAAAAACCCGACGGCACACCTGCAGTTCTCCACGCTCGCGACTCCGAACTGGCTGAGTCTGCGGCCATCGAGAACATGCTCGCCGACCTCAACGAGAGCTACAACGCCAAACAAGGCAAAGCCTGGGGCTTTTTCCATGCTGAGTCCGGGGCGCATCCTTTCAGCGGCTGGCTGAAGGAATACCTCGACGGTGGCAAGGATTTCACTGCCTTCAGCCGAGTCGCGGTCGAGCACCTGCAAAAGCTGATGGAAGAATCCAACCTCTCGGTCGGCGGACACGTGCTGTTCGCTCATTACCAACAAGGTATGACCGACTACCTGGCCATCGCCCTGCTGCACCACAGTGAAGGCGTGGCGGTGAACGCCGAGCTGGACGTGACCCCCTCGCGCCACCTTGATCTGGGCCAGTTGCACCTCGCGGCGCGAATCAACGTCTCAGAGTGGCAGAACAACAAGCAGTCCAAACAGTACATCTCCTTTATCAAAGGCAAGAACGGCAAGAAGGTCTCGGAGTACTTCCGCGACTTTATCGGCTGCCAGGAAGGCATCGACGGCCCCGGCGAGACCCGTACGCTGCTCAAGGCTTTCAGCGACTTCGTCGAAAGCGAAGACCTGCCGGAAGAGTCCGCCCGAGAGAAGACCAAAACCTTGGTGGACTACGCCAGCAGCCAGGCAAAAATGGGCGAGCCGATGGGCCTGGAGGAATTGTCCGAGCTGATCGACGAAGAGCGCCCAAAAGCGTTCTACGACCACATTCGCAATAAGGACTATGGCCTGTCACCGGAAATCCCGGCAGATAAACGCACCCTCAATCAATTCCGCCGCTTCACCGGGCGCGCCGAGGGTTTGTCCATCAGCTTCGAAGCACACCTGCTGGGCTCGAAGATTGAATACGACGAAGAAGCCGGCACGCTGATCATCAAGGGCTTGCCGACCCAGCTGACTGACCAGCTCAAGCGTCGCAACTGATGCTGAACGGGATTCTGAAGAAGTTCCTGCTGATCCTGCTGGTGGTCGTGGTCTACCAGAATTGGGGCAAGATCGAGCGGGTGTTCAACCCGCAAGCGGTGGTGTCCGAGCAGACCCAGGCCAACGCCAAGGTCGTGCTCTACGCCACCGACTGGTGCGGCTACTGCAAACTGACCCGGCGTTTTCTCGACCAGAAAGGCATTCCGTTCAAGGAGTTCGACATCGAGAAAAATACCGAAGCACGCAAAGCCTACGAGGCACTCGGTGGACGAGGGATTCCGTTGCTGGACGTGAACGGCACCTTGATTCGCGGGTATGACCCGGATGAGATTCTTGCCGCTTTGAAATAACGGTGGGAGCGAGCAGGCTCGCTCCCACAGTTGTACGTCAGCGTGCTTCGATGCGAAACCCGAACCGCGGGAAGTGCACATGCACCACTGCGCCCCGCTCATCCTCGCGGCGCAGAATCAGCTCTTCACTGCCGACAAACAGCAATTCACCGGCCACCGGATCAACGCCATAGTCCGTCGCGGCAATCACTACCTGCTGACCAGCCTTGAAGCCATTCGGATCTTCGAACTGCTCATCCGGCAAAGCGGCCGGCGTGGCCTGGCGTGCGATATCCAGAGCCTCGGTCGAACTCATCTCGTTTGATGCACCATGACCAAAACTCAAGACGCGACCAAGCCAGGCGGAGACCGCCGGGTATGCGTCGACATAAGGTGCGGTCACCGGGGTGGCTTTGAGGAACCACAATGTGTGCGCCAGGGCGAAGTCGGCAATCGACGGCTCTCCAAACAGGAAATCCCCCTCTTCTCTTTGCAGCTGCTGCTCAAACCGCCCCATGATCGTTGGCCATTGATGCTTGGCCAGCTCCGCTGATAATCGGGTGGCGCTGCCGCCCGCGAATAAACCGGCGCGGTCAGCGACAAAGTAATTGATCGCTTCGGGCGCCATCTTGGCGAAGCGCACGGCTATCGATTCCGGCTGGAACACCAAGCTCACCGCATGCTGGAAAACCACCGAATCAGCCCAGGCAGCGAATGCCGAGACAACCAGCTCCTTGCCTTCCGGGAACAGCGCCGGCGTGGATTTTTCCTGTTCGAGACGACGGGCGATCAGCGCGGTGTCGCAGTAGATGTCGGCACCCACTTGCAGCACAGGGGTCTTGCGATAGCCGCCAGTCAACGCCGTCAGGTCCGGCTTTGGCATCACCGGGGAGATATTTACCGAGCGCCAGGACAGTCCCTTGAAACCCAGCAACAGACGGGCTTTTTCCGCAAAGAGCGACGTGGAGTAATGGTGAAGAATCAACTCTGACATGCTGGAGTCCGCCGGGCGAGTAGGAACAACCAGCTTAGCGCGCAACGGGTGAGCAGCCTACCCATCTGCCTAATGGGAACTTATCAGTCAGATTGATAAGCCCGCAGGCGCGCTTGCCACCAGGCATTCCTTGGCGCTTTTTTTGAGTTTTTTGATCAAGCGTTCCTGACGAAGGGCTTCACCTTTGTCACGACAGACCTCCGTGTAAACCAGCGCCACTGCCGGGCTGGAAAGAAAGAAGCGTGCGCCTTTGCCACTTTGGTGGGTCGCGAAACGTCTCACGGGATCATCGCTGATGCCGCAATAGAGCGAACCATTGGCCGCGCGAACCAGATAGACGAACCACGGCTTGCTCACCGCGGGCTCTGGCTCGACGCTGTTGATGGGGGCTTCAAGGTTGCTGTTCACGTGACGATCTTGGCTTGCAGAAAACGAGCGGCGATCTTATCAGAGGTCAGCCTTTAACGACTGGCCTGGAAAGCCCTCAAACCTTTCAAGGCCTGGGTCCGGACGGCGTTTCTCACCAACGGTGTCCAGCCCAGCAACAAGCCCTTGGTACCCAGCGCCTGCCGCGACCAGCGCCACAAATCGAAGTGGTCGTGGTGTTCGCAGATCTTGCCATCGCGAAAAACGAACCGCGCCTGAATATCGTTGACCACGGTGTTGCCGGTCTGGCTGAACAGGTAGGTCGCCACCCAATGAGCACCGCCCGTGAGCTCGTCGCTACGGACATTGTCGAAGGTCAGAGAGAAGTCCTTGGCCCGAGTGCTCAGCATGCGCCACATGTCGCCAGCATCGCGGCCGTGCAACTCGCCAAACGCAGGGTCACTGAACACCACATCCTCGGTGTAGCAGGCGCTCATGGCCTCGGCATCCAGCCGTTGAAAAGCGGTGTAGAACTCAGTGATCAATGCGCTGTGGGCATCACTCATGGACAGGCTCCGAAGAATCGAAAGGATACCTGCACGATAGTCTGCAAACGCGGCGAAAACTATCGGCATTCGTGGCAGGAATACCGACAGTGCGCTTGCCTCAGACCTTCTCGCTTTCGACTTGAACGTACAGCGAACGCCCGGCGCCGAGGCCGGCGATGATTGCGCCAATGCCAATCACACCGAAGATCCAGCCCAGTGCAGTCCAGCCACCAGTCAGGTCATGCACCAGCCCAACCGCGAACGGCCCCATGGACGCCAGGGTGTAACCGATGCCTTGAGCCATACCCGACAGATTCGCCGCCACATGGGCATCGCGCGAGCGTAAAACGATCAAGGTCAGCGCTAGGCTGAACGCACCGCCCTGCCCCAGACCGAGCAGAATCGCCCAACCCCACAGGCCTTCGAGCGGCGCATATAAACAGCCAAACAGGCCCGCCATCACCAACGACATCACCACCACAATCGCCAGGCGCTGATCCTTGCCACGGGTTGCCAGCCAAGGCGCGGCAAGCGAGCTGGCCAACTGAACGATCACCGAACCTGACAACACCAGGCCCGCCTGAGTCGGCGTCAGGCCACGACCGATGAGGATCGATGGCAACCAACCGAAGACGATATAGGCCAGCGAGGATTGCGAGCCCATGTAAAAGGTCACCTGCCAAGCCAGCGGATCACGCAGCAAACCACGTACGCGATAGGCCACATTGTGGGCACCGTGTTTGTGGCCGACTTGCGGCAACCAGAATAATGCCGCCACCAGTGCCGGCAGGATCCAGAACCCCAGGCCCATGGCCCAGCTGCCCTCGAAATGCTGGCTAAGCGGCACCGTGGCCCCCGCGGCCATGGCCGCACCCAGGCACAGCGCCATGGTGTAGACGCCCGTCATCGTTCCCGCATGCTTGGCAAAATCGCGTTTGACGATGCCCGGCAGCAACACACCAATCACACCGATACTGGCACCCGCCAGAATGCTGCCAGCAAACAAGCCGGTTTCGCCGAACGAACTGCGCAGGATAATCCCGCAGGCCAGGGTCAGCAGGATGCCTAGCACCACTCGCTCGGCACCGAAACGTCGCGCCAGAATCGGCGCCAGCGGAGCGAACAGACCGAGACAAAGTACCGGCAACGTGGTCAGCAGACCCGCTTGCGCCGCCGACAGGCCGAGGCTTTTGGATACTTCGCTGAGCAATGGCGCCATGCTCGACAGCGCCGGACGCAGGTTCAACGCGACCAGAATCAATCCCAGCAACAACAGCCAGGGGCGGCGCAACACCGGATGGCTTTGCTGAACTTCTTCGTCATCGGCTTCGGCGTCGATCAATAGCTCTTCAAGCTCCGCCGTGCGTTTGGGTTGCGTCATGCTGCTAGGGGTAGCCTGTGGGCTGGACATGGGGTTCTCGGTTTCAAGGCTCATTGATCAGCTTCCGGGAAATGGCTTTGGCCCGTTCCGGGTCGCGTTGCTCGACGGCGTCGAGCAGTTCGATGTGCAGATCGAACACCTCCTGACGCCGCGGCGTAACGTTCAGGGTCTGGCGCAGTTGCACGCCGACGATGCTGGAAAAGTAGCGGTACAGCTCGCTCAAGGTCGGGTTATGTGCGGCATCCACCAGCCGTCGGTGAAACACCAAATCGCACGCGATGTAGCTGTCCAGATCGCCGTGGTAGTGGCTGCCACTGACGCCAAGCGCTTCACGCAGCGCTTTGAGGTCTTCATCCGTGCGCCGCAAAGCCGCCAGGCCAATGGCCTCGACTTCAAGAATGCGCCGGGTCTCACGGGCTTGCTCATGAGAGCAGCGCGACAACGCCTTCATGGTGTCCAACGGATCGACCACCGCCCGCAGGTAACTGCCGTCGCCTTGGCGAATCTCGATCAGTCCGGAAAACGCCAACACCCGCATGGCCTCACGCACGGTGTTGCGGCTGATGCCCAACTCGATCGCCAGCTCCGGCTCGGTGGGTAAACGTTGGCCGACCGTCCAGGTGCCGTCGTTGATGCGCAGACGCAACTGTTCCAGGGCCTGATCGACCAAAGATCGCTTAATTAATGGAGAAATATCTGACATAGGATTCGCCCTTTCATCCAATCATAGGATGAATTTTCTGACATGTTAGTCAGCTTCTGCGGCGAGCACAACGCGCTACGGTTACCGATAACAAATGAAAGGTTCTCAATAATTGATTAAATTACCCTTTAAGGGTATTTTTAATTCGCTGATTCAAGGTGTCTTATGGAAAAGAAAACACCTCATTACGACCTTTCCATCATGAAGGCTGATGTCGCAAGGCTTGGAGCCGCAGCGTTCACCAAAAGCGCACTTGATGGAGCTCGAAAACTCGGCCTTACCTTGTTCCAGATGCAACAGGTCATCGCCCTACTGCACAGGAAGATGCTTTATAAATCGATGACCACTTACGCAGACCACAGGACTTGGCAAGACGTTTACCACTCCAACAGCTCAGGCCTTCTGATCTATATAAAAGTGACCTATCGCCTCAGTGGTGGGCCTCCGGTGATCTCCTTCAAGGAGAAGGACTCATGAACAAACAGGATTGCGCCAGCTGCGGCGCCCAAAACGGGATGCAGCATTTTGAGGCCCGCGGTTTTACCGTGGATTTCAAACAGTTAAATAGGGAAGTTCGCGACCTGTCGGGTTGGCAATGTCAGGTGTGCGACGAGATCGAGTTCGATCCGCAAAGCGCCGTACGTTATTCCCAGGCAGGCGATCAACTCATTGAAGATTCAAAAAGGGTGATGGCGGATGAGATGAAGCGCATTCGTCGCAAACTGCACTTCACGCAAAAAACCGCGGTTCAATTACTTTCAGGCGGTGGCCACAATGCCTTCTCGCGTTATGAACGCGCGGAAATCGAACCGCCCAAACCCTTGTTCATTCTGATGCGCCTGCTTGATCGTCACCCTGAGTTGGTCAACGACCTGTTGGAAATCAGCAAAGACGCAGATATGAGCCACCTTCTGGCGGCGAAGGAACTGGAACGTCAGACCGCTCAAGGTTGCTGAAACCCGGCATGATAAATTCCAGACAAAAATAAACCCGGCACATGACCTAATGCCAGTCAGTAAGGGTATGTGTAGGAGCGAGCTTGCTCGCGATGGATCTGAGGGCGACGCGTTTATCCAGCAAACACGCGTCATCGTTAACGTCCATATCGCGAGCAAGCTCGCTCCTACAAAAGGCTGCGTTCGCTTAACTGACTGGCAATAGGCACACGGCCGGGTTTATTAGTGTTGTTGCTAACCCATCAATGCAGGATCTGGCTCAAGAACAGCTTGGTCCGTTCATTCTGCGGGTTGTCGAAGAAGTCGTTCGGTGCAGCCTGTTCGACGATTTCGCCTTTGTCCATGAAGATCACCCGGTTAGCCACGGTACGGGCGAAGCCCATCTCGTGGGTCACGCAGAGCATGGTCATGCCGTCTTCGGCCAGGCCGATCATGGTGTCGAGCACCTCTTTCACCATCTCCGGATCGAGTGCCGAAGTCGGCTCATCGAACAGCATGATTTTCGGCTTCATGCACAGCGCACGGGCAATCGCCACACGCTGTTGCTGACCACCGGAAAGCTGACCCGGAAACTTGTGCGCCTGCTCTGGAATACGCACGCGCTCCAGGTAATGCATGGCAATTTCTTCAGCTTTGCGCTTGGGCAGCTTACGCACCCACATCGGTGCCAGCGTGCAGTTCTGCAGGATGGTCAGGTGTGGGAACAGGTTGAAGTGCTGGAACACCATGCCGACTTCACGACGGATCGCTTCGATCTGTTTGAGGTCGTTGGTCAGCTCCACGCCATCGACCACAATGCGGCCCTGCTGGTGTTCTTCCAAACGATTAAGGCAACGAATGGTGGTCGATTTACCAGAACCCGACGGGCCGCACAGGACAATACGCTCGCCTTGTTTGACGTTCAGGTTGATGTCTTTCAATACGTGGAACTGGCCGTACCACTTGTTCACGCCCTGCATCTGAATAATGCCTTCAGGGCTCATCGGCTGTTTGATCGCTTCACTCATCACAAAACTTCCTAAATTAGGTACCGACTTAGCGCTTGTGGCCAGTATCCAGCTTACGTTCCAAATGCATGGAATAGCGGGACATACCAAAACAGAAAATCCAGAACACCAGGGCCGCGAACACATAGCCTTCAGTGGCCATGCCCAACCATTTTGGGTCGGCGGCGGCTTGCTTGACGCTGTTGAGCAGGTCGAACAGGCCGATGATGATCACCAGGCTCGTGTCCTTGAACAGCGCAATAAAGGTGTTAACGATACCCGGAATCACCAGCTTCAAGGCCTGCGGCAGAATCACCAGGCCCATGCTGCGCCAATAACCGAGGCCCATCGCTGCAGCGGCTTCGTACTGACCTTTGGGAATCGCTTGCAGACCACCGCGCACCACCTCGGCCACGTAGGCCGACTGGAACAGAATCACCCCGATCAGTGCCCGCAGCAACTTGTCGAAGTTCATGCCTTCAGGCAGGAACAGCGGCAGCATTACCGAGGACATGAACAGCACGGTGATCAACGGTACGCCGCGCCAGAACTCGATGAAGGTCACGCAGACCACACGAATCGCCGGCATGTTCGAACGCCGACCCAGCGCCAGCACGATCCCCAGCGGCAAGGCGCCGGCGATCCCGACAGTGGCGATCACCAGGGTCAGCATCAAGCCGCCCCATTGGCTGGTTGCTATGTTGGCCAGGCCAAAAATACCGCCATGCAGCAGGAAGTAGGCAATGATCGGATAGAGCACCAGAAAGCTCAGGCCGTAGATCGCCTTGTGCGGGACGCGGGCGATGAACAATGGCGCCACGCCAATCACCGCCAGCCACACAGTCAGGTCGACACGCCAGCGCAAATCCACCGGGTAGTAGCCATACATGAACTGGCCGAAGCGCTGCTCGATGAACACCCAGCAGGCGCCTTGTTTGGTGCAATCGGCGCGCGTGGTGCCGACCCAGTTGGCGTCGAGAATCGCCCAATGTAGGATCGGCGGTACTATCAGATAGATCAGGTAAAACGCGAACAGCGTCAGCAGGGTGTTGATCCAGCTGGAGAACATGTGCTCGCGCATCCACGCCACGATACCGATGCTGCTGCTCGGCGCTGGCAGGTCAGGTTTGAAAATATGAGTCGTCATGTGCGCTTCCTCACCGTTCGATCAGCGCAATGCGCTTGTTGTACCAGTTCATCAGCAGGGAAATGCTGATGCTGATCGCCAGGTACACGCTCATGGTGATGGCAATAACCTCGATCGCCTGCCCGGTCTGGTTCAGCACCGTCCCGGCAAACAGCGACACCATTTCCGGATAACCGATACCGGCGGCCAGCGAGGAGTTCTTCGCCAGGTTCAGGTATTGGCTGGTCAGCGGTGGAATGATCACGCGTAGCGCTTGCGGAATGATCACCTTGCGCAGGGTCGGACCGTTGCGCAGGCCGAGGGAACGGGCTGCTTCGGTCTGGCCATGGCTGACCGACTTGATGCCCGAGCGCACGATCTCGGCAATAAATGCCGCCGTGTACACCGTCAGGGCCAAGGTCAAGGCCAGCAGTTCCGGGATCAACACCCAGCCACCGACGAAGTTGAAGCCTTGCAGCTGGGGCATTTCCCAATGCAGCGGAGCGCCGAAGATCAGCGCGCACAACGCAGGAATCACCAGAAACATTGCCAGGCCGGTCCAGAACTTGTGGAACGGCACGCCGGTCGCTTCGAATCGCTTGTTGGCCCACCGGCACATCAGCACGATGGCGACAATGGCCACCACGACGCTGACCACGAACGGCCAGAAACCGTGGGAGATCAGGGCTGCCGGCATGTTCAAGCCACGACTGCTGACGAAGAAAGTGTCGCCGAAGTTATGACTGTTGCGCGGCCCTGGCATGGTCAGGAACACCGCGAAGTACCAGAAAAGAATCTGCAGCAGTGGCGGAATGTTGCGGAAGACCTCAACGTAGACGGTCGCCATTTTGCTGATGATCCAGTTCTGCGACAGTCGGGAAACGCCGACGATGAAGCCCAGGATCGTCGCCAGGATGACGCCGATGAAGGTCACCAACAGGGTATTGAGCAGACCGATGACAAACACTCGGGCATAGGTGTCCGATTCGGTGTAGTCGATCAGGTGCTGAGCAATACCGAAACCGGCGCTGCGCTCGAGAAAGCTGAAACCGGAGGTAATGCCCCGGTGTTGAAGGTTGGTCTGCGTGTTATCGAACAGATACCAGCCCATCGAGACCACCGCCACAATGGTGATGATCTGAAATAGCCACGCACGCACTTTTGGATCGCTGAGGCTGAGCCTCTGCTTTGGTGCGCCGATTGAATTTTGCATGAAGTGCCCCAGAAATAATGGAACAGAACATCACCCGGTGGTTGGCCCACCGGGTGATAGAACCATCAGCGCACTGGTGGTGCGTATTGAATGCCGCCGTTGTTCCACAGAGCGTTGAGCCCGCGGTCGATGGCCAGCGGAGTGCCTTTGCCCAGGTTGCGCTCGAATACTTCGCCGTAGTTGCCCACTTGCTTGACGATCTGCACAACCCAGTCCTTCGGCAGTTTCAGGTCCTTGCCGTATTCGCCGTCAGTGCCCAACAGACGTGCAACGTCCGGATTCTTGGTGGCTTTGGCTTCAGCTTCAACGTTTTTCTGCGTGATGCCCATTTCTTCAGCATTGAGCATGGCGAACAGGGTCCACTTGACGATGCTGAACCACTCTTCGTCGCCTTTACGCACGACCGGGCCCAGAGGCTCCTTGGAGATGGTTTCCGGCAGAACGACGTAGTCGCCTGGGGTCGCCAGCTTGCTGCGCTGTGCGTAGAGCTGGGATTTGTCGGAGGTCAGCACGTCGCAACGTCCGGATTCCAGCGACTTGGCGCTTTCATCGGAGGTATCGAAGGTGATCGGGGTGTATTTCAGACCGTTGCCGCGGAAGTAGTCGGAAACGTTCAGCTCGGTAGTGGTACCGGCTTGAATGCAGATGGTTGCGCCGTCGAGTTCTTTAGCACTCTTCACGCCCAGTTTCTTGTTCACCAAAAAGCCGATGCCGTCGTAGTAAGTCACGCCGGCGAACACCAGACCCATGCCCGAATCGCGGGAGCTGGTCCAGGTGGTGTTACGCGACAGCACGTCGATTTCGCCGGATTGCAGCGCGGTGAAACGCTCCTTGGCGTTCAACTGGCTGAATTTGACCTTGGTCGCGTCGCCGAATACGGCAGCGGCCACAGCACGGCAGACGTCAGCGTCGATCCCGAGGATCTTGCCCGTTGCGTCCGGCACCGAGAAACCCGGCAGACCATCACTCACGCCACACTGTACGAAGCCTTTCTTCTGCACCGCATCCAGGGTTGCACCCGCCTGAGCGAACCCACTGACACCGAGTACTGCGGCCGCAGTCACGATGGCCAGGGTGGATTTCAACATCTTCATTCAAACCTCCAGTTTTACTCTTGTTGTGTCGGAGCTTGAGTCTTGCCGCACCCTTATGAGGCGCTGTTGACCCGTGTTGGCTTTTTTTAGGGTCAAGCGGCGTCAGACCTTAGCTATGAGTCTAGTAGGAGAAAATCCATAGAATGGAAAACTCACTTCTCACCAATCGGCCGAACGGGCTGTAGCCCTTTCATGTTCGCGAAGCCCGTAGCGGCCCCGGGCGAACGTCCATCACCGGATTTTTTTGCTATCCCACAACCGAAGGTAGACTGATAGTGTTACCGCTCGGCGCAGGATTACGTGCACAGGTTTTCTCATAGCAAAGCCCGTACCACACCGACCGCTAAAGCGTTTCAGCGGCAGGTCAATAGCAAAACTTGCAGCCTTGCGACATCTTCTTAACTGATTAACCAGAAGCGCACGCCCACCGAGCACACAATGAGAGCGCGCGCACAATAATGGAGCAGACATGACCCAGACCCTGATTCTTCAGCCCAGCAAGCCCGTCGACGCCTGCGTGATCTGGCTGCACGGCTTGGGTGCCGACCGCTACGATTTCCTGCCGGTGGCCGAGGCGCTACAAGAAAGTCTGCTGACCACACGCTTTGTTTTGCCTCAAGCACCGACTCGCGCCGTGACCATCAACGGCGGTTACGAGATGCCGAGCTGGTACGACATTCTGGCCATGAGCCCGGCTCGGGCAATCAGCCGCGAGCAGCTGGAGGAGTCCGCGCAGGTGCTCACCGATTTGATCGAAGAGCAACGCGCCAGCGGAATAGACGCTTCGCGAATTTTTCTTGCCGGTTTTTCCCAAGGCGGCGCGGTGGTTTTGCACACTGCGTTCTTGAAGTGGCAAGGCCCCCTGGGTGGCGTACTTGCCCTCTCTACTTATGCACCGACGTTCAGTGACGAACTGCACTTGTCGGCCAGCCAACAGCGGATTCCGGTGTATTGCCTGCACGGTCACTACGATGAAGTAGTACAAAACTCGATGGGGCGAACCGCCTACGAGCATTTGAAGCGACTTGATGTCACCGTGACATGGCAGGAATACCCAATGGGTCATGAAGTGTTACCCGAAGAGATTCGCGACATTGGCGTCTGGATCGCCGACCGTTTGCGTTGAAATCGAAACTTCCTGTAGCCCTTTAAGCAATCCACTACGCCGCGCCCGATTCTTGCATTACACTGCCCGGCGTACATTCCTTAACCAATTGATGAGATGACCGTGCTCAAAGCACTCAAGAAAATGTTCGGTAAAAGCGAGGCTGAGCAGCTCGCGCCTGGCTCCATTGCACCTTCCCACAGCCCCAGCAACCGCACCGACGGTAATCAGCCGGGTCGCGCAGTGCCCGCCACCGCGCCAAAAAAAGAGCCGGTGAACACTCCCGACGCTCAACCGGTAGCGGCCATTGCCAGCGAGCAACCGCGCAGCGAGACGCCCAAACCTGCGCAACCTCGCCGCGAACGCGCGCCGAAACCGCCAGTCACCCCCTGGAAACTCGAAGATTTCGTCGTCGAACCCCAGGAAGGCAAAACCCGTTTCCACGATTTCAAGCTTTCGCCAGAATTGATGCACGCGATCCAGGACCTGGGTTTCCCCTACTGCACGCCGATCCAGGCACAAGTACTGGGCTTCACCCTGAAGGGTATGGACGCCATTGGTCGCGCCCAAACGGGTACCGGTAAAACTGCCGCGTTCCTGATCTCGATCATCACCCAACTGCTGCAAACCCCACCGCCCAAAGAGCGTTACATGGGTGAGCCGCGGGCGCTGATCATCGCCCCGACCCGCGAGCTGGTAGTCCAGATCGCCAAGGACGCGGCTGATCTGACCAAATACACCGGTCTGAACGTGATGACGTTCGTTGGTGGCATGGACTTCGACAAGCAGCTCAAACACCTCGAAGCCCGCCACTGCGACATCCTCGTGGCCACCCCCGGCCGCCTGCTGGACTTCAACCAGCGCGGTGACGTCCACCTCGACATGGTCGAAGTGATGGTGCTCGACGAAGCTGACCGCATGCTCGACATGGGCTTTATCCCGCAAGTGCGTCAGATCATTCGCCAGACCCCGCCGAAAAATGAGCGTCAGACGCTGCTGTTCTCCGCGACCTTCACCGAAGACGTGATGAACCTGGCCAAGCAATGGACCACCGACCCTGCCATCGTCGAAATCGAAGCGATCAACGTTGCCAGCGACATGGTCGAGCAGCACATCTATGCCGTCGCCGGCAGTGATAAATACAAGCTGCTCTACAACCTGGTGAACGACAACGGCTGGGAACGGGTGATGGTCTTCGCCAACCGCAAGGATGAAGTACGGCGCATCGAAGAACGCCTGGTACGTGACGGCGTCAACGCTGCGCAGCTCTCCGGCGACGTGCCGCAGCACAAGCGCATCAAGACTCTGGAAGGCTTTCGCGAAGGAAAGATCCGCGTACTGGTCGCCACCGATGTTGCCGGCCGCGGGATCCACATCGACGGCATCAGCCACGTGATCAACTTCACCCTGCCGGAAATGCCGGACGATTATGTCCACCGCATCGGCCGTACCGGTCGGGCCGGTGCCAGCGGCGTGTCGATCAGCTTTGCCGGTGAAGATGACTCTTACCAGTTACCGTCTATCGAGGCGCTGCTGGGCCGCAAGATCAGTTGCGAAACCCCTTCGACGCATCTGCTACGCGCGGTAGAGCGCAAGCGCCCTTAAAACCCGGCGCAACAAAAAAAACGCAGCCCGGAAACGGTCTGCGTTTTTTTTCGTCTGGATATTGTCGTCTGGAATTATAAGTCCATAATGGACAAATTAGTTTATAGCTAACCCCCACGGGAGCCTTCGTATGTCCAGCACGCCTTATGTGATCGCCAAAGCCCAAGCCCGCCAGCTACTCGAACAGGTCGACGTGCCGCAGATTCTGCGCAAGCTGTTCCGTGACCTGGCCGCCGGGAATGCCGTGCAACCGGCCCAGAAGTTGGTGGAGTTCCCCCACGGCGACGGCGATTTCATCAACTACTTCGGCGTGTTGGCTGAAGACCGCGTGTACGGTGTAAAAACCTCGCCCTACATCGTGCGCAGTGAAGGTCCACTGGTGACTGCCTGGACGCTGCTGATGTCGATGGACAACGGTCAGCCGCTGTTGCTCTGCGATGCTGGCGAACTGACGGTCGCCCGCACCGCTGCCGCCACCGCAGTGGCCATCGATGCCCTGGCTGAGCCGCACGCCAAGCGCCTCGCGATTATCGGCAGCGGCCCGGTGGCTCTGGCTCACCTACGCTATGTGAAGACGCTGCGCGACTGGCAAAACATCAGCCTCTACTCGCCAGCCCTGACGGGCAAAAGCCTTGAGGCGCTTGCGCCAATCAACGCCATTGACCCGCGCCTGCAGATTGTTGCCAGCCGCGAGGACGCGCTTCTGGAGGCCGACGTGATCATGCTCTGCACTTCCTCTGCAGGCCCGGTGATCGACCCGCGCACCCTCAGCAAACCGGCACTGATCACCTCAATCAGCACCAACGCGCCACGGGCTCACGAAGTGCCACCACAAGCCTTGAATGAAATGCAGGTCTATTGCGACTATCGTCAAACCACCCCAGGCTCGGCCGGAGAAATGCTGATCGCCAGCGAGCAGCATGGCTGGGATAAAAGCGCGATCCTCGGCGATCTGCCTGAGCTGCTTAGCGATAAGGCACCGCGGCCAGCCTACGACCGCCATGTGTTTTTCCGCTCCATCGGTTTGGGTCTGGAAGACATCGCGCTCGCCAATGCTCTCTACCTTCTACAAAAACGCATCGGCTAATACCAATACCTGTAGGAGCGAGCTTGCTCGCGATGGACGTTAACGATAACGCGTGTTTTCTGAATAAACGCGCCGCCCTTGAGTCCATCGCGAGCAAGCTCGCTCCTACATGCCCTCGCAGGAGAGTTTTATGCCCCAGGCAGATTTCATCATCATCGGCGGCGGTATCGCCGGTGCGTCCATCGGTTACTGGCTTTCGCGCCACGCTCGAGTGATCGTGCTGGAGCGTGAATCGCATCCGGCCTATCACTCCACCGGGCGTTCCGCCGCCTTATACACCGCTGCCTATGGCACACCTCAGGTCCGCGCATTGACCCTGGCCAGCCGGGACTTCTTCGATGCGCCACCAACCGGTTTCTGCGAACACCCATTGCTGACTCCGCGTGGTGAAATGACCGTGGACTTCACCGGCGACCCGACAGAACTGAATAACCGATACCTGAGCGCCAAGGCCAGCGTACCGGAGATGCAATTGCTCAGCGCCGACGAAGCCTGCACCAGGCTGCCGATCCTGCGCCGGGAAAAAGTACACGGTGCAATTTATGACCCGAGCGCCAGCGATATTGATACCGACGCCCTGCACCAAGGCTATCTGCGCGGCATCCGACGCAATCAGGGTGAAGTTCATACCGACAGCGAGGTCCAGGGCCTGAGCCGTGATGCCCAAGGTAATTGGCAGGTTAAAACCGCCAAACAGACCTTCAGCGCTCCGGTGGTGATCAATGCGGCAGGGGCTTGGGCTGACAAAGTCGGTGGGATGGCCGGGGCCAAGCCGCTCGGCCTGCAACCCAAGCGTCGTGCGGCCTTTATCTTCGCCGGTCCTGAAGGGGTGGATATCCACGACTGGCCGATGCTGGTCAGTCTCGACGAGTCGTTCTACATGAAACCGGATGCCGGAATGTTCCTCGGCTCACCGGCCAACGCCGACCCGGTCGAACCCCACGACGTGCAGCCCGAAGAGCTGGACATCGCCATGGGCATTTACCAGATCGAAGAAGCCACCACACTGACCATCCGCCGTCCGACCCGAACCTGGGCCGGGTTGCGCAGCTTTGTCAGCGACGGTGATCTGCTGTGCGGTTTTGATCTGCAGGTACCAGGCCTGTTCTGGGTCGCGGCCCAAGGCGGTTATGGCATCCAGACCTCACCCGCCATGGGCCAGGCCGGTGCCGCGCTGGTACGCGGCGAAGCCTTGCCTGAACAACTGACACGCTTTGGTCTGAGCGCCGAAATGCTCTCCCCCGCACGCCTCGGTTAAAGCACCCTCAGGTGACGACCCGCCTCGATTGCGGCAAACTCACAGCGCCCTTTTCGATAGGGCGCTGACGCTGCCTGGAGCAACACCCTATGACACCACCTCGACAAGATCCCGCCCTGGATAACTTCCGGGCGATTGCCGACGCCATCGCCACGCTTTTTTATCCCCACGCCGAGGTGGTGCTGCACGACCTGCGCACGCAAAAGATCGACTACATCGCCAACAATCTGTCCAAGCGCGAAATCGGCGACGATGCCGCACTGGAAGACATGCTCAGCGAAGATGTCAGCGAACGGAACATCGGCCCTTATGAAAAGCTCAACTGGGACGGTCAGAAAATCCGCAGCCTGAGCAGCGTAATGCGCGACAGCGACGGCCAGCCGCTGGCCGTGCTGTGCATCAACCTGAATATCTCGTTGTTCGAAAATGCCAAAGCGGCGCTGGATTTGTTCCTGTCGCCGAGCAAGCTGATTGCGCAACCGGACTCACTGTTTCGTGATGACTGGCAGGAGCGAATCAACACTTTCCTGCATGCGTGGCTGCGAGAACGCCAGCTGAGCCTCAACCTGCTGACCCGCGAGCATAAACGCGAGCTGGTGCTGGCCCTACACGCTGAAGGCGCCTTCAAGGGCAAAAGCGCGTCCAATTACGTGGCAAATGTGCTGAACATGGGGCGGGCGACGGTGTACAAGCATTTGAAAGAATTGAAGGAGCTGAAGGACTGACCCTGTAGGTCGGGCCGGGCGACGTTCGCTTGCTCGCGATTGAGGTTTAACATCCAGCATTCATGTCGACTGACACACCGCTATCGCGAGCAGGCTCGCTCCCACACTGGATCTTCAGTGAACACAGATTCTGTGTACAACAAAGATCTACTGTGGGAGCGAGCCTGCTCGCGATGGCGATTGATCAGTCGCCGTAAATATCCGACTTGAAGTACTTGGACTCAATCTTCTGATATTCGCCATTGGCGCGAATGTCGTCGATGGCTTTGTTCAGCTGGCTCACCAGTTCGGTATTGCCCTTGCGCACGGCAATCCCGGCACCCTCACCCACGTATTTCGGGTCTTTGAGTTCCGGGCCGACAAAGGCGTAACCCTTGCCACGGGGCATCGACAGGAAATCATCCAGAGGAATGGTGTCGGCAAAAATGGCGTCCAGGCGACCGGCCGCGAGATCCATGTAGATCTCTTCATTGTTGCCATAACGCTTGACCGTGATGCCCTTGGGTTCGAAGACTTCGGTGGCGTAACGGTCAGTGGTGGTGGCGCGCTGCACGCCAACGGTTTTGCCTTTGAGGCTGGCGTATTGGTCATCAACCACTGCGCCTTCCTTCATCACCAGACGCGATGACGTGAAGTAGTACTTGTGGGTAAAGTCGACCGAGTTCTTGCGCTCTGCGGTGATGGTCATCGAAGACAGCGCCGCATCGATTTTCTTGACCTTCAAGGACGGAATCAGGCCGTCGAACTCGCCTTCGATCCACTCGCACTTGACCTGCATCTGCGCGCACAGCGCATTGCCGATGTCGTAGTCGAAGCCGTTGATTTTTCCTTCTTCCGTTTTGAACGCAAACGGCGGGTACGCCGCTTCAATACCAATACGCAGGGTTTTCTCAGCGGCGAACAGGCTGCTGCACGCTAACAGACTGAGGGCCAGACCACTGATGAGGGTGAGCTTCTTCATGTTTGTTCTCTCGCGGGTTGTTGTTGGTTTAGCAAGACAGAAGAAAAAATGAAACGTGACGCGCTTTTTTGTACTTATAATTCCATATTGGACTTTTACGTACAAATCGTCAATCGACTGTCCACACTTCGTGTGGCCTTTGGTCGCGAGGATGAATTGGGGTGAAGAAGGGAGATAGAAGGTGCTGTGGATGGCGCCATCGCGAGCAAGCTCGCTCCTACAGGGGTACGCGATCTAAATGTAGGAGCGAGCTTGCTCGCGATGGCTGACTTACAGCCAACAGAGAATAGGCAGCCCGCTTACTTCTCCCAGCGCTCCACCGCCGCATGATCACTGTCACGCCCTTCCACCCACCGAGGCCCATCGCTGGTGTTTTCTTTCTTCCAGAACGGCGCGCGGGTTTTCAGGTAATCCATGACAAAGGCGCAGGCGTCGAACGCCGCCTGGCGGTGGGCGCTGGCGGCGCCGACGAAGACGATCGGTTCGCCCGGTTCCAGGGCGCCGATCCGGTGCAGCACTTCAAGTTTGAGCAGCGGCCAGCGCTGCTCGGCTTCGACTGCAATCTTGCCGAGGGCCTTTTCGGTCATGCCGGGATAGTGCTCAAGAAACATTCCGGCAACGTCGAGTCCATCGTTGAAATCACGCACGTAGCCGACAAAACTCACCACCGCACCGACGCCGACATTCGCCGCATGCATCGCGTTGACTTCAGCGCCTGGGTCGAACGCCGCGGATTGCACGCGAATCGCCATGCTCAGCCTCCGGTCACAGTGGGGAAGAACGCTACTTCATCGCCGTCGGTCAGCGGTTCGTCGAGCTGACACAGGTCCTCATTACGGGCGCACATCAGGTTCTGTTCGCTCAGTACCTCGGCACCGTCGCGCTGCGCCAGCAGCAAACGCACATCATCGACCGAGGTGAAATCACCTTCGATGTTCAGCGAATCCACACCCAGCGCCTCACGGTAGCGGGCAAAAAACTTCACCGTCACTTTCATTATTCAGACACCTGATAGTGGCCGCTCTTGCCACCCAGTTTTTCCAGCAAACGCACGTTTTCGATGGTCATGCCACGGTCCACGGCCTTGCACATGTCGTAGATAGTCAGCGCGGCGACGCTGGCGGCGGTCAGCGCTTCCATCTCGACACCCGTCTGCCCGGCGAGCTTGCAGCGGGCGACGATACGCACCGCATCCTCGCCTTCGGCACTGAGTTCGACTTTGACACTGGTGAGCATCAACGGATGGCACAACGGGATCAAATCGGAGGTTTTCTTCGCTGCCTGAATGCCGGCGATTCGCGCCACGGCGAACACATCACCCTTGGGGTGACCGCCGCTGACGATCATCTGCAGGGTTTCGGGAAGCATGCGCACAAGCGCTTCGGCCGTGGCTTCACGGGACGTCACGGCTTTTTCGGTGACGTCGACCATATTGGCGCGACCTTGGGAATCGAGATGAGTCAGCACGGGGTTACTCCTGATCAGGAGCGTCGATTGTAAACCTGCGGGTCAATTTTTCGCACGTTTGATTATCGGATCACCACAATCCTCTGTGAGAGCGAGCCTGCTCGCGATGGCGGCGTGACAGTCGACATCAATGCTGAATGTCAGACCGCTATCGCGAGCAGGCTCGCTCCCACAAGGGTTATTCGCCGGGCATAAAAAACCGGGCGGCTTTGGGCCGCCCGGTTCAGAGGTTTTACAGATGGGATTCGGCGTATTCAGCCAGAATCGAACGTGGCACCCCTTGCAGGGTGATGTGCACCCCGTTGGGGAAATCTTTGAAGCGTTCGGTCAGGTAAGTCAGCCCGGAACTGGTCGCGGACAGGTAAGGAGTGTCGATCTGCGCCAGGTTGCCCAGGCACACCACTTTGGAACCGGCACCAGCACGGGTGATGATGGTTTTCATCTGGTGCGGGGTGAGGTTCTGGCATTCATCGATCAGAATCAGACTCTGCTGGAAGCTGCGGCCTCGAATGTAGTTGAGGGATTTGAACTGCAACGGCACTTTGCTGAGGATGTAATCCACGCTGCCATGGGTGCTCTCGTCATCCATGTGCAAGGCTTCGAGGTTGTCGGTAATGGCGCCCAGCCAAGGCTCCATTTTTTCCGCTTCGGTACCCGGCAAAAAGCCAATCTCCTGGTCCAGCCCCTGTACGCTACGGGTGGCGATGATGCGCCGGTAGCGCTTGCTGACCATGGTCTGCTCGATGGCGGCAGCCAATGCCAGGATGGTTTTCCCGGAACCGGCTGCGCCGGACAGGTTGACCAAGTGAATGTCCGGATCGAGCAAGGCGAACAGCGCCAGGCTTTGATAGACGTCTCGCGGTTTCAGACCCCAGGCTTCCTGGTGCATCAGCGGTTCCTGATGCAGGTCGAGAATCAGTAGCTTGTCGACCTGGATTTCCTTGATCCATCCGACAAAACCCTGTTCGTCGATGATGAACTCATTGATATGCACGGCCGGCAGGTTGTCGATCAGCTGCACCTGGTGCCAGGTGCGACCGTGGTCCTGACGGGTTTCAACCTTGCTCACACGATCCCAGAACGACCCCGTCATGTTGTGGTAACCGTTGGGTAGCAGCGACACATCGTCGACCAGTTGGTCGGTGCTGTAGTCCTCGGCCGCGATCCCACAAGCCCGGGCCTTGAGGCGCATGTTGATGTCTTTGGTCACCAGTACCAGTCGCAATTCCTTGTCGCGCGCGTGCAGGTCGATCAACTGATTGATGATGATGTTGTCGTTCAGATGTTCGGGAAGAATGATGTTCGGCTCGGCACGCTTGCTCATCAGAATTGACAGCAAACCCTTTGGCCCACTTTTGCCACGCTGGATCGGTACGCCAAGCTCAACATCTTCCGGGCTGGCGTCGCCCAGAGTCTTGTCGATCAGCCGAATCGCCTGGCGGCATTCCGCAGCAACGCTGTGATGCCCGCTCTTGAGCTTGTCGAGCTCCTCAAGCACGGTCATCGGGATGGCTACGTGGTGTTCTTCGAAGTTAAGCAGCGCGTTTGGATCGTGAATCAATACGTTGGTATCGAGTACATAAAGGATTGGCAGGTTGGAAGAAGGGCTACGTCCGTGATCATCCATACTCGGTCACCTTTGTGGGAGCCAGTCGACGCAATACCGTTACAGTGCTGCGCCTCGAAGTGGCCACCGAATTCACCCCGCAGTACTCAAAACAGCAGGACTCAAGTGAACTGCACACGCTGGGTCTTGGAAGACGCCACCTGTGTTGCAGGTTTCGGCGGTCTGTCTTCGTAATACTCCAAAACGTGTGACAGAAAAAAGCACTTTGACACTTTTTGAAGTTTATTTTTCTGAGTGACCAATAGCACTTGGCGGACTGCCATCACCCCGTTACAGTCAGAAGTCCGCCTGCATGGAAATCACGCTGAAAATCTCCCCGTTCAACCCTTCCCTCCAATGATTGCTGGCACTTTGCCTTTTCAGCGAAAAGCGTCCTGACAATCCTCCCAGCCGATCCCGCTTTGCGCGGTTTGTGTGACCAGCCAAGGCATCGCCGTTTTTACCGCGTCCTGTTTGACATTGAAATTGATCACCCCGTGCCGCCACAGCAACATCAGCGTCAATGCTCTCTGGCCGCTCTCTTGAGGCTTGAGCTTGCCGCCGGCGTCCTGAGGATCGATGTCCCACAAGGCGACCTGCAAACCCTGAGCCTTGAAAAACCCTTCGCCGTCGGCGCGACGCTGGCCGTAGGGCGGGCGAAACAGCGGCACGTAGTTTTCCGGTAATTTGCTGTTCACCAGTTCAACACTGTGCCCAATCGAGTATTGCCAGTCTTGCCAATGACTGTGAGAGCGGTATTCCCACCCCTGCACCCCGACGCACTGCTTTGAGTACAACGCTTGTAAATCAGCCACCGAGCGTTGAGCCAACCGCGCCTGAATATCGCTGCCCAGCACAAAAAAGGTCCCGCTCATGTTCGCTTTACGCAGGTATTCAGTGAGCCACGCGGTGTTATCCGGCGAGGCTGCGGCAGCGCTGTCGAAGGTCAGCAAAAACAGCCGGTCGTTGAGTTCATCACCGTTGCGCTCGTAATCGCCGAAGCGCTCGACCTCGCTGCTGGTTTGCGGAAACAACGCCGCCTTGCGCAGTTGCTCGTCCAGATAACGCTCATGGAAGATCCGACTCGGCTCAGCCCAGCGTATGTAGTAGGAATCTGCGCCGACCTGAAACTTGCCGGCCTGCTCGCGCAGGGTGTCCATGTCTTCGACCAGATAACAGAAGGAGGCGTCCTGATCGCAGCTTTGCTGGGCGAAATTGTAGTTGGCGAGCAAACGCTGCCACATCCGCTGACGCAGGCGTTTGATCGACTCCAGATTGATCGTGCGCAGCCCCAGGCGCTGCTTTAAAGCGGCCTCGTCCAGCGTCTCACTGACGAGCAAGGCGCGAGCGAAGGTAAGGATTTCCGCCCGCGACGCGACGTCGAACAGGGTCGGGCTGGTCAGCTGCTCTGGCCAGGTGCTGCGGTCCAGCGTGGCGACGTCATTGGGCGCGGCCATGGCGCTGAGACTGAACAGCCAGGCCGAGAAAAGAAAAGCGATACGCAAAGGGATGTCTCCATAACAAAACCCGCGCGGCACTATAGCTGATCTGCTGAGCGGTTCCCTGTGGGACCGCGATCGCCACTGATCCCTCTATAACCTCCATTACTGGAGTCAACTCGGACAACCCCCTAGAATCCCCCCACGATTACAGGAGACGACTTCATGCTGATGGTGATTTCCCCAGCCAAGACCCTCGATTACCAAACCCCACCGGTGACCCAACGCTTCACCCAGCCGCAGTACCTCGATCACTCCCAGGAGTTGATCCTGCAGTTACGCGAGCTGAACCCGGCGCAGATCAGTGAATTGATGCACGTGTCCGACAAGATCGGCGGCCTCAACGCCGCGCGCTTTGGCAGCTGGACTCCGGCTTTCACCCAAACCAACGCCAAGCAAGCATTGCTGGCCTTTAAAGGTGACGTTTATACCGGCATGAATGCCGAAACCTTCAGCGAGGCGGACTTCGATTACGCCCAGCAACATTTGCGTCTGCTGTCGGGTCTGTACGGGCTCCTGCGCCCGCTGGACTTGATGCAGCCATATAGACTGGAGATGGGCACTAAACTGGCCAACGCCCGCGGCAAAGACCTGTACGCCTTTTGGGGCACCCGGATCAGCGAGTGGCTGAACGAAGCCTTGGCTGACCAGGGTGATGACATGCTGCTGAACCTGGCCTCCAACGAATACTTCTCGGCGGTCAAACGCCCGGCCCTGAACGCGCGGATTATTAATACCGAGTTCAAGGACCTGAAAAACGGTCAGTACAAAATCATCAGCTTCTACGCGAAAAAGGCCCGCGGCATGATGAGCCGCTTCGTGATCCAGGAACGCATCAACGACCCCGCCGCACTCAAGCAATTTGATGCGCAGGGTTATCGCTTCAGTGTCGAACAGTCCAAACCCGACACACTGGTTTTTCTGCGCGACCACGCCCCCGAATAGAACACTCTTTCGGCGCACGTCATGAATCAGGCACGTGCGTCGAACTGTGCTTCAGCTCAGCATTTTCTCGCCCAGATCGCCATTATCTTGGCGTCAAAAACCCAACCTATAGTTTTATGAATTTTCTTTCACTCGACAAAAGTGATTTTTTTAAGTAGTGGCACTTATTTTTTTTGTGAGTAGTGGCACATACCCATCTAACCCGATTAATTCCCCGTTAATAAAGGGCCATATGGCAAGTGCTATCAATATGAGAGCAGTGCCATCTTTCGTAATATTTCAAGAAATTTCAATATTCAGGATGGGCTGACTGGAACTATGTCCACATACGCCGCTCATACCACCGGTAACGATTATCTTCAGGTGTGTACGAGATAACTTACGCAGAGAGGTGATCAAGTAGCGAAGTTGTCATATACCATTCGATACTCAGGTCACTGATGTGGAATAAACGTGAAGGACGGGAGATAACGCACCATAACTATCCCCTACAAGGCCAAGGCCGCGCCCCTATAATTGCGCTCACCTTAGTGCATAACCACTTGATATTACTGGATTTAAGTAAACTATCGAGTGCGAGACAACCTTTGCACGAATGTCTTCCCGAGGAAGACCGGCTGCATATCAGGGCACGTCATTACAACAAGGCCAAGTTACGAACACCTTGAGTGCACTCTTTAGACACTCGGAACTTAGTATGCCTGCACACGGCATTGTGGCGTCTGCACCGCACATTTGCGAGTGCACTATGACCGTTGAACATCATTAATTCCGGCCATCTAATGGCGTAATAAATACAGAGGTAAATGCGATGCGCATCAGCATATTTGGTTTGGGTTACGTCGGTGCAGTATGTGCCGGTTGCCTGTCTGCACGGGGCCATGAAGTCATTGGCGTAGATATCTCCAAAGACAAAATCGACCTGATCAACGCCGGCAAATCACCGATCGTAGAACCAGGTCTGGGCGAACTTCTGACCCGGGGTATTCAAACCGGTCGTCTGCGTGGCACCACCAATTTCGCCGAAGCGATTCGCGACACCGACCTGTCGATGATCTGCGTCGGTACGCCGAGCAAAAAGAACGGCGACCTGGAACTCAACTACATCGAATCGGTGTGCCGCGAGATCGGTTTTGTTCTGCGTGACAAAACCACCCGCCACACCATCGTGGTACGCAGCACCGTGTTGCCGGGTACCGTGAAAAACGTAGTGATCCCGATTCTCGAAGACTGCTCAGGCAAGAAAGCCGGCATCGACTTCGGTGTCGCGGTCAACCCTGAGTTCCTGCGTGAAAGCACCGCGATCAAGGACTACGATCTGCCACCGATGACGGTGATCGGCGAGTTCGACAAAGCCTCCGGTGATGTTCTGCAATCGCTGTACGAAGAGCTCGATGCCCCGATCATCCGCAAGGACATCGAAGTCGCCGAGATGATCAAGTACACCTGCAACGTCTGGCATGCGACCAAAGTGACCTTCGCCAACGAGATCGGCAACATCGCCAAAGCGGTCGGCGTCGATGGTCGCGAAGTGATGGAAGTGGTCTGCCAGGACAAGACCCTCAACCTGTCCCAGTACTACATGCGCCCGGGCTTTGCGTTCGGCGGCTCTTGCCTGCCAAAAGACGTCCGCGCCCTGACCTACCGCGCCAGCACCCTGGACGTCGATGCGCCGCTGCTCAATTCGCTGATGCGCAGCAACGTGTCCCAAGTGCAGAACGCCTTCGACATCATCTCCGGCCACGAAAAACGCAAAGTCGCCCTGCTCGGTCTGAGCTTCAAGGCCGGCACTGATGACTTGCGCGAAAGCCCGCTGGTAGAGCTGGCGGAAATGCTGATCGGCAAAGGCTTCGACCTGAGCATCTACGACAGCAACGTCGAATACGCCCGCGTTCACGGTGCGAACAAGGACTACATCGAGTCGAAGATCCCTCACGTCTCGTCCTTGCTCAACTCGGACTTCGACGAAGTGATCAACAACTCCGACGTGATCATCCTCGGCAACCGCGACGAGAAGTTCCGCGCCCTCGCCGAGAACGCTCCACACGGCAAACAGGTCGTCGACCTGGTCGGGTTCATGTCCAAAGCCACCAGCGTGAGTGGCCGGACTGAAGGCATCTGCTGGTAAGGCAGCCGCAAGCTTCAAGCTTCAAGCCGCAAGTCAAAGCTCCTCGCATGGGGCTTGAAGCTTGGGGCTTGCAACTGACTTTAGGATACCGATTATGCACAGGCTAAAGCACGGCCTACTTCAGGCCGCCGGTTGGCTGTTTTACCTAAGTTTATTGATGGGCATCGCCACTGCGTTGCCTACGTCCACGTTCGACTCCGAGTCGAAGGACTTCATCTTCCTGATTGGCGCCGTGGGCATCTGGCGCTACTCCATGGGTGCCACGCACTTTCTGCGCGGCATGCTGTTTCTGTACGTGGTCTACCCGCACCTGCGGCGCAAAGTGCGCAAGCTGGGTAAAACGGCTGACCCGTCCCACGTGTTCCTGATGGTCACCAGCTTTCGTATCGATGCGCTGACCACCGCTCAGGTCTACAGCTCGGTCATCCGCGAAGCCATCGAGTGCGGTTTCCCGACCACCGTGGTCTGTTCGCTGGTGGAAATGTCCGATGAGCTGCTGGTGAAAAGCCTCTGGGCAAAAATGAACCCGCCGGACCATGTGAAGCTCGACTTCGTGCGTATCGCCGGTACTGGCAAACGTGATGGTCTGGCCTTCGGTTTCCGCGCCATCTCCCGCCACCTGCCGGATGATCGTGCAGTGGTTGCGGTGATCGATGGCGACACCGTGCTCGCCCCAGGCGTGGTGCGTAAAACCGTGCCGTGGTTCCAGTTGTTCGGCAACGTCGGCGGCCTGACCACCAACGAGTTTTGCGAAGTGCGCGGCGGCTACATCATGAGCGAGTGGCACAAACTGCGCTTTGCCCAACGCCACATCAACATGTGCTCCATGGCCCTGTCCAAGCGCGTGCTGACCATGACCGGGCGTATGTCGGTATTCCGCGCCACCGTGGTCACCGATCCGGACTTCATCGCCGACGTCGAAAGCGACTCCCTGCAACACTGGCGCCTGGGCCGCTTCAAGTTCCTCACCGGCGACGACAAGTCCAGCTGGTTCAGCTTGATGCGTCTGGGTTACGACACCTTCTACGTGCCGGACGCAGCGATCAACACCGTTGAACACCCGCCAGAGAAAAGCTTCATCAAGGCCAGTCGCAAACTGATGTTCCGCTGGTACGGCAACAACCTGCGGCAGAACTCGCGTGCGCTGGGTTTGGGCATGGGACGCCTCGGCCTGTTCACCAGCGTGGTGCTGTTCGACCAGCGGGTGTCGATGTGGACCTCCTTGCTCGGATTGACGGTCGCAATCATTGCCAGCTTCAAATACGGCGCCGTCTTCATCCTGGCGTACCTGCTGTGGATCGGCATCACCCGGTTGATTCTGACCCTGTTGCTGTCCTGCTCGGGGCACAAAATCGGCCCGGCCTATCCGGTGATTCTCTATTACAACCAGATCGTCGGCGCGCTGGTGAAGATCTACGTGTTCTTCCGCCTCGATCAACAGTCCTGGACTCGCCAGGACACCAAACTGACCCGTGATCTCGCCAGCTTTCAACGTTGGTTCAATACCTGGTCGTCTCGGACCATGACCTTCTCCGCCGGCAGCGTGTTCGTTGCCGTGCTGCTGACGATGGTCTGACCTGCCTCGCCTGAATTAACTAGGAACTACATCGATGAACAGCCCAATGAATACCACCGCAAACACCAACGTAGTGCATGAGTCCGAAGCCCAGCGCCAACACGCCCGGGTCAAAATCCCGGCCCGGCTGCGCTTTGTCGATGCCAGCGGCACCCCGCTGATAGCGCGGGTCGAAGACCTTTCCGCCGGGGGTCTGAGCTTCAACGCAGGGCCGCAAAAGGCCCTGACTGTCGGCGAAGTACACCAGGGTCGTCTGCAATTCGTCATCGACAACCTGGGTCTTGCCATGGACGTCGAGCTGATGATCCGCTCTTACGACCGCCAGACCGGTCGCACCGGTTGCCAGTTCCAGAACCTGGATCAACAAGACATCTCGACCCTGCGCCACTTGATCACCTCGCACCTGAGCGGTGACATCGTCACCATGGGCGAAGTGCTCGCCACCCTGCAGCGCGACAACTTCACCAAGGCGCGCAAGGTCAAGGACGGCGGCAGCGGCATGTCAGCATTCGCCCGACTGCGTGCGGTGACCTTCAGCCTGGCGATTTTTATCGTCGGCCTGGCGGCTTTCGGCTTCATCTTCAAGTCGGTGTACGGCATGTACTTCATCAGCCACGCCCAGGCCGGTCTGGTCAGCGTGCCCGGCATGAACGTCACCATGCCCCGCGACGGTACCGTGCAAAGCCTGATCAAACCTGACGGCATCGCCGCCAAAGGTGCACCGCTGGCGACCTTCAGTACCAGCATGCTCGACGTGCTCAAGGGCCACTTGGACGAAGACCAGTTGCAACCGGCCAAGGTTGAAGAACTGTTCGGCAAGCAAATGACCGGCACCCTGACTTCGCCGTGTGACTGCACCGTGGGCCAGCAAATGGTCGCCGACGGTCAGTACGCCAGCAAAGGCGATGTGATCTTCGAACTGATCCCGCGGGGCAGCCTGGCCAACGTTGAAGCACGCTTCTCCTATCGCCAGTTCCGCGACGTGCGTCCGGGTACCCCTGTGAACTTCCAGATCGCCGGTGAAGACAACATTCGCCGCGGCACGATCGTCAGCAGCGCCAGCCTGAACAGCAGCGACCTGTCGTCTGACATCCGCGTGCAGATCAAACCCGACGCACCGCTGGACAGCGCACTCGCCGGTCGCCCGGTGGAAGTGAGCAGCGATCGCGGCCCATCCCTGAACTGGCTGATCGATAAAGCCATGGCCGCTGGCCTTTAAGCGGAGGACATGCCTGTGACGAGCCTTTCCATTGACGAGTGCTGCGCACTCGATCGCGAGCAAGCTCGCTCCTACAAGAGCGACGCAATGACCTGTAGGAGCGAGCTTGCTCGCGATCGGTCGCGTAGCGGCCGCACCTACCTGTGTGCGCTGGCCACCGCCATCGCCCTGGCCGGTTGCGCCGGTCTGCCAGACCAGCGCCTGGCCAATGAAGCCCTCAAGCGCGGCGACACCTCCATGGCGGCGCAAAACTACCAGCAGCTGGCGAACCTGGGTTACAGCGAAGCACAGGTGGGTCTGGCCGATATCCAGGTGGACAGCCACGACCCGGCACAGATCAAACAGGCCGAAGCGACTTACCGCGCGGCCGTCGATACCTCGCCGCGTGCTCAGGCACGTCTGGGGCGTCTGCTGGTGGCCAAACCCGGCTCCACCGAAGCCGAGCAGCACGAAGCCGAAGGCTTGTTGAAAAAAGCGTTCGCCAATGGGGAAGGCAATACCCTTATCCCCTTGGCGATGCTCTATCTGCAATACCCCCACAGTTTCCCGAACATCAACGCCCAGCAACAGGTCAGCAAATGGCGCGCTGCCGGTTACCCGCAAGCCGGTCTGGCGCAAGTGCTGCTCTATCGCACCCAAGGCACCTACGACCAGCATCTGGGCGAGGTCGAAAGCATCTGCAAAGCGGCGCTCAACACCACCGACATCTGCTATGTCGAACTGGCCACCGTCTACCAGAAACGCGCCCAGCCTGAGCAACAGGCCGAGCTGCTCAAGCAGCTGCAAGCCGCCTACAGCCGTGGCAGCGTTTCTGCTCAACGAATGGACAGTGTCGCTCGCGTACTCGGCGATGCCACGCTCGGCAAGACCGACGAAAAAACCGCACAGACCATGCTCGAACACATCGCCCCCGGCTACCCCGCTTCCTGGGTCAGCCTGGCGCAGTTGCTCTACGACTTCCCGGAACTGGGCGACGTAGACAAGATGATGAAGTATCTGAACAACGGCCGCGCCGCCGACCAACCACGGGCCGAACTGCTACTCGGCAAGCTCTACTACGAGGGCAAATGGGTCCCGGCCGACGCCAAACAGGCCGAAGCGCATTTCCAGAAAGCCCTCGGCAAGGAAGTCGCCGCCGATTACTACCTCGGTCAGATCTACCGCCGTGGCTACCTCGGCAAGGTCTATCCGCAGAAGGCTCTGGATCACCTGCTGACTGCTGCCCGCAATGGCCAGAACAGCGCTGACTTTGCGATTGCACAGCTGTTCTCCCAAGGCAAGGGCACCAAGCCCGACCCGGTCAATGCCTATGTCTTCAGCCAACTGGCCAAGGCCCAGGACACCCCGCTAGCCAATGAGCTTGCGCAAACACTCGAAGCCCAACTGCCGCCTGCCCAGCACGCGGAGGCCCAACGTCTGTTGCAACAAGAACAGGCCATGCGTGGCGCCTTGAGCCAGAACCCAACGGCACTGCACGCCCTGCAACAAGAAGACGGCGAGGAATCCCTATGAAGTTGAATCCATTCGTTCAGGCCGGCATTGGCCTGACATTTGCGCTGCTGTGGTCTTGCCCGACATTGGCAGCCCTGACCGACACCAAAAACTATGGCCTGGAAGTGAAAGCCACCGGCCAATCGGAAGCTGACAGCGATCTGGGCACCCGTCCCGGAGGCGACGTCAACGGTGTCGGCCTCGACCTGCGCCCGTGGGTCTATGGCGAAAGTGGTAACTGGAGCGCCTACGCCATGGGCCAGGCCGTGACCTCGACTGACATCGTCGAGACCGACACCCTGCAACAGTCTGATAGCAGCGGCACGCAGAACAGCAACAGCAATGGTCGCACCAGCAAAAAGAATTACCTGGCGATGCGCGAATTCTGGGTCGGCTACAGCGGCCTGACGCCCTACCCCGGCGAGCAGCTGAAACTCGGTCGCCAACGCCTGCGCAATGACGACGGCCAATGGCGCGACACCAACATCGAAGCGCTGAACTGGACCTTCGACACCACCTTGCTGCGGGCCAACGTCGGCGCCGCCGAACGCTTCAGCGAGTACCGTACCGACCTCACCGAACTGGCCCCCAAAGACAAGGATCGCCTGCATATCTACGGCGACGTATCCACCCAATGGACACCGGGTCAATGGGTCGGCGTGCGCGCTCATCACACTCACGATGACGGTAAGCTCGACTATCCAGTACCCGGTGAAGCGGCCGACTCGCTGGCCAAGAAACAGAACGGCGACCTGACCTGGATCGGCCTGGAAGCCAACAGCGATGCTTACAACTATCGCAACACCAACACCGTCAACTACTGGGGCAGCGTCACAGGTCTCAGTGGTAACCGCGACACCGTCAACCCGCTGACCGCCCAAGGCACGCCACCGGTCGACGCCAACAACAGCGGCAGCGTCAACGGCTGGGCCACTGACCTGGGTGTCCGTCTGCGTCTGGATCCGAACTGGCAAGTCGGTGCGGCCTATGCCCGCGCCAGCGGCGACTACGAGCAGAACGGCCTGGAAAGTAACCGCTCGACCTACACCGGCACCCGCTCGCGGGTTCACCGTTTCGGCGAAGCCTTTCGCGGTGAAATGAGCAACATGCAGACCGCCACTCTGTTTGGTTCCTGGATGCTGCGTGATGACTACGACGCCAGCCTGATCTACCACAAATTCTGGCGCGTCGATGGCAACAAACAGATCGGCAACAACGGTATCAACGCCGTCGAAAACACCTACGACAACACCACCGATGCCGTGCTTTCCAGCACATCCCTACCGCTCGTAGACGGCAAGACAGACCTTGGCCAGGAAATGGATCTGGTGGTCACCAAGTACTTCAAGCAAGGCCTGCTGCCAGCCGCGTTGAGCCAGTCCATCGATGAGCCTTCGGCGCTGGTGCGTTTTCGCGGTGGCGTGTTCAAACCCGGCGACGCCTATGGCAAAGAAGTCGACTCGTACATGCATCGCGCCTTTATCGACGTGATCTGGCGCTTCTGATGCGAGGCACGAAGGGAGTGCGTGAGATGAACAGTCAAGCCATCAAAGGCTCGATCAGCCTGTTGGCCGGCGCGATGTTGCTGGCCAGCAGCGCAGTGTTTGCCAGCGTCGAACCTGGTGTTTCAAACGACAAGAGCAAACCGGAGATCGTGGCCAAGGGGCTGCAACAGGCTAAAACCTACACCGTCACCAGCGCGCCGACCGCGTCGCTAGAGCTGGCCAAACCCAAGCTGCCAGACCTTTCCGGCTACACCGCCCAAGCAGCTGCGGCGAAGATCGTTCGCAGCAAAGCGGGCAAGGTCAGCGTACGCAGGATGATGCAGGAAGACGCGCTGAAGGACTTCATCGGCGGCGATAACAAGATGGCCGAGTGGGTGGTGCGCCAACACGGTATCCCCCAGGCGATCTTTATCGACGACGGTTACGTCAATCTCAAGGACCTGACCAAACACTTGCCAAAGCAGTACATCAGCGAGACCTCGCCCGGTGTGTTCCTGGCCAGATTGCCAATCGTGGTCGGCCGTAAAGGCATCCTCGAAATCGACAAACAGACCCAAGAGTTGCGCCTGTCCGAAGAAGCCGGTTCATTCATGGTCAACGATGGTCAGCTGTTCGTACGTGACACCAAAATCACTGGCTGGCGCGAGAAAGACAATGGCCCGGCGACTTTTCGTTCGCCGAAGGAGTTCCGCCCGTTCCTGCTGGCCTGGGGCGGCACCGAGACCTACATCGTCAACAGCAAAATGGCCAGCTTCGGCTATGCCAACAGTAAGTCCTACGGTGTGAGTATTTCCCAGTACACGCCGAACATGGCCAAGGTGCTCAAGCGCCCGGAACCCACCGGCTGGATCATCGGTTCTGAGTTCTCGGACATGTGGTACGGCTTCTACTGCTACGAGACCCGCGACTTCGTGATCAAAGGCAACACCTACCGCGACAACATCGTCTACGGCATCGATCCCCATGACCGCTCCCACGGTCTGATCATTACCGACAACACGGTGCACGGGACCAAGAAGAAGCATGGGATCATCATTTCCCGCGAAGTGAATGACAGCTTCATCTTCAACAACCGCAGCTACGACAACAACCTGTCGGGCTTGGTGATCGACCGTAACAGCGTCAACAACCTGATCGCCTACAACGAGATTTACAAGAACCACACTGACGGCATCACCCTCTACGAGAGTGCTGACAACCTGCTGTGGGGCAACAAGGTGATCAGCAACAAACGTCACGGCATTCGGATTCGCAACAGCGTGAACATTCGCCTCTACGAAAACATCGCCATGGCCAATGGCCTGACCGGCGTCTACGGCCACATCAAAGACCTCTCCGACACCGACCGTGACATCAAGCTCGATCCGTTCGATGCCCAGGTCTCGCTGATCGTAGTCGGTGGCGAACTGGCCGCCAACGGCAGTGGGCCGCTGTCCATCGACTCGCCACTGAGCGTTGAGCTGTACCGGGTATCGATGCTCGCTCCGACCAAATCCAGCGGCATCAGCTTCTCGGGGATTCTGGGCGAGCGCCAGGATGAAATTCTCGACCTGCTGGTGCGCCAGCAGAAAGCCGTGCTGATCGACCCCGTCGAACGCCAGACCGAAATGCGGGACTGAGGATGACCTTTATGCACCCACACTTGATCAAACTACTCAGCCTTTCGGGCCTGACTGCGGCCATTCTCGCCGCCAGCGGCGGTGCGCAAGCAGCCGACGCCCAGAAACCGAACTTCACCGCCGAGCCGTGCTGCAACCTGTGCCCGGAGGCTCACGACGCAAAGAACTACACCACCCGTTATCAACAGAACTTCACCACCCTGGTACAAGCCCAGGGCGACTGGCTGTTCCGGTCCCAGGAAGATCTGCGCACCGAGTTCGACACCTCGCCCGCCGGCTATCGACGCATGAAAGAACTGCACGATGCGTTCAAGAGCAAAGGTGTGGAACTGGTGGTGGTTTATCAGCCGACCCGTGGTCTGGTGAACCGCAACAAACTGAACCCGGAAGACAAAGCCAAATTCGATTTCGACAAGGCGCTGAACAACTACAAAACCATGCTCGGGCGTTTCGCCGCCATGGGTTATGTCGTGCCAGACCTGTCGCCGTTGACCAACGAGCAATTGGGCGACGAACTGCCGGCCCACGATTTTTACTTCCGTGGCGACCAGCACTGGACCCCTTACGGCGCCCAGCGTACAGCGAAAATCGTCGGCGAGAAGGTCAAGCAAATCCCGGCCTTCGCCGACATTCCCAAGCGTGAATTCGAAAGCCATAAGTCAGGTCGTATGGGCAAGACCGGAACGTTACACAACATGGCCGGTCAACTCTGTGGCACCAGCTATGCGATCCAGTACATGGATCAGTTCACCACCGAGCCTAAAGGCGAGGCGGCAGACGGCGATCTGTTCGGCGATTCCGGTAACCCGGAAATCACCTTGGTCGGCACCAGCCACAGCGGCAAGAACTACAACTTCGCCGGGTTCCTGGAAGAAGCCATCGGCGCTGACATTCTCAACGTCGCCTTCCCCGGCGGTGGTCTGGAAGGTTCGATGCTGCAGTATCTGGGCAGCGACGAGTTCCAGAAAAAGCCGCCGAAGATCCTCATCTGGGAATTCTCGCCGCTGTATCGCCTCGATCAGGAAACCATCTACCGGCAGATGATGGCGCTGCTCGACAACGGTTGCGAAGGCAAAGATGCACAGATGACCGGCAGCACCACCCTCAAGCCCGGCAAGAACGAGCTGATGGTCAACAGCAAAAATATGGACCTGCGCAACAGCAACCATCAGGTCGACATCCGCTTCGCCGACCCGTCGGTGAAAACCTTGCAAGCCACCCTCTGGTACATGAACGGGCGCCACGAGGACATCAAGATCGACAAACCGCAAACATCCGACACTGACGGGCGTTTCGCCTTTGAACTGCGCAGCGACGAAGACTGGGCCTCGCAAAACCTGTTGGCCGTTGAAGTCCAGGGCCCGGAAGCCGGCGCCGCTGCGCAGAAAGTCGAAGCGAAAATCTGCAAACGCAACGTATTCCCAAGCGCCGGGCAACGTACCGCTCAGGCCGGGCAATGAGGTCTTCTATGCAATCTCGCAGACTGAACGTTCGAACGCTTCTGGCACCCACCCTGTTGGGGCTGGCCATTTTCGCCGGTAGCGCACAGGCCGCCGCGCCGCTGCGCCCACCTCAGGGCTATTTCGCGCCTGTGGATAAGTTCAAAAGTGGTGACAACAGCGAGGGCTGCGACGCGATGCCCACGCCGTACACCGGCGCCCTGCAATTTCGCAGCAAATACGAAGGTTCCGACAAGGCCCGTTCGACCCTCAACGTAGAGTCGGAAAAAGCCTTCCGCGACACCACCGCAGACATCACAAAACTGGAGCGCGGCACCAGCAAGCGGGTGATGCAATTCATGCGTGACGGTCGTGCGGAACAACTCGAGTGCACCCTGAGCTGGTTGACCTCCTGGGCCAAGGCTGATGCGCTGATGTCCAAGGACTTCAACCACACCGGCAAGTCCATGCGCAAATGGGCGCTGGGTAGCATGGCCTCGGCCTACATCCGTTTGAAATTCTCTGACTCCCATCCGTTGGCGACCCATCAACAAGAGTCGCAATTGATCGAAGCCTGGTTCAGCAAAATGGCCGATCAAGTGGTCAGCGATTGGGACAACCTGCCGCTGGAACAAACCAACAACCACTCGTACTGGGCTGCCTGGTCGGTCATGGCCACCTCCGTCGCCACCGACCGCCGCGATCTGTTCGACTGGGCCGTGAAGGAATACAAAGTCGGCGCTAATCAAGTCGACGCGCAAGGCTTCTTGCCCAACGAACTCAAGCGCCAGCAACGCGCCCTCGCCTACCACAACTACGCCCTGCCGCCGCTGGCCATGATCGCCAGCTTCGCTCAGGTCAACGGTGTGGATTTGCGTCAGGAAAACAACGGCGCACTGAAACGTCTGGGTGATCGAGTGCTGGCCGGGGTGAAAGACCCTGCAGAGTTCGAAGCCAAAAACGGTAAAGAGCAGGACATGACCGACCTCAAGGTCGACTCGAAATTCGCCTGGCTCGAACCCTTCTGCAGCCTCTACACCTGTGCGCCGGATGTGCTCGAACGTAAACACCAGATGCAACCGTTCAAGACCTTCCGCCTGGGCGGCGACCTGACCAAGGTCTACGACCCATCGCATGAGAAGGGTAACAAGGGCAGCTGATCCGATCCCTGTAGGAGCGAGCTTGCTCGCGAAAGCGGTCTGACATTCACCAATGATGTCGACTGATACACCGCCTTCGCGAGCAAGCCCGCTCCCACACTGAATGTATTACAACCCTCCGGTTTTCACGGGGGGGTTTGGGGGGGGCTCTGGCCCTTAACTGTTGGTTAAACATGGAGAGGTCGGGATGGTTTTCTCATCCAATGTGTTCCTGTTTTTGTTCTTGCCGATTTTTCTCGGCTTGTACTACTTAAGCGGGCAACGCTATCGCAACCTGCTTTTATTGCTTGCAAGCTACGCGTTCTACGCCTGGTGGCGGGTGGACTTCCTTGCGCTGTTCATCGCCGTCACGCTGTGGAACTACTGGATCGGCCTGAAAGTCGGCGCCGCCGGTGTACGCACCAAACCTGCGCAACGCTGGCTGCTGCTCGGCGTGGCGGTGGATCTGTGCATCCTCGGCTACTTCAAGTACGCCAACTTCGGCGTGGACAGCATCAACGCGATGATGACCTCGGTCGGTCTTTCGCCGTTCATCCTGACCCACGTGCTGTTGCCGATCGGGATCTCGTTCTACATCTTCGAGTCCATCAGCTACATCATCGACGTCTACCGTGGCGACACCCCGGCGACCCGCAACCTGATCGACTTCGCGGCGTTCGTGGCGATTTTTCCTCACTTGATCGCCGGCCCCGTGTTGCGTTTCCGCGACCTGGCCGACCAGTTCAACAACCGCACCCACACCCTCGACAAGTTCTCCGAAGGTGCCACGCGGTTCATGCAGGGCTTCATCAAAAAGGTCTTCATCGCCGACACCCTGGCGGTCGTGGCCGACCATTGCTTCGCCCTGCAACACCCGACCACGGGTGACGCCTGGCTCGGCGCGCTGGCCTACACCGCGCAGCTGTACTTCGACTTCTCCGGCTACAGCGACATGGCCATCGGCCTGGGCTTGATGATGGGTTTCCGCTTCATGGAAAACTTCAAACAGCCGTACATCAGCCAGTCGATCACCGAGTTCTGGCGTCGTTGGCACATCAGCCTCTCCACCTGGCTGCGTGACTACCTGTACATCACCCTGGGCGGTAACCGTAAAGGCACGCTCACCACCTACCGCAACCTGTTCCTGACGATGTTGCTCGGCGGTCTGTGGCACGGCGCGAACATCACGTACATCGTCTGGGGTGCCTGGCACGGCATGTGGTTGGCCATTGAAAAAGCCTTGGGTCTGAACACCTCGCCACACAGTTTCAACCCGATCCGCTGGGCACTGACCTTCCTGCTGGTGGTGATGGGCTGGGTGATCTTCCGCTCGGAAAACCTGCACGTTGCCGGTCGTATGTACGGCGCCATGTTTAGCTTCAGCGAATGGTCGCTGTCGGAACTCAACCGCGCCAGCCTCACCGGCCTGCAAGTGGCGACTCTGGTGGTGGCTTACGCAACCCTGGCGTTCTTCGGCCTGCGGGACTTCTACAGCAACCGGCCGAAAGCCAAGCCAGCTATCGATACCCAAGCCGATGGCCCAGCCACCGCGCAACCAGGCCTGATCAAAGCCGTACCGGGTGATGCCGCCAACAGCATTCACCAACCGGGCTACATCGTCGGCACCGAGGCACTCGTGCAGCCTGCCTATTGGGTTGCCGATTGGCCGCGTTATGCAATGCGCACCTTGGTACTGCTGCTGTTTGTGGCTTCGATTCTCAAACTCTCGGCGCAAAGCTTCTCGCCGTTCCTTTACTTCCAGTTCTGAGGGAGCCGACCATGACCCGCTCATTACGCATCCTCTACATTGCGCTGTTTTTGGCCGTGCTGCTCGCCTTGGGCGCTTGGTCGATGCGCAGCTTCTTCGGCTTCAGCACCAACAACGAGGCGACCGTGCTCAACGGTCGCTGGACCAAAGCCGTCGAGACCCATTACGACGACGAGTTTCCAATCAAACGCCTGGGCACCAACCTCTGGGCGGCGCTGGATTTCAAACTGTTCAACGAAGGTCGTCCGGGCGTCGTGCTCGGTCGCGACCAGTGGTTGTACAGCGATGAAGAGTTCAACCCGATCGTCAACGAAGAGCTGAACCTGCAAGGCAACTACGCGCTGGTCGAAGGCGTGCGCCAGACCTTGAAAAAGCACGGCGTAAAACTGGTGATGGCGATTGTCCCGGCCAAGGTTCGCCTGTACCCGGAACACCTGGGCGATGTACGCCCGGCCAGCATCCACGCCGATCTGTACAAGGATTTCCACGACCATGTCGCGGCCGACAAGATCCTCGCTCCCGACCTGCTCGGCCCGCTGCAACAGGCCAAGCAAAACGGTCAGCAAGTGTTCCTGCGCACCGACACTCACTGGACCCCGACCGGCGCTGAAATCGCCGCCAGGCAATTGGCCAAGGCGATTGCCAAGAAAGCCCCGCTCAGTGGAGCGCCGCAACGCTTTGTCACCGAAATCGAAAAACCCGAACAGCATAAAGGCGACTTGACGCTGTTCCTGCCGCTGGACCCGCTGTTCAGCAACCTGATGCCGGCGCAAGAGCCGCTGGAAAAACGCACCACGCGCGTGGCTGAAGACAAGCCTGCAGGTGACGACGCCTTGTTCGCCGACAACGAAGTTCCGGTGGCACTGATCGGCACCAGCTACAGCGCCAATCCCAACTGGAACTTTGTCGGCGCCTTGAAAGAGGCTCTGCAAAGCGACGTGGTGAACTACTCGGAAGACGGCCACGGCCCAATCCTGCCCATGCTCAGCTACCTGAAAAGCGATGCCTTCAAAGACAGTCCGCCACAAGTGCTGATCTGGGAATTTCCTGAACGTTATCTGCCTGTGAACAACGAAATCGGCGACGCCGACCCACAGTGGGTCGCAGAACTCAAAAAAGCCGGTGCTCGCCAACAAAACCTGGCTGCAAACACCAAATCCGAGACGCCCGACCGGGCGCAAAACTGAAAGAGGTACACCCTATGACTTTCACGACTACTCCTCGTCGTCTCGCTGCTCGCTCCTTGAAAACGGTCGCCCTGGTTGCCGGCGTCAGCTTGCTGTCGATGCAAGCCTGGGCCGGTGGTGACGCCGCCCTCTACGGCCCGACAGCACCGAAAGGCTCAACCTTCGTGCGCATCTACAACGCCAGCAACCAGGAAGTCAGCGCCACCGTTGGCACCTCCAACCTCAGCGACGTCGCGCCGCTGGCCAGCAGTGACTTCAGCTTCATGCCCGGCGGCGACTACAGCGCCAAGGTCGGCAGCCAGACGCTGCCAGTGAAGCTGGCCGGTGACCACTATTACACGCTGGTCAACAACGCCACCGGCCAGCCACAATTGATCGAAGAACCGCCGTTCAAGAACAAACAAAAGTCCTTGGTACGCGTACAGAACCTCAGCGACAAACCGCTGACCCTGAAAACCGCTGACGGCAAGACCGAAGTGATCCCGACCGTCGCCGCCAAGGGCCGTGGCGAGCGTGAAATCAACCCGGTGAAAGTCAGCCTGGCCCTCTATGAAGGCGACAAAAAAGTCGGCGACGTAAAACCGGTCGCCCTGGAACGCGGTGAAGCCGCAGTGCTCTACGTCACCGGCAGCGGCAGCAGCCTGTCGCCAGTCTGGGTAAAGCGCCCGGTCTCGACGCGCTAATGGATTTCTCAGGCTGACCACGAACCCTGTAGGAGCAGCCGGTCGACGCTCGATTGCTCGCGATGAACTCAAGGGCACCGCATTTCTTCTGGTGCCCCACGTCATCGTTAGCCTCCATCGCGAGCAAGCTTGCTCCTACAAAGGCCAGCCTGGACCGAGACAAAAACAAGAGTGAAACGACAGAACGCAGTAGCTCTGACCCATTTCGATTCAAGGAGAAACAACATGATTCCGGTAATCTTGTCAGGTGGTAGTGGCTCACGTCTTTGGCCGCTTTCGCGCAAGCAATTTCCCAAGCAGTTCCTCGCCCTGACCGGCGAGCACACGCTGTTCCAGCAAACCCTGGAACGCCTGGTGTTCGACGGTATGGATACGCCGATCGTGGTCTGCAACAAGGACCATCGCTTTATCGTCAACGAGCAACTGAGCAACCGCAAGCTGGAAACCCAGCGCATCCTGATGGAACCGTTCGGTCGCAATACGGCGCCGGCCGTGGCCCTGACCGCGATGATGCTGGTCAACGAAGGCCGCGACGAGTTGATGCTGGTGCTGCCGGCCGACCACGTGATCGACGACCAGAAAGCCCTGCAACGCGCCCTGGCCCTGGCCACCGTGGCTGCGGAGAATGGCGAGTTGGTGCTGTTCGGCGTACCCGCCACCAAACCGGAAACCGGCTACGGCTACATCAAGTCGACCGACGATTCGCTGCTGCCCGAAGGCGTCAGCCGCGTGTCGCACTTCGTCGAAAAACCTGATGTAAAACGCGCCACCGAGTTCGTCCAGGCCGGCGGCTATTTCTGGAACAGCGGCATGTTCCTGTTCCGCGCCAGCCGTTACCTCGAAGAGCTGAAAAAGCACGACCCGGACATCTACGACACCTGCATGCTGACCCTGGAGCGCAGCGTACAAGATGCCGACACTATCGAGTTCGACGAAGCCACCTTCGCCTGCTGCCCGGACAACTCCATCGACTACGCGGTGATGGAAAAAACCCAGCGCGCCTGCGTGGTGCCGCTGACTGCCGGCTGGAGCGACGTCGGCTGCTGGGCGTCGCTGTGGGAGGTCAACGAAAAGGACAGCAACGGCAACGTCACCAAAGGCGACGTGGTGATCCAGGACAGCCGCAACTGCATGGTCTACGGCAACGGCAAACTGGTGTCGGTGATCGGCCTGGAAAACATCGTCGTGGTCGAAACCAAAGACGCCATGATGATCGCTCACAAGGACAAGGTTCAGGGCGTCAAACAGATGGTCAACACCCTCAACGAACAGGGTCGCAGCGAAACCCAGAACCACTGCGAGGTCTACCGGCCATGGGGCTCCTACGACTCGGTGGACATGGGCGGCCGCTTCCAGGTCAAGCACATTTCGGTCAAGCCGGGTGCCTGCCTGTCCTTGCAGATGCACCACCACCGCGCCGAACACTGGATCGTGGTCAGCGGCACCGCCGAAGTAACCTGCGACGAAAACGTGTTCCTGCTCACTGAAAACCAGTCCACCTACATCCCGATCGCTTCGGTCCACCGCTTGCGCAACCCGGGCAAGATCGCGCTGGAAATCATCGAAGTGCAATCGGGCAGCTACCTGGGCGAGGACGATATCGAGCGTTTTGAAGATATCTACGGTCGCTCCACCCCGATCGAACGCGGCGTGTCGGTGAAAACCATCGCGCAGTGATTGACCTGTAGCACCAGGCAAACAAGAAGCCCCCGTCCAGCCCACTGCGTTCCTATTCGCAGTGGGTGGGTCGGGGGCTTTTTTATTCCCGAATTGCATGCTGGATAATTGTGTTGGCTGGCATGCCCCCATCGCGAGCAAGCTCGCTCCTACATTGGATCGCGTCGAGCATCAATTTTGTGTTCACCGCCAGTCCAGTGTAGGAGCGAGCTTGCTCGCGATGGGGCCCGAGAATTCACCGCTGATTTTCGCCCATGGTCAATCGCACCTACGCTTAGGTACGATGGTTCTCTTCCCTTCCGAGGTTTCGCTTCATGTTCATCGGCGTCTTGCTGGTCATTACCTGGCTGGTCCTGTTGCTGCGTTATCCGGCCAAAGCGTTGCCGGTGTCGCTGGCGGCGGCGATTGGCCTGGCCCTGGTAGCAACATGGGTGTTCTGGCTGGACAACCGCGAGGTCAAGCAGCTGGCGCGGCTGGAGTTGCGCATCAGTTATGCGCCCGAGCACTGCCCGGCGGACCGTCCGCTGAAACTTATAATGAACAACGGCAATGACGTGCCACTGACCGAGCTACGTTGGCGGATTGCCGCGTATGCGCCCGGCGACACAGTGAACCTTGCGGACAACCTCTACGCCGCCCCGCGCTACCGTGGCCCCGGCGAGTTACAGGCTGGCGCCTCGTGGGAAGACTGTTTGCCGCTGCCACCGCTGCGTCCCGGTTATCGCCCGCAAACCCTGGAGTTTCGCGCAGAGCGTTTGCAGGGTAGTTTCTCTGACTGATCCATCACCTCCCCCCTCTTGCACAAGGACCGCGCCATGCCTCTCGCGTTAATCACCGGTTGTTCCAGCGGCATCGGCCGTGCGCTGGCCGATGTGTTCAAAACTGCCGGTTACGAGGTCTGGGCGACTGCGCGCAAGGCTGATGATGTAGCAATATTGGCCGCCGCCGGGTTCATCGCCGTGCAACTGGACGTCAACGACGGGCCTGCATTGGAAGCGTTAAGCGAGCGCATCAATCAACAACACGGCGGTTTGGATGTGCTGATCAACAACGCCGGCTATGGCGCCATGGGGCCACTGCTCGACGGCGGTGTGGAGGCGATGCAGCGCCAGTTCGAAACCAACGTGTTCGCGGTGGTCGGCGTGACCCGTGCAATGTTCCCGGTACTGCGCCGCTGCAAAGGCTTGGTGGTGAATATCGGCAGTGTGTCCGGCATATTGGTGACACCGTTTGCTGGCGCCTACTGCGCCTCAAAAGCCGCCGTACATGCCTTGAGCGATGCCCTGCGCATGGAACTGGCACCGTTCGGTGTCCGCGTAATGGAAGTTCAGCCCGGCGCCATCGCTTCCAGTTTCGCCAAAAATGCAGGGCATGAGGCCGAACAATTGATCAGCGAACAATCGCCTTGGTGGCCTCTGCGCGAGGGCATCCGTGCAAGAGCTAAAGCCTCGCAAGACAACCCGACACCGGCCAGCGAGTTTGCGACTGATTTGCTCAAGGCTGTACAGCAGAGCAAACCACCGCGTTTGCTACGCCTGGGCAATGGCAGCCGAGCGTTGCCGTTGTTGGTGGCGTTGGTACCGAAGGGCTTGTTGGAATCGGGGTTGATGAAGCGGTTTGGGTTGAGTGGACAGCTCTAAGACCGCGTCGACACTATCGCGAGCAAGCCCGCTCCCACATTAGAAGTATGTCGATCACAATTCAGCGGTTCGACGCTGATTTAGTGTGGGAGCGGGCTTGCTCGCGATGGCGACAGCTCAGGCACCAAATGTTCAACCTGGCTAATCCAGACCCTTCATAAAATCAATAAACGCCCGCACCTTCAGCGGCAGGTGTCGCGTGTCGGGGTACAGCGCGTAAACGCCTTGGCGGGTGAAGGGGTGGTCGGGCAACAAACGTTGCAGCGCTCCCGAATCGAGGTCTTCCTGAATCAGCCATTGCGGCAGGATCGCCACGCCGTGTCCGCAGACTGCGAGCGCGCGCAAGGTCGTCGAATTGTCGGCGACGATAGTGATTTCCCCTGGTATCGGCAGGTACAGATGCTCTGCCCCGTGGGCATCGGTGACCGTCAGCTCCGGCACCCTCGCGTGGCCAAGTTTTGGTAACGCCGCCAGCGCTTCCAGCGTGCTGACCGGCCCATGACGAGCGACCAGCGAAGGCGCCGCTACGGCGAAAATTTCGAAGGTCGACAACTGCACCGCGCGCAGATTGGAGTCGAGTAAACGGCCCAGACGAATCGCCAGATCGAAGCGCTCGGAAATCAGGTCGGCGTGGGTCGATGACGTCGACAGATGAATATTCAGCAACGGGTGCTGCTGACGAAACGCTTCCAGCGCCGGCACCACACTGGCGACTGCGTATTCCACAGTAGTGGTGATGCGCAAGGTGCCGCGCAGCTGGGAATGTTCCGAACGCGCCTCTTCGATGGCCAACCGCGCTTCGTCCAGCGTGCGCAGGCAGCGCTGGTAAAAGCGCTCGCCGGCATCGGTCAGCGCCAGTTGACGGGTGTTGCGGGTCAGCAAGGTGACGCCGAGTTCCGCCTCCAGGCGCTTGAGATTGAAGCTCACCACCGCTCGAGTCTGACCGAGCAGATCGGCGGCGGCCGTCAGCGATCCGGCCTCGACCACGGCTTTGAAGGTGTCGAATCGATCAAGACTGACCATGAATGCGCTGACCTTTTGTCAAAATATTTTTGACAAACTAGCAGCCAAACCAGCGTTTCTCCAGCACTCAAAACGCCCTACCCTGCGCCTCTGTCTATCCGGAGGCTGCCATGGCCTATCGCTCAAAAGTCACCTTTGTGTACCTGCTGGGATTTGCCCTCGACCTGTTGAACATGTTTGTCGCGAACATCGCCTACCCGCAGATTGCGCTGGAACTGCAGGCCTCGGTCACTCAGTTGGCGTGGATCAGCAATGCCTACATGCTCGGGCTGACGCTGATCATTCCATTGAGTGTATGGCTGGCCGAGCGTCTGGGTGAGCGGCGTTTGATCATCGGCTCGCTCGGGCTGTTCGCCGTCTTCTCCTTGCTGGTCGCGCAGGCGGGCTCTATCGATACATTGATCGGCTGGCGCTTGCTGCAAGGACTCAGTGGTGGATTGTTGATCCCGATTGGTCAGGCGTTGGCCTATCGTCATTGCCCGCCGGCGGAGCGTAGTCGCTTGACCACGTGGGTAATGCTGGTGGCGTTGCTAGTGCCGGCATTGGCGCCCGCGGCGGGTGGCCTGATCGTGCAGGCTTTGTCCTGGCGCTGGGTGTTTTACGCCAACCTGCCGCTGATATTGCTGGCGCTATTGCTCGCGGTACTGTGGCTGAAAACCGAGGCAGCAGCGCAGGGTCGTCCGACAGGTGAAGGCCGCGCAAAGCTACTCGACCTGCAACTGCTGAAAAGCCCCTCGCTGCGATTGGCAATGCTGGTGTATCTGCTGGTTCCCGGCGTGTTCATCGGCACCAGCCTGATCGCGGTGTTGTTCCTGCATCAACTGGGCTTCAGTGCCGCACAAACCGGCGCATTGATGTTGCCCTGGGCGGTGGGTTCGGGCATCGCCATTGCCATCGGCAAACGCGGTTTCAACCGGTTCGGGCCTAAACCATTGCTGATCATCGGTATGCTATTGCAAAGCCTTGGTCTGGTATTGCTGATGTTCATCGATAAGCCGCAAGGGCTGCTGCCGATGACCGCTTACATTTTGATGGGGCTGGGTGGCAGCCTGTGCAGCAGCTGCGCGCAAACCCTGGCATTCGTCGACGTACACGCTGATCGCATGAGCCACGCCAGCGCCCTGTGGAACATCAATCGGCAACTGAGTTTTTGCCTCGGCGCGGCGTTTTTAAGTGCGCTGCTGGCGGCACTGGGCACGCAATCGCCACTGGCCTTCGAACTCTGCTTTATGGTCGCCGCACTCCTGACACTGCTACCGATCCTGGTCGTGCTGCGTTTCGATGCACGCAAGGTATTGGCACTTGTTACCTCGCCCTCACCACTAAAGGAAACCGCATGACTGACTACAGCGACTATTTTGAAGAAGTGATCCAGGCGCATGTCGCCATTGAACAGTGGTTTGCCGGCACGGCAACTGAAGGCGCGCTGGAATTGTTACTGGAGCGCTTCTCACCGCAGTTTTCGATGGTGACACCGAGCGGCAAACAGCTGAATTTCGATGCATTGAGTGCGTTGTTTCGACAAGCTGGCGGACGGCGCCCGGGCTTCAAGATCAGCCTGAGTGAATTGCGTGGGATCGACCGACACGCTCGGGGGGCAACCGTCAGCTATCGCGAACAGCAGATCGACGGGACGGGTGTGCGAACCGAGCGGTTGTCTACGGTGGTCTTTGAGAAATTGGCGTCCGGCGCGCTGCTGTGGCGGCATTTGCAGGAGACGTTTTGCGAGGACTGAAGCAGATCGAGGTCTGCCTGGAAACCCGGGTTGTATTCTTCGCGGGCAAGGACTAGGCGTCAGTACCGTCAACGCATTTCGATCATTTTTCAGCCTCCTGCTTCACCACCACCGTGCAGGTAATCCCCGCCGCCAGCAGCACGCCGTCGGGCACTTCATCGATATGAATGCGCACCGGCACCCGTTGCGCCAGGCGCACCCAGTTGAAGGTCGGGTTGACGTCGGCGATCAGTTCGCGGCTTTCGGGGTTGTCGCGGTCGTAGATGCCGCGAGAAATGCTTTCGACGTGGCCCTTGAGCACTTCGCCGCTCATCAACTGCATATCGGCTTTATCACCGACCCGCACATGGGGCAGTTTGGTTTCTTCGAAGAAGCCATAAACCCAGAACGAGTTCATGTCGACCACGGCCATTTTCGCCTCACCGATGCGCGCGTAGTCGCCGCGATGGACGTTGAGGTTGGTGACATAACCGTCCACCGCCGCCAACACCTGCGTACGTTTAAGGTTCAGCTGCGCCGCTTCCAGCTGCGCTTGGGCGTGTTGGTAATCGGCCAGGGCGGAGTCTGCGATGTTGCTGGCGTCATCGCGGTTTTCTTTGGAGATGACCAGGCTGTCCATGTCGGCGCGCCGATGGGCGTTGACCTTGCGCATCTCCCAAGTGGCTTTGCGTGAGGCCACCAGCGACTGCGCCTGTTTCACCGCGATCTGGTAGTGCTCAGGGTCGATCTGCATCAGCAGATCACCCTTTTTCACCAGTTGGTTATCGCGCACCGGGACGTCGACCACCTCGCCGGTGACGTCGGCCGCGACGTTGATGACGTCGGCGCGCACACGGCCATCACGGGTCCAGGGCGTGTTCATGTAATGCACCCAAAGGGTCCGGCCGATCCACAGGGCGAGGGCCAGCACGAGCAAGGTGGCGAGCAGGCTGAAGAGCTTTTTCATCAGGTCGTTCTCAACGGTAAACAGTGAGCGCCAAGGCGCCGAAAATACAGGTGAACAGGCTCAGACGCAGCAGCGCCGGGTGCCAGAAAAAACGGTACAAATCCAAGCCTGCCAAAAACCGATCCAGAGCCCAGGCAAGCAGAGCGGCGATAAAAAACATCAGGGTCATGGTCGGCATGTACACGCCGTGGAAGGCGATTTCACGAGGCATGTTTTAGTCCTTGCGGCTCGGCGGGAGCAGCGAATGCCGCCAGCGGTGATTGCGGATCGAGCAATGAGGTGCGGATAAAATGCAGGTAGCTCTTCACTCGACGCAGAGCCGAGGTATCGAAGTGCGGTGCAAAGGGTTCGTCGGTGGCCTGCACCCGGCTAATGGCGTGGTCGACCGCGATCAAGGCGCGCTCGATGTTGCTTTGGCTCGGCTGAATAAACAGCCGTACCAACGAGCGGCCCATGACCCGAATCGCCTGACGCCACGGCTGGGATTCGGCGTAGGCCGGATGCACCGGGAGAATCGCCTGCTCCTTGCGCAACTCGATGATCGCGTGGCCGACTTCCAGCACCACGAACATCCAGCGCAACAGATCACGCTGCACCTGCGGTTGCCCCGCCGCCAAGCCATAGGCTTGATGCAGCAAATCACGGGTGCGGCTTTCGAAGCTCGAACCGAGCCCCTTTAGTTTTCCGCTGATGGCGTACACCACTTGCCCGCGCAAATCCTGTTCCAGTCGACGCCACAACCAGCGGCTGTTGGGCGGCAGAATGATTGCCCCGGCGGCGGCGCACACCAGCATGCCGATGACCATGGCGATGTAGTCGTTGATGAACGCGTAGGGGTTGTAGACGGTCAGGTTGTCGGGCACGGAACCAGTGCTGAAAAAGATCAGCAAGCCCAGGCCGACCCCGGCGTATTGAGGCCGTGAAGACAGGAACGATCCAAACACAATCACCGGCGCGAGCATCATGCAGAGCAACGGGAAACCGTCGATCCAGGGAAACACAAAAAACATTTCGACGAAGCCCACCAGCGCACCGATCATCGTGCCGCAGGCCATCTGAAACGCCATGCGTTTGGGGTTAGGTGTGGCGGCTGACAGGCCGACGGTGGCGGCGGCGATCAACGTCATGGTGGCGCCGCTGGGCCAGGCAGTGGCCACCCAATAACTGCCGAGCACTACCAGAATGAACGCTGCACGAATCCCCGAGGCCGCCGAGGCCAGCCAGTTGGTTTGCGGTGTGTAGGGTTCGTCCCATTGCTCGCGCTGGTGACTGTGTTCGGCCAGCGAGGCGTGGGTCTGTGCATAACTGTGCAGATCGTCGACGAAGCGATAGAGCAACTCATACGCGGTGTGGAAATCCAGCTGCTCGGCGTCGCTCGGGGTGCTCTCCTGAAAGGTCGCCCGCAGGCTGCGCACTCGCGCCGGCAAACCTTCTTTATAGCTCGCCAGTTGCTCTGCCAGGCGTGCCGCATCGGCGCTGGTCAGCGCCCGACCGGAAAAGCCGTCGAGCAATTCGGCGAGGTCCTGCAAACCGGGTTTGATCGCCGCCACCACATGCTCAGTGCCGCTGCTGCGCAAACGTTCGAGCAATTGGTGCAAGGCGTTGAAGCGCGTGGTGATGCCCATGAATTCGCTGTTCAGCCGACTGAGCCGACCGTTGCGCCGACGCATGTGCGGGTCTTCGAACACGGTGACGCTGCGCAGCCCTTCAAGGCCAACCGCTTCAGCGATAAAGCGTACGTTGCTGCTTTCGAACGCATCGCGCTGGCTGCGGCCGCGCAGGCCATCGGTGACGAACAGCGCAAACACTCCAAAGCGCTGGTACAAAGCGTTGCGCATGGCGGCGCTGGCGGTTTGCGGAAGGATCGCGGCGCTGACCAGTGTGGAGCAGAGAATCCCCAAGGAGATTTCCAGCACCCGCCACACGGCGGCCATAAAGGCACCGTCGGGATGAGCCAACGCGGGCAAACCGACCATCGCTGCGGTGTAGCCGGCCAGCACAAAACCATAGGCGCGAAAGTTGCGATAGCGCGCCGCGCCCGCCGAGCAGATGCCGACCCAGATCGCCAGCGAGCCAAGGAACAACTCAGTGTTCTGTGCAAACAGGGCGATCAGCGCGACCATCACCGCCGACCCGGTCAGGGTACCGAGGAAGCGATAGAAGCTTTTGGCGAATACCTGGCCGCTCTGTGGTTGCATCACGATAAATACCGTGATCATCGCCGTACGCGGTTGCGGCAATTCCAGGCGCATGGCCAGCCACAAGGTCAGAAACGCCGCGATCAACACCTTGAAGATGTAGACCCAGGTCACGCCATCGCTGCGTGCCCAGTCAAAAAAACCACGGCGCCATTCAAGGGAATACAGCCAGCGCAGCGGTGCGGGCAAGGGAGTCATTGCGTCGTTCTCTATAGTCGCGCGTCAGTGATCAAAGACGGCGAGGACTGCCGGGGTCCTGCTTGGCACGGTTTTGCTGTCATCAGGTGCGTCTTTGCCTGCGCCAAGTCCACCGCCCAACGCGGTAACCAATTCAGCGTGGGCGCTCAAGCGTGCGGCCTGAACCTGCTGCTGGATCTGCTGCTGATGGAACAACAGGCTCTGGGCATTGAGCACGTTGAGGTAGTCGGTGAGCCCGCGCTGGAAGGCGATCATCGCGATGTCGTAGGTCTTCTGCGCCGAAGCCACCGACTCGGCGGCGAAGCCTTGTTGCTTGTCCATCGACTCGCGGCGAATCAACTGGTCGGAGATACTTTTCAGCGCGTTGACCAGGGTTTGGTTGTACTTGGCCACCGCGATGTCATAACCGGCCGAGGCTTCACCCAGCTCCGAGCGCAAACGGCCGCCGTCGAAGATCGGCAGAGAGATCGCCGGGCCGACGCTGTAGTTAAGCTTCTTGCCCGTCAGGAACTCCAGCGCGCCACCGCCGGTAGCCATATAACCAAGGCTGCCGACCAGATCGACGTTGGGATAGAAACCGGCGTGAGCGACATCGATACCCCGCGCCTGAGCCGCCACTTGCCAGCGACTGGCCACTACGTCTGGACGCTGACCGAGCAGTTCGGCGGGCAACGCTGACGGCAACTTCAATGCAGCGCCCAGCGACAGAGTCGGTCGTTGCAACTGCGCACCCTCCCCCGGGCCTTTGCCTGCGAGGGCGGAAAGCTGGTTGCGACTCAGGGCGATTTCTTCGTCCAGCGCATCCAGTTGCCGATGGGTTTCCGGCAACGGGGTCTGGGCCTGGCTGACTTCGAAGTGCGTGCCAATGCCGCCGTCCAGACGCTTCTGCGCCAGGTCGAGGATCTGCTGTTGCTGCTTCAGGGTCGCGTCGACGATATCCCGCTGAGCGTAATGCAGGGACAGCTGGATATAGGCGCGAACAACGTTGTTTTGCAGTTCGAGCTGGGCCATGCGCGCTTCGGCGGCGCTCATGTGGGCTATGTCCACGGCGCGCTCGGTGGCATTGCTTTCGCGGCCCCAGAGGTCGAGGGCATAGCTGAAACCCAGCGCGGCATTGTTGTCCCAGGTGGTGGTATTGGCCAGCTCACCGGGACCATAGAACTGGTCGGTGGGCCAATTGTGGCGTTTAAGTGTGGAGTTGCCATTGATCTGCAACGACTCGGCAGACTCGGCAATCCCGGCCATCGCCCGGGCCTGGCGCACTCGCGCGGCGGCCATGGCCATGCTCGGGCTGCCCTGCACGGCGAGGTCGACCCAACGATTCAGTTGCGGGTCGCCATAGGCCAGCCACCACTGGGCGGTCGGCCAGTGAGCGTCCTGCGCGGCGCTCTGAATCGCCTCGTCGGTGGCCAATGCGTTGGCGGCGAGTGTCTTGCCCTGAGGGGCAATACCTCCGGTTCCGATGCAGCCGCTGATTGCTAACGATAAGGCCCAAACACTGAGAGTCTTCAGCTCTCTGCTGATGCGACGCGGCACTGCTGCAATTTCCTGATATAGGGGGAGGTACGAGATCCTGTGGGAGCGGGCTTGCTCGCGATGCGGCCACCGCGGTGTGCCTGAATGACCGCGGTGATGCCATCGCGAGCAAGCCCGCTCCCACAATGGCGCAATTCTAGGGGCCGGCCGGGATGCCGATAAGCCGGCATTCCTGTGAATCTTTGTTACCGTTAACGCGATAATCCCTTGGTCGGGTCACAAGAACCCGTTACTTCGTGTCACAATTTGCTATCTCCCTTGAGAGCACCCCATGGACACTTTGCAAAATATGCGCGCCTTCAGTTGTGTCGCCGAGGCCGGTAGCTTCACCGCCGCCGCCGTGCAGCTTGATACAACGACTGCCAATATCTCGCGCGCGGTCTCCACCCTTGAGGCCCATCTGCAAACCCGTTTGCTCAACCGCACCACCCGGCGCATCGCCTTGACCGAGGCTGGCAAACGCTATTTGCTGCGCTGCGAGCAGATTCTCGCCTATGTCGAGGAAGCCGAAGCCGAGGCCAGCGACGCCCACGCGCGCCCGGCCGGGCAGTTGAAAGTGCACACCATGACCGGGATCGGTCAGCACTTTGTGATCGACGCCATTGCGCGTTATCGCAAAACCCACCCGGACGTGACCTTCGACCTGACCATGGCCAACCGCGTGCCGGATTTGCTGGACGAGGGTTATGACGTGTCCATCGTGCTTGCCAGCGAGCTGCCGGACTCGGGATTCGTCTCGCAACGCCTCGGGATCACCTACAGCATCGTTTGCGCCTCGCCGGCCTACGTCAAAGCCAATGGCTGTGCGCAGAAACCCAGCGATCTGCTCAACCACGCCTGCCTGCGCCTGGTGAGCCCGGTGATTCCGCTGGAGAAGTGGCTGTTTGACGGCCCCGAAGGTCAGGAAATGGTCACCATCAACAGTTCTCCGTTTCTGGTGAATTCGGCCGATGCGATGAAAACCGCCATCACCAGCGGCATGGGAGTTGGCGTGCTGCCGGTCTACGCGGCCATCGAAGGTCTGCGCAACGGCACCCTCGTGCGAGTGATGCCCAACTACCGCTCGCAAGAATTGAACCTGTACGCCATCTACCCATCGCGCCAGTACCTGGATGCCAAGATCAAAACCTGGGTCGAGTACCTGCGCGGTTCGCTGCCAGAAATCCTCGCGGCGCATCAGGCAGAGCTGGCGGCGTATGAGTTGAGCGGGAGCATGAATGGGGCGCGGTTGGCGAATTAGAGTTATGTGGCCGCAAACCCTGCCAAAAATGATAGCTTGCTTGGCATTCTCCTCAGCCCGATGAGCTTCCTGCGATGAAAAAGACCGTACTTGCCTTCAGCCGTGTCACGCCCGAAATGGTCGAGCGCCTGCAGCTGGACTTCAATGTGATCGTGCCGAACCCCAAGCTCGGCGACATCAATGCGCAGTTCAACGAAGCCCTGCCTGATGCCCATGGTTTGATTGGCGTCGGGCGCAAGCTCGGTCGGGCGCAGCTCGAAAACGCCACAAAACTGGAAGTGGTCTCCAGCGTTTCGGTCGGCTATGACAACTATGACCTGGCCTATTTCAACGAACGCGGGATCATGCTGACCAACACCCCGGATGTGCTCACCGAAAGCACTGCCGACCTGGCCTTCGCCCTGTTGATGAGCAGCGCCCGGCGCGTCGCTGAGCTGGACGCCTGGACCAAAGCCGGGCAATGGCAGGCCACCGTCGGTGCGCCGTTGTTTGGCTGCGATGTGCATGGCAAAACCCTGGGCATCGTCGGCATGGGCAATATCGGCGCAGCCATCGCCCGTCGTGGGCGTTTAGGTTTCAACATGCCGGTGATCTACAGCGGCAATAGCCGCAAGACCGAACTGGAACAAGAACTCGGCGCACAGTTGCGCAGCCTCGATCAGTTACTGAGCGAAGCCGATTTCGTCTGTCTGGTAGTGCCCCTCAGCGAAAAAACCAAACACCTGATCAGCCATCGCGAACTGGCACTGATGAAGCCGAGCGCGATTCTGGTGAATATTTCCCGGGGACCGGTGGTCGACGAGCCGGCGCTGATCGAAGCCCTGCAAAACGGCAGGATTCGCGGTGCCGGGCTGGATGTTTACGAGAAGGAACCGCTGGCCGAGTCGCCGTTGTTTCAACTGAAAAACGCCGTGACCTTGCCACACATCGGCTCGGCCACCTTTGAGACCCGCGAAGCCATGGCGAACCGCGCCCTGGACAACCTGCGCAGCGCATTGCTGGGTAAGCGACCGCAAGATCTGGTCAATCCGCAGGTGTGGAAGGGTTAATCCCGCCCGGCACAAAACCTCGGCGCGCCCATCGCGAGCAAGCTCGCTCCTACAGATACAGGAATGTGCTGTGTGTAGGAGCGAAGCTTGCTCGCGATGAACGATGACGCGGTGCGGCAGGTAAACCGCGTTGGCCGCATCGTCGGAACGCCGCCCGGACCAATCGAGCGTCGACCGGCTGCTCCTACAAAAACGGGTCAGGCCAGTTTGCCGGGGGTCGTCACCGCCAGCGGCTTGGGTTTACGAAAGACCAGTACGTTACCGAGCATCACCAGCACCAACCCGGCCAGCGCTGGCGCGGTCCACTGGTAGCCCTCAGCAAACGCCGAAACGTTCAGCGCCACTACCGGGAACAACACCGTGCAATACGCCGCCCGCTCCGGGCCCATGCGCCCGACCAGGGTCAGGTAGGCGGTGAAGCCAATCACCGAGCCTGGAATCACCAGATACAGCAACGAACCGATGTAGCGCGTGTTCCATTCCACGTCGAAGGGAATGCCTTTGACCAGGCAATAGACCGACAACATCGCAGCCCCGTAGGCCATGCCCCAGGCGTTGGTGGTCAATGGTTTGAGACCGGCCTTTTGTTGCAGGCTCGACAGCATATTGCCGGCCGAGAAGCACATGGTCCCGAGCAGCGCCAACCCCAGACCGAGCAAGGTTTGCGGGCTGGCCGTGTGGCCGACCAGTTCTGGCCAGAACAAGCAGCCCAAACCCAGCAGGCCCAGCGCGCCGCCCATCAACACATTACGCGCAACTTTCTGGCCGAAGAACACCCGGGCATTCAGGGCATTCCACAATGTCGCAGTGGAAAACACCACGGCAACCAGACCGCTGGGAATCCATTGGCTGGCGTACAGGAAGCACATGAAGTTCACACAGAACAGGCACAAGCCCTGGGCCAGGCAGATCAGGTGACCGCGACGATTCATCACTTGCAGACGCCGGCTGAGCAGCAGCAGGACGAACAGCACCAGCGCCGCCAGGGCGAAGCGATAGACAATCGACACCGGAATCGCCACCACGCCCAATTGCAGCTTGAGGGCGATCCAGGTGGTGCCCCAGATCAGAACGGTGAGCAGGTATAGCGTGATGTTCATGGTGAGGACTCCTGAATATGGCTACCAGTCTCAGCCCGCAACGCCTCGACGCGCTTGCATAAACTTGCGCTTTTGTCGGATCGCCCGCTCACAGCGCCAAGGCTACGGCGTAGGATGCAAGGCGTTGGAGAGAACGAAAATGCCCACACTGGAAAACCTGCAAGTCTTTCAAGCCCTGAACCGCTCGCCCAATGCTCGTCTTGAGCACAGCGCCGAGCTCGGTGACGGCATGGCTGCAGCCCTGTGGAGCAACCATCACGACGCCCAGGATTACGAGGCGCCGAGCCATCACACCTTGTCCTGCTACATCGCCGGCGGCACTGGCACCTTTCGCCGTGAACATCCCGGCACCAAGGGCGGCCCGGACAAACTCTGTATCTTGCCCGCCGAACACCAGTCAGCCTGGGTGATCAACGGCGAAATCCGCCTGGCCCACCTGTACTTCAGCCCGGAGCAATTTGCGTTGGGTTGCGTCACCCTGCTGGACCGCGAACCTCGTGAACTGCAATTGCAGGAAAGTACCTTCCTCGACGATCCGGTGCAGGCCCGACGGTTTCGGCAGTTGATCCAGCTGAACTGGAACGAACCCGGCGAACGCCTGCTGACCAGCAGCCTGGCCCACGAGCTGCTCAGCCACACCTTGCTCAGCCAGGTCGGTATGCGCCAGGGTTTGCGCCTCAAGGGCGGCCTGGCCGGGCATCAGCGGCGGCAACTGGTGGAATACATCGACAGCCAGTTGGCCGAGCCGATCAGCCTTGGGCAACTGGCCGGTTTGTGTGCGCTGTCGGAATACCACTTCGCACGGATGTTCCGTGAAAGCTTTGGTTTGCCGCCTCATCAATACGTCTTGGCCCGACGCCTCGCCCATGCGCGTCAGCTGCTACGCACGACTTCGCAGCCGCTGGGCGAGATTGCGCTGGCCTGTGGTTTTGCCAGCGCCAGCCATTTCACCAATCGCTTCCGGCAAGCGGTTGGTGGAACACCTGGGGAATATCGGCAGGCGTTTTTGCGGTAGTGCGGCGACCCTCAAGGTTGTGGGTGTCTGGGAGGCCGCCATCGTCGGAACGCCGCCCGGAGCAAGCGATGAACGATGACGCGGTCTACCTTCAAAACTCCAACGTGCTGGACACCGACACCTGCCGCGAATCCCCCATGGACACGAAGAACCGGCTGGCCGCAGAGGTGTAGTAAGTGCGGTCAAACAGGTTCTTCACGTTGAGCTGAAACTTGACCTTTTGCCCTTCGACTTTGGTGTCGTAGGTGGCGAAGACATCGGCCACGGTGTAGCTCGGCAGGTCGAAGTCGTTCACTGCGTTACCGGCCCGTTCACCGACATACCGCGCTCCGGCACCGACCCGTAGCTGGTCACCGCCGACGATGGTCCCGAAGTCGTAGACCGCCGACAGGGAGCCGCTGTTCTTCGCCACGTTTTGCAGACGTTTGCCTTTGTAGGTCGGGTCTTCGGTGACTTCAGCATCGGTATAGGCGTAGCTGCCGATCATGCTCCAGCGATCACTCAGCTGACCGCTCAGGTCCACTTCCAGACCACGGGAACGCACCTCTCCGGCGGCGCTGTAAATCGTCGTCGGCCCTTCGGAGTTGGCCACCAGTACATTGCGCTTTTTGATGTCGAACAGCGCGACATTACCGGTCACACGGCCTGGCATGTCGAGCTTGGCCCCCAGTTCCCAGGACTTGGCTTCTTCCGGCGCGATGGTGCCGTCGAGGACCACGGTGCTGCCGCTGAGCGGCGCGATGGTCGAGTTGGGTTTGAACGATTCGGTATAGCTGCCGTAGAACGACAGCTCATCGGTGTAGCGATACACCAGGCCTGCGCGCGGCACCCATTTCTGTCCGTTGCTGTCAGTATTGGCCTTGAACGGGCGGCCCTTGCCGGCGTACTGGTCGTACTCCTGGAAGCGCGCGCCGCCCACCAGGATCCACTGATCGGTGAGGTGAATCGAGTCCTGCAAGAACAACGAATCGCTGCGCAGCACATCCGTCTGGGCGCTGTCGGCCGGGCTGACGGTGGTGCCTGCAACCTCTCGACCGTAGACCGGGTTGGTGTAGCTAAAGTTAGTCAGACTCTTCTGGCGGATCAGGTCGGCACGGTAGATCTTGCGGTATTCGTCATCGAGGCCAAACACCAAATCATGTTGCATCCCTGCTACCTCGACCTTGCCCTCAAGACTGGCCGTGGCGAAACGGTCGGTGCTGATGGCGTCCTGGGTGCCATCCATACTGCGGGTCAGCGTGCCCTTTTGGGTGTCGATGGCCGTCACTCGAACCTGGCTGGCGTCGTAGGTTTCGCGGTTCCAGCTGTAGCCGAAATGGGCTTTCCAGTTGTCGTTCAGGTCGTGGTCGGCTTCGAAGTGATACAGGTCCGAGCGCCCTTCCATGTTGTTGAACGGCTCGTCCAGACGCCGGCCACGGGGGATGTCCAGTGGGTGATTGGTGTTGGGGTCGATGGCGGTCCCACGGTCGAACGGCGAGAGAAACTCGCGGTGTTCATAGGCGAATAGCAGCGTGGTGCTTTCGCCGAACCAGGCCAGGGACGGCGCGATCAGAGTCTCGCGGTGGGTACCGAAATTGCGCCAGTAATCTTCGTCTTCATGGTCCAGAACCATCCGGTAAGCCAACCCCGATTCTCCCAGCGCGCCGGTGCTGTCGAGGCTGCCACCGCTGCCGTTCTTGCCGGAACCGTAGGTCGAACCACGCAGGGTCAGCGCGTTGTATTGTGCAAGCTCGGGCTTCTTGCTGACCATGTTCACCACCCCGCCCGGGTCTTGAATCCCATAGAGCAGCGAAGCCGGGCCCTTGAGCACTTCGACGCGATCCACCGAGGCGTTCAAGCCACGGCCCTGCACCACCGGCATGCCATCGCGCATGATCGAGCCGTTACGGTTGTCACCGAAGCCGCGAGTCATCACCGAGTCTTGAGTACTGCCCAACGTGTTGCCCTGAGTGATACCGCTGACATTGGCCAGCGCGTCGTCGAGATTGCGCGGCGCCTGGTCGCGGATTACCTGGGCCGGGATCACGTTGACGGTCTGTGGAATTTCTTGCAGCAACGCTTGGGAGCGCATCACGGAACTGGTGGGCGGCGGTTGATAGCTCATCGGTTGCTGTACAACCGAGGTGATGGTGGTCGCGCCCAGATTCAACGCGCCTTTGCCAGGCAGCGGTTCGAGCGCCAGGGTATGGGTGTCGGTACGGCGGAAAGTGAAGCCGGAGTTACTCAACAAACGCTGCATGGCCTGCTCGGCGCTCAACTGGCCGCTGACCGCAGGCGCTGTGATGCCGTAAGGCGCTTCATCGGTATAGACCACGCTAATGCCCGTGACCCGACTGAAATCACTCAACGCCTGAGGCAGCGGTTTGGCCGCCACCGCGAAGTTGAACAGCGCACTGTGTTGCGCACTGCCTGCGTCTGCGGCCAACGCCACACTCAACGGCAACAGGGCCAAACCCGAAATGGCCAGTGCCCCAACACCGAACCACTGTTTGACCGAACCGCTTGCCGCCGACTTTGCCCTGGACTTCATGCTCATGACCTGTGTGTAGAACTGATGCGGATGCGAATGAATCGCACTTTCAAGCACTACACGAATGGCGGCCGGGTTTACCTCACTGGATAGTTGAAAATATTTTTGCTGGGAGTGATGTGGTGTTTGATCTGACGCCTTCGCGAGCAAGCCCGCTCCCACATTCGACCGAGTTCTCTCAGGGAAATGCGATCAAATGTGGGAGCGGGCTTGCTCGCGAAGGGGCCAGAAGCTTTAGCGCAAAATAATCAAATGCCCCAAAACGTGATGCTGCTCAAACCCCAACACCCCCTGCAGGGAATTGAGCGCCAGCTGCGGATCTTTACTGGGGAAGCTGCCACTGACCCGGCGGGCGCCCAGTTCGTCGTTGAGCAGAACAATCCGTCCCGGGTAATAACGCCCGAGGTCTTTCACCACATCGGCCAGCGGTGCCTTGTAGTAATTCAGCCAACCCTGACGCCAAGCCAACTGCGTTTCGCTGTTGACCGGATACAAACTGCCGGCAGTGCCCGAGGCATAGACCACTTGCTGGCCGGCGCTGAGCACTTGTTGTGCAGCGTCTTTGCTCGCGGTTACCCCAACCCGCCCGGACAGTACTGTCACCTGCGCACCCGCCGATTGCAGTCGCACTTCGAACTGGGTGCCGAGTACTCGCGCCTCACCACTGTCAGCTTCAACCACGAACGGCTCACCGGTATGGGTCACGCTGAAAAATCCGGCGCCGCGACGCAGCTGGATATGTCGCTCTCCCCGGCTGAAATCCACGGCGATAGCGCTGTCGGCATCCAGGGTGACTTGCGATTGATCGGCCAGGGTGACGGTACGCACTTTACCCGGCGCCGAAACATAGTCCGCGCCCAAATCATCAATCAAGCGCGAAGGCTGCCAACCGGCACCCAGCGAAATCATCAACAGCAGACAGGCGGCCATGGTCAGCACGCCCGTCCAACGTCGAAGCGTGGTGCGCCGGGATCGGTTCATGGTGTTGAGATAACCCTGCAAGGCAAGGGCCTCTTCCTGCGCCAGCTTGCTCGCCGGCACTTCACTCAGTTCCCAGACCACCCGAGCCTGGGCATAGGCTTCGACATGAGCCGGATCGGCCTGCAACCAGCGACTGAACGTGGCCTGATCGCCACTGCGCGGCTGGTCATGCAACAGACTCAACCAAGCCAGTGCGGCCTGTTCCTGGGCGGGCGTCGGAGTGACGCTTGCTGAGGAGTTCATCACGGTGCTTTCCCTGGCGTACGCGGTGTCGACGGTTCCCGCAGGCTCGCTTTGCAGGCTTCGAGGGCGCGCATCATGTTTTTTTCCACGGCGCTTTGGGACAGCCCCATGGCCTTGGCGATCTCGGCGTACTTGCGACCATGAATGCGGTTGAGCAGAAAAATCTGCCGCGTACGCTCCGGCAAACGGCGCAACGCGGCTTCGACGTGGCGCAGGTCATTCCCGGCTTCCAGCGCCGCTTGCGGTTCGGTGCCTTGATTGTCCTGCTGCTCCGGCAGCCACCCTTCGTTGACCCGCACTCGCGCGCCTTCGCTGCGTAAATGGTCGATGGCGATGTTGCCGGCGCAGCGCAGCAAATAGGTACTGAGCTCTTCGACCTGCACCAAGGGCCGGCGCCAGAAACGCAGGAACAAATCCTGCACCAGATCCGCCGCCGTCGCCCGGCAACCTACCCGGCGACTGACCAGCGCTTCCATCTGTGAACGCTGGGACAAAAACACCTGCAGGAAATGCGCGCGACCGCCCAACGCTTCGGCGCTGTCAGCGTCCCGGGATTCAGGGGGCCTGGTGATCATCAAAAGCTGACTCAATTAGAGAGGCATCCAGCGGCGGACTATTGCCGAACCTGGATCAACAAGCCATCAATGCTAATGATAAATATTCTCATATACAAAAAGTATCGCCGAAGTGCCTTCAATGCGTCCCTTGCGATCAGTCATCGAACGCCCAAAACAAAACGGGCCTGCAATTGCAGGCCCGTTTTCATTGGGTGGTAAAAGTATGTCAGGCGTTAGCTATTGAGCGCTGCCTGTTCATTTTCGAGAAATTCTTCTTCAAGCAGTGCGTCTGCCTGACCGCCGCCCTCATTTGACGCCGCTACGGCGCGTTTGCTGCGCAGTTTGCCGAACATGTGTTCCAGCGCATGTTCGAGCTTGGTGGCTGCACCTTCGACCGCCTGATCCAGCGTATCGGCTTTATGGGTGACCGAAATCGGTTGATGGCCTTTTGGCCGCGCTTCAAGTTGGCAGCGCATATCGTGGGGACCTGGCTTGTCGCCGTTCTCGTCCCGCAGGTGGACCTCCACCCGTGTCAGGTCCTCTTCATAACGTTCGAGCGTGCTCTCAATGGTAGTACGTACCCACTCCTCCAGTCGGATGCTGCTTTGAATATGGTTATCGCTATTGACTTGGATTTGCATAGTTCATCCCTTATTTCAGCTAGCTCGCGAGAGGTTCCCCAGCTGGCCCTTAGGCGCAATCACTGTGACCTCTTACTTACAGAGTTGGGCAGCCAGACAAACAATTCAAGCCCTTTTCAAAGATAAATATTCATTCGTAAATAAAGCCGGACAACCGGTAAAAGCGCTGTTATGGTCGGGAGTCAGGTCGCACCGCTCTCCCCTCTCCAATCCTTACAATTGCCCCTCGCCCAGCGGGTGCATGCTGCGAAAAATTCCCGCTTCTTCCACCAGCCAGTCATGCACAGCCCGCACGCCCGGATGGCTTAGCGCGCCCGGCGCATAAAGCAGCACATAACGCTTGTGATTGGGCACCGCAAGGCCAAATGGCACGATCAAGGTGCCGCGCTCCAGTTCGTCATTGAGCAGCGTACGCCGGGCAATGGCCACGCCCATGCCGGCAATCGCCGCCTCAATCGTCAGATGGTTGCGATTGAAGGTATGTCCACGCCGCACATCCGCGCCTTCGAAGCCGATAGCATTCAGGTAGAACTCCCATTCCGCATATTCGTAACTGCCGCGCCAGGCGGTGATGTCGTGCAACAGCGGAAAATGCACCAGGTCCGCCGGCCCGTGCAGGGGCGGTCGGCCGCGCAACAGGTTCGGGGAGCAAACCGGGAAAATCTGCTCATCGAGCAGGGCTGTGGATAACAAACCGGGATAACTGCCGTCGTTAAGGTCGATGGCCAGATCAAAGTCGCCCTCGTGCAACGCCACGCTGCTGTCCTCGGCCACCAGCCGCAACTGGATATCCGGGAAGCGCTGCTGCAAACGCGGCAAGCGCGGCGTCAGCCATTTACTGAGAAACGACGGAATCGAACGTAGCCGCAAGGTCCCGCTGATCTGCCCCGCATCCAGGCGCCGCAATTCGGCATCGATGCTGCCGTAGGCCTCGTTGACGGTAATGGCCAGGCGCTGACCTTCAGCGCTTAGCTCCACGCCTCGGGCGCGACGATGAAAAAGTCGAAAACCCAAGCGTTCCTCCAGCTGCCGAATCTGTTGGCTAACCGCCCCTGGGGTGATGTGCAGCTCTTCCGCGCATCGGGTGAACGACAAGTGCCGCGCGGCACAAGAGAACACATGCAGCCAGACGTAGGTCTGGGCATGAAGTTGACGACTCATCGTTTAGTCCTGCTAAAGGCTGTCTTAGGAAGTTTCGTTGGTCAGTGCTGACCGAGGGAGGCAGTATCGCCGACATTGCGCTCGTCCTACAAAAAATGGCAGCGATTCCTACTCCATTGCTTGTAAGGGTTTAGCATGGCTATCAGTGTTTTCGATCTATTCAAGGTCGGTATCGGGCCGTCCAGCTCTCATACCGTCGGCCCTATGCGGGCCGCTGCGACCTTCGCCCAATCCCTGTTTGACCAAGGCTTGCTGGAGGACGTCCGGCGGGTAGAAATCCGCTTGTACGGTTCGTTGTCCGCCACCGGCATCGGCCATGCGACCGACCGTGCCTGCGTGATGGGGCTGATGGGCGAATGGCCAGACAGTATTGATCCGACCAGCATCGGCCCGCGCATTCAGCAGTTACGTGAGTCCGGCGAGCTATTGCTGGCCGGCCGTTCGTCGATCGCCTTCGACTGGCAGCGCGATCTGCTGCTGCTCGACGAAAGCCTGCCCTACCATCCCAACGCCATGTCCCTCAGTGCTTTTGGCGAAAACGCTGAGCTCTGGGAACAAACGTACTACTCGGTCGGTGGCGGTTTTATCGTCGAAGCGACCGAAGCTGAATCCGGCGTCCCTCCTGCCAGCGATGTCGAGTTGCCCTACGATTTCTCCAGCGCCGCTGAGTTGCTCTCCCTCTGCAAGCAGCATGGTCTGCGGGTTTCCGAACTGATGATGGCCAACGAACGGGCCTGGCGCAGCGACGCTGAAATTCGCAGCGGGCTGTTGCACATCTGGTCGGTGATGCGCGAGTGCGTCGAGCAAGGCCTGCGCCACGAAGGCATCTTGCCGGGTGGTCTGGATGTGCCGCGTCGAGCGGCGAAATTGCATCGCAGCCTCCTGGAAATCGGCAAGCCGAATGTCATCACTTCGACGTTGTCGGCGATGGAGTGGGTCAACCTCTTCGCCCTGGCCGTGAACGAAGAAAACGCCGCCGGCGGGCGCATGGTCACCGCGCCTACCAACGGAGCTGCCGGGATCATCCCCGCAGTGCTGCATTACTACATGAAATTCAATCCAGAAGCCTGCGATGACGATGTCGTGGCGTTCTTCCTCGGCGCGGCAGCGGTGGGGATTCTGTGCAAGAAAAACGCCTCGATTTCCGGTGCTGAAGTCGGTTGTCAGGGTGAAGTCGGTTCTGCCTGCGCCATGGCCGCAGCCGGGCTCGCCGACATCCTCGGCGCCACCCCCGAACAACTGGAAAACGCCGCAGAGATTGGCCTGGAACACAACCTTGGGCTGACCTGCGACCCGGTCGGCGGGCTGGTTCAAGTGCCGTGCATCGAGCGCAACGCGATTGCTGCCGTGAAGGCAATCAACGCCACGCAAATGGCCCTGCGCGGCGATGGCAAACACTTCATTTCCCTGGACCGGGTGATCCGCACCATGCGCGATACCGGCGCCGATATGCATGACAAATACAAAGAAACTTCACGAGGCGGCCTGGCTGTGAGCTGGGTGGAATGCTAACGAGCATTTCTTAACCGTCCTTTCTCCGTGAGCCCCAGTAAAAACAATAATGAGGCGATACCGATGACCGATGTACGTACACCTGCTGCCGATAATCCCGTTATAGACGTTTCACGAGAGGCTCGCGCGACCAGCAAAAGCTGGAGCAAACACGACACCACCTGGATGCTCGGCCTCTACGGCACGGCCATCGGGGCCGGTACATTGTTCCTGCCGATCAATGCTGGCGTGGGCGGTTTCTGGCCACTGCTGGTGCTGGCGCTGCTGGCCTTCCCGATGACCTTCTTCGCCCACCGTGGCCTGACCCGTTTCGTGCTGTCCGGGCGCTCCGGCGACATCACCGAAGTGGTTGAAGAACATTTTGGGGTCGGTGCTGGCAAGCTGATAACACTGCTGTATTTCTGCGCGATCTTCCCGATCCTGCTGGTGTACAGCGTGGCGCTGACCAACACCCTCACCAGTTTCATGGAACACCAGTTGCACATCACACCGCCACCACGGGCGATCCTTTCGCTGCTGTTGATTCTCGGTTTGATGACTATTGTGCGTTGCGGCCAAGGCGTGATCGTCAAAGCCATGAGCGTTCTGGTTTATCCCTTTGTCGCCGCGTTGCTGCTGCTTGGCTTGAGCCTGATCCCAAATTGGAACGGCGCGTTCTTCGCCTCTGCCAGCGAAGGCATGCCATTGCCGCTGTTCTTCAAGACGCTGTGGCTGGCGATTCCGGTGATGGTGTTCTCGTTCAACCATTCGCCGATCATTTCCGCATTCGCGGTCGATCAGAAGCAGCGTTACGGCGCTCAGGCCGAGCGCAAAAGCAGTGGCATCCTCGCGATCGCCCACAGCATGATGGTGCTGACGGTGATGTTCTTCTGCTTCAGCTGCGTGCTGGCCCTGTCGCCAGCTGACCTGGCGGCTGCCAAGTCGCAGAACATCTCGATCCTGTCGTACCTGGCCAACCACTTCCAGACCCCGGTGATCGCCTACGCCGCGCCGTTGATCGCTTTGGTAGCAATCACCAAATCCTTCCTCGGCCACTACATCGGCGCCAGCGAAGGCTTTCAAGGGCTGATCGTAAAAAGCCTGCGCAGCCGTGGCCGGACGTTGTCAGCGAGCTGGCTGAACCGTGCGACCGCACTGTTCATGGTGCTCACCTGCTGGGCCGTGGCAACCTTCAACCCGAGCATCCTCGGGATGATCGAGACCCTGGGCGGGCCAATCATCGCCTGTCTGCTGTTCCTGATGCCGATGTATGCAATTCACCGGGTACCGGCGCTACGCCAGTACTCCGGGCAGCTGTCGAACGTGTTCGTAGTCGTGATCGGTTTGGTGGCGCTTTCGGCGATCATCTTCTCGTTCATGCCCTGAAACGGGCAGTGATTTGAAGGCGGGCCCGTGAGCCCGCCTTTTTATTGCCGGTCTATTGCCTGAGCACTTGCCCGGCATGCCCTTTGCTTTGTCGGTCATGAGGAAAATGGACTTATGAAACCTCAGCGAACGGCCTGCCGATGGTCTGGAAACACGAACTAATTCCGACCACGACCGGTCAATGACTGCACGATCCAATCACGCGGTGACGCATTATGGACAATCCTTTTCAGATCATTACTGACGCCTTTTCCCCGCAGTATCAGGTCAACCTGAGCATTCAAGGGCTTGACGGCAGCATCATGCTGACCCTTTCCAACGCAGGCCATGTGGTGGCCAAACGCATGATCAGCACCGAGCAACGCAACGACCCGCAGCGGTTGAAACGGTTGGTGCAAAGTATTCAGTTTGGCATCGCCATCGAACAGGGTCACAGCGCCATGGCGATTCTCGAGGCCATGACCGACAGCGGCAACCTCAAGCTGCTGTCACCTCCACGCAAGGGCTGGCCGACCGGCCAACCCCATCTCGCGGTGAGGATTTAACGCTCGCCCTCCTCCTCGACTTCCGGATGATCGCTGGAACCCGCATCGACCTTGCGTTTCGGGTGGGCGATCTTCACGGAAGGGAACTGCGAAGAAGCGTAACGCACCACCAGAATCGAAAATGCCAACAGCAAAATCCCACCGCACAGATAAATAATGCCCACGTCTGGCGGATTGTGGTGCGAGACGTTGGAGATCAGCAGGCGCGTAAGCGCGGTGATCGCCACGTAGATCAGGAAGCGTACTGGCATGTGATTGGTCTTGAAGTAAATCCCGACCATCGCCCCCAGTTCGAGGTAGATGAACAGCAGCAGAATGTCATCGATCTTGATGTGACCCGCCTCGATCATCTGCAAAAATTCCATCACCGCAGCCCAGGCCGTCACCGCACCAATGGCGAACAGCGCCAGGTAGTGGAACGTTTCGACGAACAGATTGCCCAGCGACTCGGCCAACTGATGAACGTTTTGGCGAAGATTTTCGGCCCAATTGATTTTCACGATGCTATTTCCTTAGGTCGGTTAGACCGGATGTTGACGTGACGGTTGATCTGCATGCAGAAAAAAGGCCAGAGGCTGAGAAGTAAGATGATGGCTGGCTGATATGAGGCACTTTTCTGTGGTGCCTGTACTGACGCTATCGCGGGCAAGTCGGATCGCCGCACCGCTCGCTCCACAAGGTCCGCGCAAATTCTGTAAGAGCGAGGCTTGCCCGCGATTCAGGCGCCTCGACCTACCTGACAAACCCCAATTCCCAGCTACATTAAAAAGCCACTACCCAAAGCGCAGGGATTCGCTTATCCTTTTAGCTGTATAAAAATACAGTAGTCGCAAAAGACAACTTTCGTAAAGGCATGTGAGGTGGTGAATGGCCGTCGAAGTGGTATACCGCAGCAGCCGAGATCTGGAGCGTTTGTTCATGGATAAAGCCGAAGCTGACCGTCATGACAAAATGCTCGAACTGGCTGAATTGCTGGCCGAAGTGTTGCAAAAAGCTGTTCCGTCACTGACTGAGCAGCAAGTGGAAGAAGCCGGGATCTACATGGCGAAAAACCGCGATGTGTTCGCCAAGGCATTCAAGAGCCAACCGGATGCATTGTCCGAGTTGCTCAACGTGCCGGCTGAAGTAGTTGAAGTAGCCGAACCGGTTGAAGCGCCTGAAGCAGCTGAGCCGGTTAAGCCCGCGAAAGCCGCCAAGTCCGTCAAGTAAGCAACGCCCGAATTGAATAGGCCCTGAGTCAAATGGCTCAGGGCCTTTTTCATGGGCGAATGAAAAGTCTAGTCCTCAGGCTTTTCCAGGGCCTCGACCAACGCCTTGAAAAACCGCGCCGCCTCGCCACCGGTCACCGCCCGATGATCGAAGGTCAACGACAGCGGCAAGACGGGATGCACCACCACTTTGCCGTTCATGGCGACCGGTTCTTCGCGAATTCCGCCGGCGGCGAGAATTGCCACTTGCGGCGGCACCACTACCGGGTTGGCGTAACGCCCGAACAAGGTGCCGAAATTGGACAGTGTCAGGGTCGCGCCCATCATCTCTTGGGGCGGTATCGAGCGGGCCTGCACGTCGGCTCGCAATCGACTCATGCCTTCTTTCAGGTCTGCTGACGCTCGATTGCCGACATCGCGCAGGACCGGCACAAACAGACCGTCTGGCGTGTCCACGGCGATCCCCAGGTCGAGTGTTGGGTGCTGTTTGATTGACAGCGACTTGCCGTCGAACCCGCTGTTCAACACCGGCTCCACCGCACACGCGGCTGCCATGGCCTTGGCCAGGCGAATCAACGGATCCCGGGCCTGACCCCAGCGGTGCAAATCGGCATCACCGAAGATCGTCACAGGCACTACTTCGGCATGGGACCTGGCCATGTTCAGCGCCATGCTGCGACGCACACCGCGCAGCTTTTCGCCGCCGAATTTGTCGCGCTCAGTCTGGGACGCGCCTTCGACATCGCTGCGAGTGATCAGGCCATCAGCGCCGGAACCGCTCAGTGCACTCAAGTCGACGCCCAGTTGCCGTGCCAATTGCCGCACTGCCGGAGTGGCGCGGGTAGTCATGTGTTCGCGAGTCGAGGGCGCGGCGCCGACAAAAAACTGATCGTCCTGGCTGTTGCCGCCACCTTCAAGCCGCCCGACCACGGTGCCTGCGTCCGCTTCGCCTTCATAGCCGAGCAAGGGCTCGCCAACATGCAGGATGTCACCTTCGCCACCGTAGGTTTTGGCCACCACGCCATCATAAGGCGCAGGGATATCCACCAGCGCTTTGGCGGTTTCCACCGAGACCAGCAGTTGATCGGCCTTCACCGTATCGCCGACCTTGACGTGCCACTCGACGATCTCCGCTTCCTGTAAACCTTCACCCAGATCGGGCAGTTTGAAATATTTCATCACGGCCTCCTCAGGCGAAATTCAGTGCGGTATCGCAGGCGTGCAGGATGTCTTCAACGTTGGGGATATACAGGTTTTCAAGCCGATACAGCGGCGGCGGGATGTCCGGCGCCGTGACGCGCTGGATCGGTGCCTGCAACTCCAGCAAGGCCCGCTCGTAGAGGCTGGCAGCGATTTCTGCGCCGACCCCGCAGGAGCGCGGCGCTTCATGGACGATCACGCAACGACCGGTTTTGCGTACCGAGGCTTCCAGAGTGTCAAGGTCCAAGGGTTTGACGCAGGCGACATCGATCACCTCTGCCGAAATGCCCTGTTCCGCCAAAAGCGTGGCGGCCTGCAGGGTTTCCATGACGCTGGCGCCCCAACTGATCAAGGTGATGTCGCTGCCTTCGCGCAGGGTAAAACAGGTATCCAGCGGCAGGCGTTTGCCGTCATCGATTAGCGGTTGCGGGTTCATTCTGTAGAGCCGGGTTGGCTCAAGAAACACCACCGGATCAGGATCATCAATGGCCGCCAGCAGCAGGCCATAGGCTCTGGCGGGCGATGAGGGAATCACCACCCGCAGCCCAGGAATATGCGCAAACAATGCTTCGGTACTTTCGCTGTGATGTTCCGGCGCACGAATCCCGGCACCCATCGGCGAGCGCAATACCATCGGGCAAGTGATCCGCCCCCGGGTGCGGTTGCGCATGCGGCTGGCGTGGGACACCAAGTGCTCCATGGTGGCGTAGATAAAGCCCATGAACTGGATTTCCACCACGGGCTTCAAGCCTTGGGCGGCCATGCCCACCACCAGTCCGCCGAGCATGGTTTCGGCCAGCGGCGAGTCGATCACGCGTTTGAAGCCGAAGCTGTCCCGCAGCCCTTGGGTGGCGCGGAACACCCCGCCGTTCACACCGACGTCTTCGCCAAGGACGATGACATTTTCGTCTTCGCTCATGGCTCGATGCATGGCCAGATTCACCGCTTCCAGGAGGCTGACTTTTTCGTTACTCATGAGCCGAACCTCCCGCGCGCCGCGCTACCCGTTCGAGAAGCCATTCGCGCTGCTCAGCCAACGCTGCCGGCCACTGGGCATAGACGTATTGCATCACTGATTCCGGCGGCTGATTGCCGGCCGCGTCGAAGTTATCCACAGCACGCTGCACCAGCCCTTGGCATTCAGCGATCAGCGCCTGCTCGCGGCCTTCATCCCAGACGCCCTGCCCGGCCATGAAACGTTGCAAGCGTTTGATCGGCTCTTCAAGCCAGGCTTGCTTGACCTCATCGGCGGGTCGATAGCGTGTGGCGTCGTCCGCAGTGGTGTGGTCGCCAAGCCGATAACTCAGGCATTCCAGCAGCACCGGGCCTTTGCCCTGGCGCGCCCGTTCCAGGGCAATTTGTATGCGCTCATACACCGCGAGCATGTCATTGCCGTCGACCTGCTCGCCGTGGAACCCGGCGCCAATCGCCTTCTGCGCCAGCGTCGGCGCGCCGCACTGAATTCGCCGCGGCACCGAGATCGCCCATTGGTTGTTGTTGATCACGAACACCACCGGCAACTGCCAAGCGCCAGCCACGTTGAGGGCTTCGAGGAAATCGCCTTTACTGGTGGCGCCGTCGCCGCACGTGGTCACTACCACCCGGTGTTCGCCACGGATCTTGAATGCACTGGCCACGCCGCAGGCATGCAGCGCCTGAGTCGCAATCGGCACGCAGATGGGGAAGTCCTGAGCCACCGCCGGCTCGGCGTAGTCGCTACCGCGCTCGTCGCCGCCCCAGTACAAAAGAATTTCTTCCATGCGTACCCCGCGCATCAATTGCACGGCGGTGTCGCGGTAATACGGCACCAGCACATCTTCGGGTTGCATCAGGCTACCAATCGCCACACCGATCGCCTCTTGGCCGAGGGTCGGTGCGTAGGTCCCGATGCGCCCGGTGCGTTGCAGGGCGACGGCTTTCTGATCGAATAGACGGGTCAGGACCATCTGCCGGTAGAGGCGCGTCAGCAGATTGAAATTATCCGCCCAGGCGGGAAGTTCTCCGAGCAGGTGGCCTTCGGGGGATAAGTAGCGGGTATAGGGGAGGTTAACCTTTTGGGGCATGGCACAGTTCCTTGCACGCCGGGTAAGCGTGATGCTGATGAGCCCGGCGCTTATGGCGCGGGCCTTTCGAGCAAGTAACCGTGGTGGGGCCTTTGCTCTCTCCTATGGGTATAGCAGGCGCTCCGCCAACTCGTCCGCTACCCGCGCCGGGGAGCGTTTTTCGGCCTGGGCGTGGGCGAAGATTTCGGTCAGCCGCGCGCCGATTTTCGAGAGGTGAGCCGTAATGGTCGTCAGCTCTTCACCGCGATGTTTCAGCGCGACGTAAATCAGCCCGCCGGAATTGATCACGTAGTCTGGTGCATACAGAATCCCGCGATTTTCCAGTTGATCGGCGACTTGCAGGTTGGTCAGTTGATTGTGCGCGGAACCGGCTACCGCCGCGCAACGCAATTGGGCGACGCTGTGGCTGTTGAGCACACCGCCCAGACCACAAGGCGCGAGGATGTCGCACGGGGTGCTGAGCAACGCATCATTGGCAATCGGATGGGCACCCAATAGCTCCATGGCCAACTGCACTTTACCGGGGTCGATGTCACTGACCAGCAATTCGGCACCTGCCGCGTGCAACTGCTCGGCAAGCGCGAAGCCGACATTGCCCAGACCTTGAATGGCAATGCGCAAACCTTCGAGGTTATCGCTGCCCAAACGGGCCATGGCGGTGGTGCGGATCCCCGCGAACACGCCCATGGCAGTGTGCGGCGAAGGGTCGCCCGCCGCGGTGGTGCTGGTGACATGCTGGGTCTGTTGGGCAATGCAATCCATGTCGGCAACCGAGGTGCCACTGTCGATGGCGGTGATGTAGCGACCGTCAAGCTGTTCGATGCAGCGGCCGAAGGATTCAAACAAGGCGGCGCGACTTTCGACATGGGGCGGGCGAACGATCACTGCTACGCCGCCGCCTTGGGGCAGACCGGCCAATGCAGCCTTGTAACTCATTCCCTGAGCCAGACGCACAGCGTCGACCACAGCACTTTCATCGTCGGGATAGGCAAGGTAACGACAACCGCCCAGGGCAGGCCCCAAGCGACTGCAATGGATAGCAATCACCGCTTTCAACCCGGTCTTTGGGTCGACGCTAAGGTGCAGCGATTCAAGGCGGGTGCTTTGCATGAGAGCAAACATCATCGGGCTCCCGAATCAAGCTTATGTCGCCAGTATAGTCTTGCGGCGGAAGATTGCTGAAGCGCACGGGAATAAGCCGAGGCTGTTTGCAGGCTTTAAGACATAACCTGCAACGTCATGTGTACAGCACTGGACGAAAGCCGGCGACGGGGCTAAAACGAGGCATTCACCGGAGATTTTGATGACGCCCCGCCAAGCTTTTTTCGCCTGCCTGCAACGCTCTCCACCGGCGCTCTTTGACGCGACAGTGTGGATCGCTGTCGAGCACGATCCGGCGGTAGATCCAGAGGTGTTATTGCACAACTTCAAAGAGCTGGAACAACGGGTCAGCTCCGGTTTGCCGATGTTGCCGGTGAGTGAGCTCGGGCAGCCCTTGTTGCGCCGAATGAATGACCTGAACTTTGCGCAGGATGACTCCACTCCGCTGCGGCCCCAGGCTGCGCTGGTCAATAAAGTACTGGAACGCAGACGCGGACAACCGCTGGCGCTGGGGCTGATCGCCCTGGAGCTGGCCAGGCGCTTGGAGATCCCCATGGTCGGCGTCAACTTTCCGGGGCATTTCCTGCTGTGTGTGCCGGGCGCCGACCATCTGCTCGACCCATGCGGCGGACGGCGGCTGTATCCCAATGATTGCCGTGAACTGCTGCAACGCCAATATGGCCCGAACATGAAGCTGAGTGCAGAGCATTTGCTCACCGCCGAGCCGGTTCACATGCTGCAGCGCCTGTCGCGCAACCTGCGGCAGTTGCACCTTGCCAATGACGACAACCTCGGCGCGCTGATCGACGCCGAACGCGTGCTGGAACTCGGTAACGCCAGCGCAGCCGATTACCTGGCCCGCGCCAGCCTGTATCAACGCCTCGACTGCCCGAATGCCGAACGCTTCGATCTGGAGCATGCGTTGCTGCTCAGTGAAGACCCTATCCAGCGGTTACGGCTGACCGAGCGGTTGGGGCATTTGCCACCGAACTCGATTGTGCATTGAAGCGAGAAGATCGCAGCCTGGCGGCAGCTCCTACAGGGGTTGCGTACACCTGAATGATCAATACTGTTCATTGAGTACTGCGTCATCGCCCCGACCGCTTTTCCGTACACTGCCCGTCCACCCCATGGATGAGGTCGTCATGTACGTTATTTCCCCCGCTGAACGATTTCTGCAGGACTTTCACCAACGCCGTACCGGGACGACCAGCGCCGCATTTGCCCATCTGAGGACGTCGAGCCAGGCCTCTTCGTATGCAGTGTTGGCATCGCTTATACCTACCTCAAGCGCTGCACTGACCGTACTGGACCTCGCGTGCGGGGACGGACACTTGCTCACGTTGCTGGCCAATCGGCAGCAACCGGCATTGCAGTTGATCGGCGTGGACATGAGCCAGGCAGAACTGGACGCAGCGCGCGCAACGCTTCCTGAAAGTGTGGTCCTGCTGAAAGAACGGGCACAGACGCTGTCGACGGCGACTGGTAGCGTTAATTTTGTCCTGTCGCATCTGGCCCTGATGTTGATGGATGACATCGAACAGGTCCTCGTTGAGATTCGCCGCGTCTTGCGTGATGACGGGAAACTGGCGGCGATCGTCGGACGAGGCTTCTTGCTGGGAGAGGTTGGCAAGTTGTACCTGGAGGTTTTTCGACCTGTCGCCCAACAAGATGCACTTGCGCATTTGCCGATGGGCGATCCACGCACTCGAACCCAGGAGGGGTGGCTCGAGTTACTCCGCGAAGGTTTTACCTGCGTCGAGTTTGAAGATCTGGATGTTGAGTGGCATCCGCACTTCGACGAACTGTGGGAATCACTTAGCGAAACCTACGATGTGGATCGGCTAACGTCAGCCGCCAAAGCTCAGCTGAAGGAACGCTTCAAAGCTTCAATCAATCATCTGCAACGGGAAGACGGCTCTATCCCTACCAGATGGGGGCTGCGTTTGATCCGGGCCAGCGCCTCCTGACACTGGGCCAGATCAAACTTCATCACGGTACTTGCTGCCCAATTCGATTGGGCATTGAGGCCCAAAAGATCGCAGGCTGCGCCAGCTCCTATGCCAACCGTGTAAACCCGCAAATCACAGATACATGGCGGCATTCCTACGCTCTGCGTGGGAATGCCGCCATGGATGCTCTGCGTCCGATCAGCTTTATTGCGGGGTATCGGGCTGCTGTGCCGGGTGAGCCTTGAGAAACGCCGGATGCTGAGCAGCCAACGCGGCCACCCGGCGAATCCGGGGATAGACCTCAAGGGAAATGTTGAACCGCTCAGCCGCATACAACTGCGGGATCAGGTAGACATCCGCCAACCCCGGCTCGCTGCCGAAGCAGTAACCCTCATTGCCGATCAAGTGCTCGGCCGTCACCAGCCCCTGGGTGATCCAGTGACTGATCCACTGCACCACCTGAACCTCGTCGTGGCCCCATTGGCGCAGCAGGTTGAGCACGCTGACGTTGTGCAACGGATGAATATCGCAACCGATCAACGCCGCCACCCCACGCTCGTGGGCGCGGGTGACCAGATTTTTGGACAGCAGCGGCACCTGTGGATAACGTTCTTCGAGGTACTCGATGATCGCCGGCGACTGGATCAGCAAGTCGCCTTCATCGGTGCGCAAGGCCGGCACGCGGCCCTGCGGGTTGACGCTCAGGTACGCCGACTGCCGATGTTCGCCACCTTGGGCGGCGATCAGATTGATCGGCAACGCCTGGTAATCCAGCCCCTTGAGTGCCAGCGCAATACGCACCCGATAGGACGAGGTCGAGCGATAGTAGGTATAGAGTTCCATGGCGCGAACCTCTTAATGGGCTGGCAGGATTTTGCCGCGGCATTCGCCGAAACCGATGGAGGCGACACCGTCAGCGCTGCAGCGAGCACGCAGGATGATTTCGTCACCGTCTTCGAGGAATTTACGCACTTCGCCCGAGGCCAGTTCGATCGGCTTTTTGCCGCCTTCGGTGATTTCCAGCAGGCTGCCGAACTGACCATTCTCAGGCCCCGACAAGGTGCCCGAACCGAACAGATCGCCGGCCTGCAACTGGCAACCGTTGACGCTGTGGTGCGCAACCATCTGCGCCACGGTCCAGTACATGTGCTTGGTATTGCTCAAGGTCAAACGATGGGCTGGCAGGTTTTGCTCGCGCATGGCTTCGGTGAGCAACAACACTTCCAGTTCGATATCGAAGGCACCGGCGGCCTGATCACGCTTGTCGAACAGGTACGGCAGCGGCTGTGGGTCACCTTTCGGACGAGCTGGCTGGGCACGACGGAACGGTTCCAGCGCTTCGGCCGTCACCACCCACGGCGAGATGCTGGTGATGAAGCTTTTCGACAGGAATGGACCCAGCGGCTGGTACTCCCACGCCTGAATGTCCCGCGCCGACCAGTCGTTGAGCAGGCAGAAACCTGCGATGTGCTCTGCTGCATCGCCAATGGCAATCGAGTCGCCCATGGCGTTGCCCTGACCGATCCAGATGCCCAGCTCCAGCTCATAGTCCAGGCGCGCGCACGGGCCGAAAGTTGGCTCGGTCTGACCGGCCGGCAGGGTCTGACCTTTTGGCCGACGCACGTCAGTGCCGGACGGGCGAATGGTCGACGCGCGGCCGTGGTAACCAATCGGCACGTATTTGTAGTTCGGCAGCAGTGGATTGTCGGGACGGAACAGTTTGCCGACGTTCTGTGCGTGCTCGATACCGACGTAAAAGTCGGTGTAGTCATTGATTTTTGCTGGCAGGTGCATGTGGCAGTTCGCAGCCAGTGGCAGCAATTTTGCGCCTTGGGCTTCGATCTTGCCGTGCAGGGTGCTGCCTTCGGCGAACAGTTCCAGCAGGCGTTCACGCAACGCGACACGAGCGCCTCGGCCCAAGTCAAAAAACGCGTTCAACTGACCGCCGCGAGTCGCTTCGACTGCCGCGCGTGCCGCACCGTCAAACAGACCGGCGTCCAGCGCCGCTTCCAGATCAAAGATGTGCTCACCGATCGCCACGCCACTGCGAGGTGCAGAACCGTTGATGCTGAACACACCCAACGGCAGATTTTGCAGCGGGAAGTCGGCGTGGTCGTTGGCGGAGGCAACCCAGCTACGAGTGATGGTTGGCTGATTCATGGGTTATCTCCGGTTCGGATTGAAGGTAGCGGGCAACGAAGCCCAGCAAGCATCGTAGTTGTTCTGCAACTGCGGGCAGTCGAGGGCGAAGCGGCTCGGACGCAGCACTTGGCTGGTCTCGAACATGAAGGCCATGGTGTTGTCGATCTTGCTCGGTGAGAGCTCAGCGACAATCGCTTTGCTGCAGGTTTCGCCGTCCGGCCCGTGGGCGCTCATGCAGCTGTGCAGGGACGCGCCGCCCGGCAGGAAGCCTTCGGCCTTGGCGTCGTAGCTGCCCTGGATCAGGCCCATGAACTCGTTCATCAAGTTGCGATGGAACCACGGTGGACGGAAGGTGTTCTCGGCCACCATCCAGCGTGGCGGAAAGATCACGAAGTCGAGGTTGGCCAGACCGTTGACACTGGTCGGCGAAGTGAGGACGGTGAAAATCGACGGATCAGGATGGTCGAAGCTGACCGTGCCAATGGTGTTGAAACGCCGCAGGTCATATTTGTACGGCACGTTGTTGCCGTGCCAAGCGACCACGTTCAACGGCGAATGATCGAGCTCGCAGCCCCAGAGTTCGCCGAGGAATTTCTGCACCAGGGTGGTGGGCTGCTTGAGGTCTTCGTAATGGGCGACCGGCGTCAGGAAGTCCCGCGCATTGGCCAGGCCGTTGCTGCCAATCGGCCCCAGGTCCGGCAAGCGCAATGGCGCGCCATGGTTCTCGGCGATGTAGCCGCGAGCCTGGGCATCGAGCAGTTCAACACGAAATTTCAGGCCCCGAGGCAGCACGGCGACTTCCAGCGGTTCCAGCTCCAGCACGCCCAGTTCGGTGGCGATGCGCAAACGGCCCTGCTCCGGCACCACCAGCAACTCGCCGTCAGCGTTAAAGAACACCCGCTCCATCGAGCGATTGGCGCGGTAGTTGTAGATGCTGATCCCGGCGGGCTTATTCGCCGCAGAGTTGGCGGCCATGCTGACCAGACCATCGATGAAATCGGTCGGCTCGGAGGGGATGTCCAACGGATTCCAGCGCAGACGATTAGGCGTGACGTCACCCAACGGACCGCCAGCCAGTTGCCGATCCAGCTTGACGAACGCCGGGTGATTGGCCGATGGCTGTATGCGGTACATCCAGGTGCGCCGCGCTTCGCTGCGAACCATGGTGAACGCGGTGCCGGAGAACAGTTCGGTGTAGAGACCGTAGGGTGCTTTTTGCGGGGAGTTCTGGCCGACGGGCAATGCGCCGGGCAGCGCTTCACTGCTGAATTCGTTGCCAAAGCCTGACTGATAAACCAGCGCTGGCGCCGAGGAATCGAGGGTCATGGAGCCTCCTGAGTGGAGTGGGCAGAGGGCTGCACCTTCCGATCAAGAAGTCTCAGCACGCTGCGTTATTTTTATCGTAATTCAATTACGCATAACGTAATTTGATTGGTATTGACCGTCAAGCTATAAAGACGCCCATTCGTCTCGGGATCACACCGCCTCCATGGAAAAGCCGCGCAACACCAGTGACAGCAACGGTAAACAGAAAGTCCGCTCGGCCGAGGTCGGTACTGACATCCTCAAGGCCTTGGCGCAACTGTCGCCGTCCACTTCTTTGTCGCGTCTGGCCGAACACGTGCAGATGCCGGCGAGCAAGGTCCATCGCTATTTGCAGGCACTGATTGCCAGCGGGTTTGCCGAGCAAAATACCGCCACCAACCATTACGGCCTGGGCCGTGAAGCGTTGCGCGTGGGTTTGGCCGCTCTAAACAGTATGGACGTGCTGAAAGTCGCCGCGCTGCCGTTGGCCGAGTTGCGCGATGAACTGAACGAAACCTGCTTCCTCGCGGTATGGGGTAATCAGGGCGCGACCGTGGTGCATATCGAACCGGCAGTGCGCGCGATAACGGTGGTCACACAATTGGGTTCAGTGTTGCCATTGCTCAGTTCATCGACCGGGTTGGTGTTCAGCGCTTTCTTGCCAAACCGTGAAACCGTCGAGTTGCGTGAGCAGGAACTGAAGGCGAGCGATAACCATCTGCTGGCCGATGAGAAGGTTTACGCGGCAGTGTGCGAGCAGATTCGTCGACGCGGCCTGCATCATGTGCACGGCTTGCTGATGCCGGGGGTGGACGCACTGTCGGCACCGGTGTTCAACGCGGTCGGGAATGTGGCTGCAGTGCTGACAGTGGTCGGACCAACGTCGTTGTTTCATGCCGATGAGAATGGCCCGGCAGCGCAGCGTTTGTTGGCGGCAACGCAGGCGGTGAGCTGGCGAATGGGCTACCAGCCGTAAAAAAAATGGTTAACCCGCTGCTACAGGATTGGAGCGCGGGTCTGAACGGCGACTGTTACTCAAGCTGTAACAGTTATTGTCCCGAATCGCTATTTTTCATGGGGCGATAAGTACTTATTATTGCTGGGCTCTCACGGCAAACCGCCAGAAAGAGCAAACTCCGAAGTGTGAATATGCCACTTCTGATCGACAGCTTTTAGACAGATTGAAAAAACATTATTCAATGTGTCACCACCGAGTTCACTGACGTAGATTTATAGCTCCTTGATCTAACGTCTTACTTTAGCCGCTGCTTATACAGCGGCTTTTTTTATGCCTGATGATTGGGAAAACCAAAGGAAAGCCCGATAACAACGCGATGTTTACTGCAGAATCAAAGTGAATACTTCTGCAAGTTCCCCATCATTTCCTTCAGCGCTTCAATGTTATCTTTCGGATGCGCCGCGCCTTCAAAGTCGCAGATTTGTTGCCAATGGGCTGCCACGTCTTCAGGGGCAAAACCTGCACGGGGATCGAACCCGGCACCAAGACTGCGTTCCCAACGTACTTTGCCCATCCAGCCACCGCCCACCTCAAACAGGCCGGAGGTTTCCCGACAGTTTTCGCTGGCCAGGTACACCACCAGCGGGCTGACCAGTTCCGGTTTGAGTTGTTCGAAGACTTGCGGCGGGATCAGGCCTTCGGTCATACGCGTGCCGCCGGTGGGGGCGATGGCGTTGACCAGAATGTTGCTCTTGCGGCCTTCGATGGCCAGGGTGCGGGTCAGCCCATAAAGGCCGAGTTTGGCCATGCCATAGTTGGACTGGCCGAAGTTGCCATAGATGCCTGAGGTCGAGGCGGTGAAGATGATCCGTCCATAGTTTTGCTCACGCATATGCTGCCAGGCGGCGCGGGTGACTTTATAGGCGCCTTCGACATGCACGCGATAAACCAGGTCCCAGTCGCTGTCGTCCATTTTGTGGAAGGTTTTGTCCCGCAGGATTCCAGCGTTGTTAACGACTACGTCAATACGGCCGAATGCGTCCAGAGCGTTCTGGACGATTTTGTCGCCGTCGGTCACCGAGTCGTGGTTGGCTTGGGCTATGCCGCCAGCCTCACGAATCTCTGCCACTACCCGGTCTGCCGCTGAAGCGTTGGCGCCTTCGCCCTGAGCCGATCCGCCAAGATCGTTGACCAACACTTTTGCACCATGTTTGGCGAACAGCAGCGCGTGGGCCCGTCCGAGGCCACCGCCGGCCCCCGTGACGATCACGACTTTATCTTCGAAGCGCACAGACTCATTCATACAGAACTCCAGCAGGGCCAATGGACAATATGTTGAGTGTCAGGCACAGGCTTGCTGGTCACAATAAACACGGTGCAGGCTGAATGGTGCGCGATAAGGCAGGGGGATAGTTGGCGGCTAACGAAAAACCTGTGGCGAGGGAGTAACCATAGATGTAGGAGCAGCTATTTCAGAAACAGGCCATTTCCCGAGGCGAGGAAATAATCTGGTCACGAAAATCCAGATAATGTTTGAGCACCTGACACGGTGCTTCGGTCTGCGGGTAATGGCCGATACCCGCCAGCAGTACGGTGTCCGGCTCAGGGATCAATTCCCGGTAACGCTCGACCATGTGCGCGCCGGAAATCGGATCGACTTCGCCATCAATGACCCGCAGCGGCACGTCACCTCGCTGCATGGCGCTGACCCAGCGCTCGCGCTGCACCCGACGCTCCGGAATGTAGCTGATCAATTTGTGCAGGACTCGCTGCCCATGGTTGTTATTGATCAGGCTCCAGAAGTCATCCAGCGCACTTTCGCTGGGTCGGGTCTGAGGACCGAAGATCTGACTGAAGCTTTTAACCAGCCTCTCACGACTGAACGCCCGGCCAATCATCCACCCCAAGGGGCTAAGTAAGAGTTTTTGCATCAGCACTGGACGATGGGTTTCCGGAAACAGCCCACCGTTGAGAAACACGCAACTGGCGATATGGGTACTGGCTTCGTAATGACGGGCGAGCAGCTCCTGGGCAACGCTATCGCCATAATCATGGGCCAGCACATGCACCGGTTGCTCAATACTCAAATGTTCCAGCAGCGCCTGTTGCAGGTCAGCCTGCTCCAGCAGGCTGTACTCATGATCCAGCGGTTTGGCCGAGTCGCCGAAGCCGAGCATGTCGCAGGCAATCACCCGGTAGCGCTGGGTCAGCGGCTGCCAAAGATAATGCCAATCCCAACTGGCGGTCGGGAAGCCATGAATCAGCAACAGCGGTTCACCCTGCCCCGCCATCCAGTAGCGAATGGTCTGGCCGCGAAACAGAAAGCTCTGCCCGCGTTTGCGCCAGACGCAAAGAGGGATCTCGGCGAGTTGCATTAGAGTTTGTACCCCGAGTCTTGTTTATCGAGTTTGCGTAGCAGCGCCGGCCAAGCCAACGCGCCACCCATCCCTTGAGCACTTTTCGTAACGCCGGCGATCATGGCCTTGGCCCCTGCCAGAATCTGCGGTTCGATGGAGATCAGTTCCGCCGCGCCGTTCTGCGCCATCACCTGGATATCGCAGGCTCGCTGGAAGGTGAACATCATCAGGAAGGTATCGGCAATCGTGCCGCCACAGGTCAGCAGACCATGGTTGTGCAGCATCAGGAAATTGTTCTCACCAAGATCGGCTTGCAGTCGCGCCTTCTCTTCGTGGTTCAGCGCCACACCTTCATAGCCGTGATAGGCAAGGCTGGACAGCACGAACAGCGATTGCTGGCTGATCGGCAACACGCCTTGCTTCTGCGCCGAAACCGCCACGCCAGCAGCAGTATGGGTATGCAGGACGCACACCACATCGTGACGCACTTCGTGCACAGCACTATGGATGGTGTAGCCCGCGGGATTGATCTCGTAGGGACTGTCCATCAGCTTGTTGCCGGCCTGATCGACCTTCACCAGGCTGGACGCGGTGATTTCGTGAAACATCAAGCCAAAGGGATTGATCAGAAAATCTTCAGTACCCGGCACCTTGGCCGAGATGTGGGTGAAGATCAGATCGTCCCAACCATGCATCGCCACCAGCCGATAACAGGCTGCCAAATCCACCCTGGTCTGCCACTCAGCGGCGCTGACCTGGTCTTTCACATTTTGTGTCGATTGAACGGGGACTACGTTCACGGAAATGACCTCGGAATGTTTCGATTTTTATTATTTTTGCTAACCTCCGATCAGTCTAGTCAGCCACCGGGCTTGGGGTAGTTGCATTGGCAGCCAGCTTACTGGCCTAGCGAGTCAGAGCTGAGTTTTGTATCAATCAGTTCAAGTTAATATCAAAGCAGAGACGCCAGTAGAGGGGCCGCGAACAGATTCAACAGCCCCGTCAGGACCATGACTAACCCGGCCACCGAGCCTTCTTCGCCCCCCACTTCATGAGCGCGACTGACGCCCGCACCGTGAGCGCCGACGCCAAACAGCGCGCCACGGGCCAAGGCACTGCGCAGCGGCAGCCACTTGAGCAGAATGCCGCCAAGCATGGCGCCGAAGACGCCGGTAAACATCACAAACACTGCAGTCAATTCCGGCACGCCGCCCAAGTCATGGGCCAACGGCATGGCGAAGGGCGTGGTGATCGAGCGCGGCACCAGCGACATAGTCACTGAGCTGTCCAGCGCCAGCGCCTTGGCCAGACCATAGGAGCTGCCGATGGACGCTATGCTGCCGGCCAGCATGCCGAGCAATAACGCCGACCAATGACGAACCAACAACTGCCGCTGCTGCCAGATCGGTACCGCGAAAGCCACCGTTACTGGCCCCAACACCAGCATCAGCCAATGAGTGTCGGTCGAATACTCCGCATAGGCCGTGTGCAGTGGCACGGCAAGAGCCAGCAACAACGCGGGCACCAGAATCAGCGGCGACAGCAAGTAGCGACCCGTACGCCGATAGAGCCAGCGACTGAACAAATAGGCCGAGAGCGTAAAGGCCAGCCAGAACATCGGCATCAGTTCAAGCTTCATGACGCATCCTCCACCGGCAGGCCAACTCCACGGTAAACGCCGTGACCAGCATCACCATCAGCGTACTGACGCCAATTACCAGCAGGATCCGCCAACCGTCCTGGCGCAGCAGACCGCCGTAATTGAGCAGGCTCATCAGTGCCGGAATGAAGAACAAAAGCATTTCTGCCATCAGTAGCCCAGCGCCCAATTGCAACGCCGCCGGTTTGACCCAGCCAAAGGCAAACGCCAGCAGCAATAGCGCCAGCCCGATGACGCCACCGGGAATTGGCCAGGACAACCAGAGCGCCAATTGACAGCCCAGCAGATAAATAGCCAACAGAATGGCCAGCTCGCACAGCAGTCGACCCACATGCTTCAAGGTGGAACGTTTCATTTTCTTTCGGTCCTCGCAGGCATTCATTTTAGAGAAGCACCTACCATCCCCGAAGCGAATTGTTAGACTGGAAACCATTCCAAACTGGAATTACAAACATGGAATTCAAACAACTGCGCAGTTTCGTCGAAGTGATTCACCAAGGCGGATTCACCCAAGCAGCCAAGACCCTGCACATCAGCCAGTCGGCCGTCAGCAAACAAGTCGCGCACCTCGAACACAGCCTCGGCACGCCATTGCTGGAGCGGCTGGGTTCGCAGATTCGCCTGACCGCTGCCGGCAGCGTGGTCTTGCAGCGCGCTGAAGGCATGCTGCGTCTACGTAACGAGTTGCTCAGCGAGCTGGATGATCTGAGCCAATTGGCCCGGGGGGAGTTGCGACTGGGGCTGCCGCTGCTCGGCAGCGACGCGTTGTTCGCCAATCTGATTGCCGAATACCGACGGCGTTACCCGAACATCACCGTGCAACTGCTCGAAGGTGGCAGCCTGAATATCGAGCAAGCCGTATTGAGTGGTGAGCTGGAGCTGGGCGGCAGTTTGCTGCCCAAGGATCCGCTATTTGCTTTTCAGCCGTTCTGCGACGAACCGCTGGACGCACTGCTGCCAGCCGATCATCCACTGGCCACAAAGGCAGAGATTGGACTGGAAGAGTTGGCGGACACGCCGTTTCTGCTCTATCAGCGCAGTTTTGTGCTCAACGACCGTTTGCTCCAGGCGTGCCAACAAATGGGCTTCACGCCGAAGGAAGGCGGACGCAGCGGTCAGGCGGATTTCCTCGCAGCACTGGTGGCCGCGGGGCAAGGAGTGGTGTTGCTGCCCAGGGTCGTCGCACGCGGTTTGGTCAGGCCAGGCGTCGTACGCCTGACGCTGAAGGCGCCCAGCTATCTACGCTGGGACATCGTCTTCATCTGGCGCCAGGGCGCCTATTTATCGAAGGCCGCACAGGCCTGGCTGGCGCTGCTGCGCGAACGCCCTGTCAGCTGCGCAGAGCGCTAGCGAACTGCGCCAGCCAAGGCTCGGCGTCGGTTTCCGGGGTGACGCTTTCACTGGCGTCCAGACGCAGCATTTCCTGGACTTCGCGCACACCCAGTTCGGCGAACAGTTCTCGCATCTGCTCGCCGCCGCCGCAGAAGGTATCGCCGTAACTCGCATCGCCCAAACCGATCACCGCACCGGGCAGACCGCGCCAGGCAGCTGGCAATTGATCACGAATCATCGAATACAGCGGTTGCAGGTTATCCGGCAACTCACCCATGCCCGTGGTCGAGGTCACGGCAAGAAACGCCTCGGGGCCAAATGCCAGGACATCGGCCAGGCTCGCACGTGGTTTGTGCCACGCCTGGAAACCCGCTGCGTTTAGAATGTTTGCGGCATGCCGGGCGACTTCTTCAGCCGTGCCGTATACCGAACCGGAAAGGATGGCGACTTTCATCAATCTGATCCTGAAGCTGAGTAAAAGACCGGGATATTAACAGCTGAAGCAAAAAACCTGTGACTGCTCCTCAATAACCGCTGAGGGCAAGTGGACGGCTCACGATGTTGTCTTAAAATACAGCGTTCTAAACAGGAAGCAGAATGGCGTCTATCGATGATCAATGCCTCCAGCGATGGAGTTGTGATCGCTTATAGGAGGGCGAAGACAATATCCCGATTTATGTTGAACCCGCCACTTGAACGCCTGACTGGCTACAGCAGTGCGTAGAACATCTGGAAGCACAATTGGCCGAGGTTAAAACCAGACTCGAATCGCTAAAAGCGACGAACGGTTCAAACAGATCTTCGAATTAATTGTCATTAACTACAATCACCACTGACTTTGTAACTATTTTTTCGAGCACATCATGCAGCGCGACACCCTCCTGACTCAGGATGAGCTGGACTTCATCCAGGCCATGCATCACAACCCGCAACTCAACGTGCGGGATGCGACGTCGAGCCTGTTGGTCAACGGTGGCTCACAGATTCGCGATCTGCTCACCCGCCTTGCCGCACATGAGCAAGTCACCATCCAGGCACAATTCGAAAACCAGCAAATCACTTTTCCGCTGCACCTGGTGGAAGATGAGTTTCATGCGTTGCATTTGCGACTCGGTGTACCCAGCATTTATGAAGATGGGCCTTTGGTTCGACCATGGCGCTTGATGCTCGAAGAGCCGGTTGCGCTGGAAAACGCAAAGGGCCAGCCAGGTGCTTTGTGGGTCCATGAAGTGTCGTTCAAAGGGGTGTTGCTGGAAATTCGCAACCGAACCAAACCACCGAAGCATTTCGCTCTTTGGTTCAGCCCTTCGGGTTACGAGCGCATCGCTCTGCGCGGCACCTTCGAACGCGAAACCGAGCACGGCTACTTCGCTTATTGTCTAAACCAGAGTGATAAGGACGAAACCGAACGTCTGCGCCAGTTCATTCTTCAGCAGCACCGCCTGACCCATCCCGCAATGCATGCCTGAGGGCTTTTCCTTCTCAGGTATCCAGCGTACTGGCCAGGAGTCGCCGCAGGCGCTGTGGCATCAATTGAACATCGCTGCCCAGACACCCAATCGACGACCCCGCCAGACTCTCCTGCGCCAGATTCGCCGCATCGCCAGCCAGCATTACCGGACAATTCAGGGTAATGGCCAGACGATTCAAGCGTCTGAGTAACTCGGGAGCAGGTGCATGGTTGGAGAACAGCACAAGCGCCTGGAGTTTGATTTTTTCGCAGACCAGGCTCAGCTCATCGAACGGCTGCCCCACCGTCAGCACCCTGACACCAACCTCCATGCTTCCCATAAACAAGGCAGCCACCAGTAATTCGAGCTCACGGCACTGTCCGGCCATGGCCGTCACCAGCACCCGCCGCGCTTGCGAGCCGCGTAGCAACACCAGACGTTGCGAGACCCGAGCGCGCAAAAAGCCATCCAGGAACAGCCACTCGCTGGTCTGACCAAACATCTCCTGCCGTTGCAGTAATTGTTTCCAGAGCGGCATCAGGATGCCCTGGAACACAACGCTCAGTTCATAGCGTGAATACACGTGGCCATACAGCCGCTCCAGTTGCAGGTCATCAAACTCGCTGACCGCCGTCTTGAATTGCGTCTGCCATTGCGCATATTCGCTTTGGGCATCTTCACCAGCAATAGCGTTGGACTGCGCCTGAACTGCGCTGGTTTTGGTCAGGAGACTGCCGACCTTACTGACCGCGACGCCGCGCTCGATCCAGCTGAGGATGCTGTGCACCGTCTCGATATCGGTCATTGAATACAACCGATGCCCACTGTCGGTGCGTGTGGGAAGAATCAAACCGTGGCGACGCTCCCAGGCACGCAGGGTCACCGGGTTGACGCCCGTTAGCCGCGCCACTTCCCGGATCGGGAACAATTCTTCCTGCTCCAGTGGGCGAGAAATAGGTGATGTACGAGCAAATTCAGTAATGACGGGCATCTGAGCAGAACGTACCGGCTAATGAATTGGATCCCATTTTATGCATCATAAACACCTCTCATTCAAGATGTAGATAGTCGACCACCGTCGCTGGTGTATTTGGCAAAATCAGGAATAATCCTTGCTTGTACTTAAACGCAGCCCATCACCCCGGAGCTGCGTGCAGTGCGTCCCCTATCCGGGGCTGCGCTAGTAATTCGGAGATACACAATGTCTACCTCACCCGTCACTCTGATGGTGGCGCGCCGCGTTGCCAACGGTCGTTATCAGGATTTGATCGCCTGGCTTGGCGAAGGCGAACAACTGGCCACCGACTTCCCCGGCTATCTCGGCTCTGGCGTACTTGCTCCGCCGCCCGATGATGACGAATTCCAGATCATCTTCCGCTTTGCCAATGAACAGACCCTGCATGCTTGGGAATACTCTGCCTCGCGCAGTGCCTGGCTGGCACGGGGCAGCGATTTGTTCGCTCATCCTTCGGAACATCGGGTCAGCGGCATCGATGGCTGGTTTGGCGCAGCCGGTCACCGCCCTCCTCGCTGGAAGCAGGCTGTGGCGATCTGGCTGGCGTTCTTTCCAGTCTCGCTGCTCTTCAACCTGCTCCTGGGTCCTTTGCTGGGCGAGCTGGGGCTGTTGAATCGGGTGTTCTTCAGCACCCTGGCCTTGACGCCATTGATGGTGTATTTCTTCATTCCACTGTCGACCCATCTTTTATCCGGCTGGCTGAACGGCACGCCCGTACGCCGGCCCCCCTGTAGGAGCAAGCTTGCTCGCGATGGACGTTAACGATAACGCGTGTTCTCTGAATAAACGCGCCGCTCTTGAGTCCATCGTCGGAACGCCGCCCGGACCAATCGAGCGTCGACCGGCTGCTCCTACAAAGATTGCGGGCTCATAGGCTCCATGGCTGTGCACCCGTAGTCGCTGGTATAGTTTTGCCTATACCTCGATGCGAGCTTTCCATGACTCTTTCTCCTGCACCGATCCTGATCACTGGCGCCAGCCAGCGCGTTGGCCTGCATTGCGCATTGCGGCTGCTGGAGGAAGGTCATTCGGTCATTATCACCTACCGCAGCGAGCGCCCAGGCGTGCAGACCCTGCGTGAACGTGGCGCGATTGCGCTGTTTGCCGACTTCTCCAGCGAAGCCGGCATCCTGGCGTTCATTGCCGAACTGAAAACTCACACCCATAGCCTGCGGGCGATTGTTCACAACGCTTCAGCCTGGCTGGCTGAAACGCCTGGCAGCGAAACGGCCGCATTCACCCAGATGTTCAGCGTGCATATGCTTGCGCCCTATCTGATCAACCTGCATTGTGCTGACTTGCTGGAGCGCTCCAGCCCGGCGGACATCGTGCATATCAGCGACGATGTGACCCGCAGGGGCAGCAGCAAGCACATTGCCTACTGCGCCAGCAAAGCCGGACTGGACAGCCTGACGCTGTCTTTCGCGGCGAAGTATGCGCCGCGGGTCAAGGTCAACGGCATCGCCCCGGCCCTGCTGATGTTCAACCCAGACGACGACGCGGCGTATCGCGCCAAGGCACTGGCGAAGTCCGCGCTGGGTATCGAACCCGGCAGCGAGGTGATTTACCAGAGTCTGCGCTATCTGCTGGACAACCCTTATGTCACTGGAACGACCCTGACAGTCAACGGCGGACGGCACGTCAAATAAGCCGCCCCGCGAGGATGTTGTATGACGTTATCCCTGCCACAAAACTACCGCGAAATTTTGCTCGGCCTGGGTGAAAATCCGGATCGCGAAGGTTTGATCGACACGCCCGCACGCGCCGCCAAGGCGATGCAGTACCTCTGCCATGGCTATGCGCAAAGCGTCGAGGAGATCGTCAACGGTGCGCTGTTCGACTCCGATAACGACGAGATGGTGATCGTCGACAACATCGAACTCTACTCACTCTGCGAACATCACCTGCTGCCCTTCATTGGCAAGGCCCATGTGGCTTATATTCCAACCGGCAAGGTTCTGGGTCTGTCGAAGATCGCGCGGATTGTCGACATGTTCGCCCGCCGCCTGCAGATTCAGGAAAACCTCACCCGGGAAATCGCCGACACGGTTCAGCAAGTGACCCAGGCCGCCGGTGTCGCGGTGGTGATCGAGGCCAAGCATATGTGCATGATGATGCGCGGCGTCGAGAAGCAGAATTCAACCATGAACACCTCGGTGATGCTCGGCGCCTTCCGCGAGTCGAGCACCACCCGCCAGGAATTCCTGCAATTGATTGGACGGAGCAAGTAGCAATGCCACAACTTCAGCCAGGAATGGCACGTATCCGGGTCAAGGACCTGTGTCTGCGGACCTTCATCGGAATCAATGAGGACGAAATCCTCAACAAGCAGGATGTGTTGATCAACCTGACCATCCTCTATGCCGCGCAGGACGCCGTGCGCGACAACGACATCGACCACGCACTGAATTACCGCACCATCACCAAGGCGATCATCGCCCACGTCGAGGGCAATCGTTTTGCCTTGCTCGAACGCCTGACTCAGGAATTGCTCGATCTGGTGATGACCAACGAATCGGTGCTGTACGCCGAAGTCGAAGTCGACAAACCCCATGCCCTGCGTTTCGCCGAGTCGGTGTCGGTCACCCTCGCCGCGAGCCGGCCTGCTTTGTAGAAGCGACAAGCTACAAGCTGTAAGCTTCAAGTCACCGCAATCCATCTTGCAGCTTGAAGCTTGTAGCTTGAAGCTGTCTCAGAGAGACCCCATGACCGAGCAACAACGCCTCGAACTCGAAGCCGCCGCCTTCCGCCGCCTGGTCGCGCACCTGGACAGCCGCAAGGATGTGCAGAACATCGACCTGATGAACCTCGCCGGCTTCTGCCGCAACTGCCTGTCCAAGTGGTACAAGGCCGAGGCCGACGATCGCCAGATCGAGGTCAGCCTCGATGACGCACGCGAAGTGGTTTACGGCATGCCATACGCCGAGTGGAAAGCCCAATACCAGCAAGAAGCCAATGCCGAACAGCAAGCGGCGTTTGCCAAAGGAAAACCCCATGACTGATCTGAACACCCTGCGCGCCAGCCTCAAAAGCGGTAACCACGCCTTTGCCGAGACCTTGGCGTTTATCGCCGCTGGCTACGATTACCAGCCCCAGGCCTTCAACAACGGCGGCGTCGAAAACGCCGCCGGGCAGAACGAAGGCTCGTGCAAGACCCTGGGTCTGGCGCTGCTGGAAGGCTTGAGCGATGAAGAAGCCTTGCTGGCGTTCGGCGAGCACTACCGTTCGGTGGTTGCCACGCCAGAGGGCAGCGACCACAGCAATATCCGGGCGTTGATAGCGCATGGTCTGGCGGGTGTGAAGTTCGAAGCTCAGCCGTTACAGCGCCGCTTATCTCTGTAGGAGCGAGCTTGCTCGCGATAGCGGTCTAACAATCGACATCACTGTTGAATGCTAGTCGGTCATCGCGAGCAAGCTCGCTCCTACAGAGGACATCGGCGCCAATGAAATTGCAGGCAAAAAAAACCGGCTTTCGCCGGTTTTTTCATTTCATCAGACTCAGAACTTAGCGTTCTGCAGATCGTCCAGATAACGCTCCGCGTCCAGTGCAGCCATGCAGCCGGCGCCCGCCGAAGTGATTGCCTGACGGTAAACGTGGTCAGCCACGTCACCGGCCGCAAAGATACCTTCCAGGCTGGTCGCGGTGGCGTTGCCTTCACGGCCGCCCTGAACCACCAGGTAGCCATCTTTCAATGTCAGCTGACCTTCGAACAACGAGGTGTTCGGTGTGTGGCCGATAGCGATGAACACGCCGTCGACTTTCAGCTCGTCGAAGCTGCCGTCGTTGTTCTTCAGGCGCGCACCCGTCACGCCCATCTTGTCGCCCAGCACTTCGTCGAGAGTCGAGTTCAGCTTGAGGACGATTTTGCCCTCGGCAACCCGCGCGTGCAGTTTGTCGATCAGGATTTTCTCGGCGCGGAAGGTTTCGCGACGGTGAATCAGCGTGACTTTGCTGGCAATGTTGGCCAGGTACAGCGCTTCTTCAACGGCGGTGTTGCCGCCACCGACGACTGCAACTTCACGGTTGCGGTAGAAGAAACCATCGCAGGTAGCACAGGCCGAAACGCCTTTGCCCATGAAGGTTTCTTCCGAAGGCAGGCCCAGATAACGGGCACTGGCGCCGGTGGCGATGATCAGCGCGTCGCAGGTGTAGGTGCCGCTATCGCCGGTCAGGGTGTAAGGCTTGGCCGCGAAGTCGACTGCATTGATGTGGTCGAACACGATTTCGGTTTCAAAGCGCTCGGCGTGCTCACGCATACGATCCATCAACGCCGGGCCGGTCAGACCATGGACATCGCCCGGCCAGTTGTCGACTTCGGTGGTGGTGGTCAGTTGGCCGCCGGCCTGCATGCCGGTGATCAGCAAAGGCTTGAGGTTAGCGCGAGCGGCATAGACCGCTGCGCTGTAACCGGCAGGGCCGGAACCGAGAATAATCACTCGCGAATGACGTACATCAGACATGACTCACTCCTATTGACCGGCCCTGGGCATCTGGCGCGGAACGCCGGAAAACCGGCTGGAATAAAAAAAGGACTGCGAAAGCACTTGGGGAAGCGAGACAGTCCTGAAAATAATGGGTGCAGCGTATCGAGGGGGCGAAGATTAAGGAAATACGGATTAACAATCCAGCTCATAGGCGGTCTCTATCCCTAAGAGGCTGATTTCAGGACGCCTTTGTTACAGTTAATGTCGACACCATTCCTGCGCTTTCGCCTGTAGGACAAAGCCGTTAAGGTCGGCGAGTTTTCTCATCGCAAGGAACACGCTATGCCCGCCCCCGTTCTGTCCGGCCCGCAATACCTGCGCGAAGGCCTGAAGCTGGTCTTAAGCCCCGGCCTGCGTTTATTCGTCCTGTTGCCGCTGGCAATCAACCTGGTGCTGTTCGTCGGATTGATCTACCTGGCCGGCCATCAGTTCAGCCTGTGGGTCGATACCTTGATGCCATCACTGCCGGATTGGCTGAGTTTCCTCAGCTACATCCTCTGGCCGCTGTTCGTGGTGCTGGTGGTGTTGATGGTATTTTTCACCTTCACCATGCTGGCCAACGTCATTGCCGCACCGTTCAACGGTTTTCTAGCCGAGAAAGTTGAAGTGGTGGTGCGCGGCACCGACGACTTTCCGACGTTCAGCTGGGGAGAGTTGATCGCCATGGTCCCGCGCACCTTCGCCCGGGAAATGCGCAAGCTCGGCTATTTCCTTCCGCGAGCCATTGGCCTGCTCATCCTCTCGTTCATCCCCGTGGTCAACTTGGTCGCCGCACCACTGTGGCTGCTGTTCGGGGTGTGGATGATGGCTATCCAATACATCGATTACCCGGCGGACAACCACAAGCTGGGCTGGAACGAGATGCTCGCCTGGCTGCGGAAAAAGCGTTGGCAGAGCATGAGCTTTGGCGGCATCGTTTATCTGGCGCTGCTGATTCCGGTGGTCAACATCCTGATGATGCCGGCGGCCGTGGCTGGGGCGACGCTGTTCTGGGTACGTGAGCGCGGGGCTGAAAATCTGGTGGCCAAGCAAGTCTGATCACCGTCACAAATCCATCATCCCAATGACACAATGACGACATGGCCTCAGCCGACACTGAGGCCATGACGACAGCGCTACGTATCACTCTGATCACCGAAACCTTCCCTCCGGAAATCAACGGCGTGGCCAATACTCTTGGCCGCTTTTACGATGGCTTGCGCGCACGCGGGCATCAGGTCGAACTGGTTCGGCCGCGTCAAGGCTGTGACCAGGACCGGCTGAGTGACGAGCAACTGCTGCTCTGTCGCGGTTGGCCGCTGCCCGGCTACCCCGGCCTGCAATGGGGACACTCCTCGATGCACAAGTTACTGCGTCGCTGGCAGCGCCAGCGTCCCGATGTGCTGTACATCGCCACCGAAGGTCCGCTGGGCTTGTCTGCATTGCGGGCCGCTCGACGCTTGGGTATCTCGGTGGTCAGTGGCTTTCATACTAATTTTCAGCAGTACTCCAACCAGTACGGCCTGGCTCTGTTGACCCGGCTACTGACCCATTACCTGCGCTGGTTTCATAACCGTACAAAATTGACCTTAGTGCCCAGCGCCAGCCAGCGCCTGGAGCTGGAACGTCGGCATTTTGAGCGCCTGGCGCTGCTTTCCCGTGGCGTGGACAGCCAGCTGTTTAATCCGGCCAAGCGCCTGAATGCTCTGCGGGAAACCTGGGGCCTGGAGTCCGGCGATATAGCCGTCATCCACGTAGGACGCCTCGCACCGGAAAAAAACCTCGGTTTGCTCAAGCGTAGTTTCGAGGCCTTGCAGGCAACTTATCCACAGCGGCGGATGAAGTTGATCGTGGTCGGTGATGGTCCGCAACGAGCTGTACTGGAGAAGGAATTGCCCGAAGGGATTTTCTGCGGCTCGCAACGTGGGGAAGCATTAGCCAGCCACTATGCGTCAGGGGACCTTTTCCTGTTCCCGAGCCTGACCGAAACGTTCGGCAACGTAGTGCTCGAAGCCTTGGCATCGGGATTGGGTGTGGTGGCTTACGATCAAGCAGCGGCAGCCCAACACATTCGACATGGTTACAACGGCGTACTGGCCATGCCCGGCGACGAAGACGCATTCTGCGATGCCGCGTGTTGGTTGCTGGAAGAACAGGAAAACTTGCGTCGGGTACGCCTTAATGCCCGCCAGCATGCCAGCCGACAAGGCTGGGCAGCGGTCATCGAGCAGTTTGAGGGTCAATTGCGTGGGGCTTGTCAGGAAGAGCATCGCGGGCAAGCCTCGCTCCTACAAGGTTCGGTGAGATCAAAATTATTGTGATCGACCCAAATCCCGTAGGAGCGTGGCTTGCCCGCGATGGCGTCGGCCCGGTCGTCGCTTAAACCAGACTCATCAACGCATCACGGCTAAACGGCAGGATGTCCTGCTCGCGGCCTTCGCGCACCTTCAACGCCCAGTCCGGGTCGACCAACAACGCGCGGCCGACGGCAACCAGGTCGAACTCATCGTTGTTCAGACGCTCCAGCAGTTTTTCCAGACTGGCCGGCTGCGCGACTTTATCGGTGTTAACCATGAACTGCAGGAACTCGCCATCCAGGCCAACGCTGCCCACGGTGATGGTCGGCTTGCCAGTGAGCTTGCGAGTCCAGCCGGCCAGGTTCAGCTCGGAACCATCGAACTCCGGCTCCCAGAAACGTCGCGTCGAGCAATGGAAGATATCCACACCGGCGTCGGACAGCGGCTTGAGGAACTCACCCAAAGCCTCTGGGGTTTGCACCAAACGAGCAGTGTAATCCTGCTGCTTCCACTGGGAGAAACGAAAGATAATCGGGAAGCCCGGGCCGACCGCAGCGCGCACAGCCTGGATCAGCTCGATGGCGAAACGTGAACGATTGGCCAGGCTGCCACCGTACTCGTCAGTGCGCTGGTTGCTGCCTTCCCAGAAGAACTGGTCCACCAGATAACCGTGGGCGCCATGAATCTCCACACCGTCCATGCCGATGCTCTGAGCATCTTTGGCGGCCAGGGCGAACGCGGCGATGACGTCCTGGATGTCTTGCTTGGTCATACCGTGAACGACGACCTGACCGTCCTTGAGTTTTTCCGAAGGGCCATAGCCCGGCACGCTGGCATCTGGCTCAGTGCCGATACGTCGAACGCTACCGACGTGCCACAGTTGCGGAACAATCTTGCCACCTTCAGCGTGAACGGCATCGACGACTTTCTTCCAGCCAGCCAACGCCGCTTCACCGTAGAAATGCGGAACGTTGGGGTAACCGTTGGAAGCCTTGTGACCGACGGTGGTGCCTTCGGTGATGATCAGACCCACCCCCCCGGCGGCGCGGCGACGGTAGTACTCGATCACTTTCGAATTTGGCACGCCACCCGGAGAAAACGAACGGGTCATTGGCGCCATCACCACACGGGTCGGCAGCTCCAGGGTTCCGAGCTGAAAAGGTTTGAACAAGGCTTGAACAGGCATGCGGCACTCCACCGGAAAAAGGGCTCGAAGGGATGACAACCTTGGTGCACGGGAAACGAGTGAACCAACGCTTTATGACGAGCATAATATTGAGAGTGCAGCGGCTTGGATAGCACTATTGATTGCGGTGATTAAGGTTTAAAAGTCGGGAAGGGTGAGAGGTGTATGCGTTCGGGGAAAGTCAAAAAATCGCAGAGGGTGTACGCAATCCTGTAGGAGCTGCCGCAGGCTGCGATCTTTTGAGGCGCCCGCGGCCCCCTATCTAGCTGAGCGCTTTTTCGATTGCGTGAATCACTGTCGGATCATCGGGTGTTGTGCGTGGCGAGAAACGCGCCAGAACACGTCCGTCTTTACCCAGCAGGAATTTCTCGAAGTTCCAGGTAATGTCACCCGGAAACTCCGCACCCTCGCCCGCCAACAGGCGATACAACGAGTGACGATCATGACCGTTGACGTCGAGCTTGCTGCTCAACGGGAACGTCACGCCGTAGTTGAGGCTGCAAAACTGCTGAATTTCTTCTTCGGTACCTGGTTCCTGTCCGGCAAATTGATTGCACGGCAAGCCCAGCACGCTGAAACCTTGATCCTTGTAGCGTTGATAAAGCGCTTCGAGCTCTTTGTATTGCGGCGTCAAGCCACACTTGGAGGCGACGTTGACCACCAGCACGACTTTCCCTTTCAACGGTGCGAGAGGTAGGTCCTGGCCATCCAGAGCTTTCAATTTTAGGTCGTGAAAAGCACTCATGACGAACTCCAAATTTCCCGTGTTCTTCTCGAAATAGCCACTCGACAATACAACCGCTTTGCAGCCAGGAACAGCCGCGGACTAAAAAGGCGCCCTCGGGCGCCTCTCCAGTTATCTGAGCTTAGCGCAGAAAATCAGTGGTGATGGCCACCTTCGCCATGGACGTGACCATGAGCGATTTCTTCCTGGCTGGCGTCGCGGATATCAATGATTTTGACCTGGAAGTTCAAACGCTGGCCAGCCAACGGGTGGTTGCCGTCGACGGTAACGTCGTCGCCGTCCAGATCACGGATGGTGACGATCTGCATTTGGCCGTCCGGAGCGGATGCGTGGAACTGCATGCCCACTTCCAGTTCGTCGACGCCTTCGAACATGCTGCGGCTCAGGGTGCTGACCAGTTCGGCAGCGTATTCACCGTAGGCATCTTCAGGTTCTACGGCAACAGTCAGTTCGTCACCGACTTTCTTGCCTTCCAGAGCCTTTTCCAGGCCCGGGATGATGTTACCTGCGCCTTGCAGGTAGACCAGCGGCGCGCCGCCGGCGGAGCTGTCGATGACCTCACCAGCGTCGTTGGTCAGGGTATAGTCGATGGAGACAGCCTTATTGGCGGCGATCAGCATGGGGCGAGACCTTTTGCAAAAGAATGAAGAATGGTCAAGTTTAGCGAAGCAAACGCCCGAAAGCGAACAGAACCCGGACGGACGGGTCGCTTCGAAATGTTCGACGATCACAGGCTTTCGTCAAGATGAAGACGGGCACTGGGTTGTCGTGCTTTCTTGCGGCCATACCCAGCACCTGCGCCACCAGCCACCGTGGCAATCCCGGGCCTGGGTGACAGACCCTGCGCAACGTCAGGAAAAAATAGGCCAGCCCTTTGACTGAGGTTGGTGTGCTCAAGGCCCGGATAGCGATAACCTTAGCGATTGATATCCGGTAGATGACCAGACGTAGGCCGTCACCCTTGCGCACATTCTGAGAATCTCGCATGCAAACTTTTTTTATTGCACCCACCGATTTTGGTGTGGGTCTGACCTCCATCAGCCTCGGGCTGGTGCGTACCCTTGAGCGAGCCGGGTTGAAAGTCGGCTTTTTCAAACCGATTGCCCAGCCTCACCCGGGCGACCTGGGTCCTGAGCGATCCACTGAATTGGTGGCCCGCACCCATGGCCTGAAACCGCCTAAGCCGCTGGGCCTGGCCCATGTCGAACGAATGCTCGGCGACGGTCAGCTGGATGAACTGCTGGAAGAAATCATTGCCCTGTACCAGGAAGCGGCCATCGGCAAAGATGTGCTGATTGTTGAAGGCATGGTCCCGACCCGTAGCGCCAGCTATGCCGCGCGGGTCAATCTGCACCTGGCGAAAAGCCTGGATGCCGAGGTGATTCTGGTCTCCGCGCCGGAAAACGAAGTGCTCACCGAACTGTCCGGAAGGGTCGAGTTGCAGGCGCAGTTATTCGGTGGGCCGAAAGACCCGAAAGTCCTCGGGGTGATCCTGAACAAGGTCCGCACCGATGAAAGCATGGAGGCCTTCGCCGCTCGCCTGAAGGAACATTCGCCGTTACTGCGCAGCGGCGATTTCCGTCTGCTCGGCTGCATCCCTTTCCAGTCTGAACTGAACGCCCCGCGCACCCGCGATGTGGCTGAGCTGCTCGGCGCTCAGGTACTCAATGCCGGTGACTACGAAACCCGGCGCATGAGCAAAATCATCATCTGCGCCCGGACGGTGCGCAACACAGTCGAGTTACTCAAGCCCGGCGTGCTGGTGGTGACCCCCGGTGATCGCGACGACATCATCCTCGCCGTCAGCCTCGCGGCGATGAATGGCGTACCGCTGGCAGGCCTATTGCTGACCAGCGACACCCTGCCCGACCCGCGCATCATGGACCTCTGCCGTGGCGCCTTGCAGGCGGGCCTGCCAGTGTTGTCGGTGAGCACCGGTTCCTACGACACCGCCAATCAGTTGAACGGGTTGAACAAGGAAATCCCGATCGATGACCGCGAACGTGCGGAAATCATCACCGATTTCGTCGCCAGCCATCTGGATGCCAAATGGCTGCATCAACGCTGCGGCACACCGCGAGAAATGCGCCTGACCCCCGCGGTGTTCCGCTATCAACTGATTCAGCGCGCCCAGGCCGCCAACAAGCGCATTGTTCTGCCAGAAGGCAGTGACCCTCTGACCGTGCAGGCCGCAGCCATCTGCCAGGCCCGAGGCATTGCCCGTTGCGTGCTGCTGGCCAAACCCGACGATGTGCAAGCGGTGGCCCGAGCCCAAGGCATCGAGTTACCTGAAGGCCTGGAAATTCTCGATCCGGATCTGATTCGCGGGCGCTATGTCGAGCCGATGGTGGCGCTACGCAAAACCAAAAGCCTCAACGCGCCAATGGCCGAGCAGCAACTGGAAGATACCGTGGTGATTGGCACCATGATGCTGGCGCTGGATGAAGTCGATGGCCTGGTGTCCGGGGTGATCCATTCCACCGCCAATACCATCCGCCCAGCCCTGCAACTGATCAAGACCGCGCCGGGCTGCACCTTGGTGTCGTCGGTGTTTTTCATGCTGTTCCCGGAGCAGGTTCTGGTTTACGGCGACTGCGTGATGAACCCACATCCAAGCGCCTCTGAACTGGCCGAGATTGCCCTGCAAAGCGCCGATTCGGCAGCAGCGTTCGGTATCACCCCACGGGTGGCGATGATCAGTTACTCCAGCGGTGAATCGGCCAGTGGCGAAGAAGTCGAGAAGGTCCGCGAAGCGACGTTGCTGGCTCATGAAGCGCAAAACTCACTGCTGATCGATGGTCCGCTGCAATACGATGCGGCCGCCAACGAAACCGTCGCCCAACAACTGGCGCCCAACAGTCAGGTCGCAGGCCGTGCCACGGTGTTTGTGTTCCCGGATCTGAACACCGGCAACACCACCCACAAGGCAGTACAGCGCAGCGCCGATTGCGTCAGCCTCGGGCCGATGCTGCAAGGCCTGCGCAAACCAGTGAACGACCTGCCGCGCGGCGCGCAAGTTGACGACATTGTTTACACCATCGCCCTGACCGCGATTCAAGCCGCCAACCGACCTATGGATCTTTAAATGCTGGATTTTCTACCTGCACCGGTGCGCGGCGTTATCGCCTCGCTGTTGTTGGCGCTGAACACAATCGTCTGCTGTACCCCGCTGTTCGTCGTGGCGATCTTCAAACTGCTACTGCCATTCCCGGCCGCCCAACGCTTCACCGACTGGCTGATGAGCCATATCCACGAAGCCTGGATCAGCAACAACAAAGCCTGGATGAACCTGCTGCGCCGGACTCGCTGGCACCTCAGCGGCCTTGACGGTCTGGACTACCAGCACTCGTATCTGATCACCAGCAACCACCAGAGCTGGGTCGACATCATGGTGCTGCAATACGTGCTCAACCGGCGCATCCGCCCGCTGAAGTTTTTCCTCAAGCAGGAACTGATCTGGGTCCCGGTGATCGGTCTGGCCTGGTGGGCGCTGGGCTTCCCGTTCATGAAGCGCTATTCCAAGGCCTACCTGGCCAAGCACCCGGAGAAGAAAGGCAAAGACCTGGCAACCACCCGCGAGACTTGCGCGAAGTTTCGCAACAACCCAGTCGGCATTTTCAATTTTGTCGAAGGCACGCGCTTCACCGAAGGCAAACATGCGCAGCAGAATTCACCGTTCCGCTACTTGCTCAAGCCCAAGGCCGGCGGTATCGCCTTTGTCCTGGACGCCATGGGTGAACAGCTGGAATCGATCGTCAACGTCACCATCCACTACCCGTCCGGGCGTCCCGGTTACTGGGATTTGCTGTGCGGCAAAGTGAACGAGGTGGTAGTGCATTTCGAAGAAGTACGGATTCCGCCGCAGTTCATTGGCAAGAACTACGACCAGGATGATAAATACCGCCTGGAGTTTCAGCAGTGGATCAATGTGCTGTGGGAAAACAAGGACGCGTTGCTGGCGCAGATGCATCGGGAGTATCCGGCGAAGTAAACAAGTGCCTGTGCCGGCCCCATCGCGAGCAGGCTCGCTCCCACAGTTGATTTTTAGTGAACACCAAATTTGTATTCAATAGAGAACCAATGTGGGAGCGAGCTTGCTCCGGGCGGCGTTCCGACGATAGCTATTTCAAGGACACAAAAAAACCCGCCGATGATCACTCATCGGCGGGTTTTTTATTTGCAGCTAACGCTTAGATCGCGCCGCGGTTACGCAGCAGTTCCAGCACTTGCTTGACGCAGTCTTCCAGCGACAGCGACTGGGTGTCGACCACAAGGTCGGCGTCCAGTGGCACGTCGTACGGGAAGGAGTCGCCAGGGATGTTATCCCCGCCCGCCGCGTACAAACCTTGCGGATCACGTTCGGCGCAGACCGTCGGCGAAGCCTGGACATAGACGGTCAGCAAACGATCGCTGCCGATCAGCGCCTTGGCCTGTTCGCGGCCTTCGGCATCCGGTGCAACGAACGCAGCCAGAGTCAGCAGGCCGGCTTCGTTGAACTGGCGCGCGACATGAGCCGCACGACGCCAGTTCTCGGTACGTCCGGAACGATCCTGCGGCAGACCTTTGTTCAGGTCATGACGCAGGTTCTGGCCGTCGAGTACAAACACCGCACGACCCATGTCGAACAACTTGCGTTCAACCGCATAGGCCAGCGTGCTTTTGCCAGCGCCGGACAGCCCGCTGAACAACACGGTAGCCGGTTGCTGACCGAAGCGCTGGGCGCGTTCTTCAGTCGCTACATGAGCGAGCTTGCCGTGGTGAGTGACGCTACCGTGAATCAATGGCTGGGCGATGATCATGCCCGCTGCGACAGTGCCATTGGTCAACCGGTCGATAACGATGAACGAACCGGTGGTGCGGTTGCTGTCGTAACCGTCCAGCGCGATAGCGGCATCGAGGCTGATCTTGACCCGACCGATCTCGTTCAACTGCAACGCACTGGCAGGGCCTTCGGCCAAGGAGTTCACATCGACGCGATGGACGATGCTGGTGATCGAACCCGGCACGTAAGTGGTCGCGCGTTTGATGTCGTATTTCTTGCCCGGCAGCATCGGTTCTTCAGCCATCCACACCAACATGGCGTCGAAAGCGTCGGTCACTTGCGGCACGTTATCGGCATGCACCAGCAAGTCGCCACGAGAGATATCGATCTCGTCTTCCATGGTCAGCGTCACTGCCTGGCCAGGACCTGCGTGTTCCAGTTCACCATCAAAGGTAACGATGGATTTGACGCGGCTGGTCTTGCCCGACGGCAGAACCACGACTTCATCGCCTTTGTGCACGATGCCGCTGGCCAAGGTACCGGCGAAGCCACGGAAATTCAGGTTCGGACGGTTGACGTACTGCACCGGGAAACGCAAATCGGTGTAGTTGCGGTCGTTGGCGATCTCGACGGTTTCGAGAATCTCCATCAACGACTGGCCGGTGTACCAAGGCGAACGCTCGCTCTTGTTCACCACGTTGTCGCCCTTGAGCGCCGACATCGGTACAAATGCCATGGTGCTCGGCTTGAACGCGATGCCTTCGGCGAACTTCAGGTAATCGGCCTTGATCGACTCGAACACATTTTCATCGAAGCCGTTGAGGTCCATCTTGTTGATGGCGACGACGATGTGCTTGATGCCCAGCAACGAGGCGATAAAGCTGTGACGGCGTGTCTGGGTCTGCACACCGTAGCGAGCGTCCACCAGAATGATCGCCAGGTCACAGGTCGATGCGCCGGTGGCCATGTTGCGGGTGTATTGCTCATGGCCAGGGGTATCGGCGATGATGAATTTGCGCTTGGCGGTCGAGAAATAGCGGTAAGCGACATCGATGGTGATGCCCTGCTCGCGCTCGGCCTGCAGGCCGTCTACCAGCAACGCCAGGTCGATATCATCGCCCGTGGTGCCGACTTTTTTCGAATCGCGGGTGATGGCTTCCAGATGGTCTTCATAGATCATCTTGGAGTCGTGCAGCAGGCGCCCGATCAGGGTGCTCTTGCCGTCGTCGACGTTGCCACAGGTGAGAAAGCGCAGCATTTCCTTGCGTTCGTGCTGGCCCAGATAGGCGAGAATGTCCTCGCTGATCAATTCAGATTGATGCGACATGTGAGACACCCTGTTTAGAAATAACCCTGACGTTTCTTTTCTTCCATGGAGCCTGCGCCATCGTGATCGATGACCCGGCCCTGGCGCTCGGAAGTTCGCGTCAGGAGCATTTCCTGAATGATGTCGGTAAGGCTGGTGGCCTCGGACTCGACCGCGCCCGTCAACGGGTAGTCGCCAAGTGTACGGAAACGGACCTTCTTCTTGACGATGCGCGCCTTGTCTTCATCGCTTAGATGATTCAACAGACGCTCGTCGTCGATCATGATCCAGGTGCCGTTCATCTCGATGACATCACGCTCGGCAGCGAAGTACAGCGGCACGATCGGGATGCCTTCGAGGTAGATGTATTGCCAGATGTCCAGCTCGGTCCAGTTCGACAGCGGGAATACCCGGATCGACTCGCCTTTGTTGACGTTGCCGTTGTAGACGTTCCACAACTCGGGGCGCTGGTTTTTCGGATCCCAGCGGTGCTTGTTGTCGCGGAAGGAATACACGCGCTCTTTGGCGCGGGACTTCTCTTCGTCGCGACGAGCGCCACCGAAAGCGGCGTCGAAGCCGTACTTGTCCAAAGCCTGCTTGAGGCCTTCGGTCTTCATGATATCAGTGTGCTTGGCGCTACCGTGGGTTAGCGGGTTGATCCCCTGCTCGATGCCCTCCGGATTGACGTGCACCAGCAGGTCCAGGCCCAGTTCTTCGACCATGCGGTCGCGGAACGTGTACATCTCCTTGAACTTCCACTGGGTGTCGACGTGCATCACCGGGAACGGCAGCTTGCCCGGGAAGAACGCCTTGCGCGCAAGGTGCAGCATCACGGCGGAGTCTTTACCGACGGAGTACAGCATCACCGGGTTATCGAACTCGGCGGCGACCTCGCGGATGATGTGGATGCTTTCGGCCTCCAGCTGTTTCAGATGCGTCAGTTTGTCGACCATGGCTACTCACGAAAACGATCTTATGGACGGCCAGCGGGCCGTGTTCGAGCGGGGAATGCTAGCACAGCGTCCTCTTCTATTGAGGGCCCCAAATAGATCGAAACGGTATATGAATATACCTGCCCGTTTGGGCCACAACCTCCTGTGGGAGCGAGCCTGCTCGCGAAAGCGGTGGGTCAGTCAATGTTGATGTCGTCTGACACGACCTCTTCGCGAGCAGGCTCGCTCCCACAGTGAATGTAGGTTGATTCAAATCGGATTCGGGTAATCGATAAAGATGTGCTCGAGGGCAAAGCGTCGCGCCAGATAATCCCCCAGTGCCTGAACGCCGTAGCGCTCGGTGGCGTGGTGGCCGGCGGCGATAAAACTGATGTCGTTTTCCCGGGCACTGTGGAAAGTCTGCTCCGAAGCTTCACCGCTCAGGTACAGATCGACACCGGCCAATACCGCTTGATCAATGTAACCCTGGCCTCCGCCGGTGCACCAGCCAACACGACGAATCATCTCGCTGCCTTCAATCAGCAGCGGCTCGCGACCCATCACTTCTTGCACGCGACGAGCAAAATCACGCGGCGTCATGGGTTCGGTCAATGAGCCAACCAGACCGACAACCTTGAGGTTTTCCGGGTCCAGCGGGCCTTCAACGGTGATATCCAGTTGGCGCGCCAGCTGCACGTTGTTGCCAACCTCCGGATGCAGGTCCAGTGGCAGGTGATACGCCAACAGGCTGATGTCGTGCTTGAGCAAGGTTTTCAGCCGGCGCTGCTTCATCCCGGTGATGCACGGATTCTCGCCCTTCCAGAAATAACCGTGATGCACCAGCACCAGATCAGCCTTGGCCTCCACGGCGGCATCCAGCAATGCCTGGCTGGCGGTGACGCCGCTGACGATGCGCATGACCTGCGGACGGCCTTCGACCTGCAAACCGTTGGGGCAGTAATCGGCAATCCGTTGACTGCTGAGGTAACGGTCCGCTTCTTCAACCAAGGTGCTCAGGGCAACGGCCATAAAAGACTCCTAAATATCCCGTTCAGAGGCGCTCGCGCGCCTCTATAATGCGCGACATTATGGGCCGTATGCGGCCCTTCGTAACCTCTCAGGACTTGCTTAATGCTCAAGGCGCTGCGTTTTTTTGGCTGGCCGCTGTTGGCCGGCGTGCTTATCGCGTTGCTGGTTATTCAGCGTTACCCGCAATGGGTCGGGCTCCCGAGCCTTGACGTCAACCTGCAGCAAGCTCCGCAAACCACCAGCAATCAGCAGGGGCCAGTGTCCTACGCCGATGCAGTGGTCATCGCCGCGCCTGCGGTGGTCAATCTGTACACCACCAAGGTGATCAACAAACCCGCTCATCCGCTGTTCGAGGATCCGCAGTTCCGGCGCTTTTTCGGCGACAACTCGCCCAAGCAAAAGCGCATGGAGTCCAGCCTCGGCTCGGGCGTGATCATGAGCCCGGAAGGCTACCTGCTGACCAACAACCACGTCACCACCGGTGCTGACCAGATTGTGGTGGCGCTCAAGGATGGCCGCGAAACCCTGGCCCGGGTGATCGGCAGCGATCCGGAGACCGACCTTGCGGTGCTGAAAATCGATCTGAAAAACCTGCCGTCGATCACCGTTGGCCGCTCCGAAAATATCCGCGTTGGCGACGTCGCGCTGGCGATCGGCAATCCGTTCGGCGTCGGCCAGACTGTCACCATGGGCATCATCAGCGCCACCGGGCGTAACCAGCTCGGCCTGAACAACTACGAAGATTTCATCCAGACCGACGCCGCGATCAACCCTGGCAACTCGGGCGGTGCGCTAGTAGACGCCAATGGCAACCTGACCGGGATCAACACGGCGATCTTCTCCAAATCCGGTGGCTCCCAGGGCATCGGTTTCGCCATCCCGATCAAACTGGCCATGGAAGTGATGAAGTCGATCATCGAGCATGGCCAGGTGATCCGTGGCTGGCTCGGCATCGAAGTGCAGCCGTTAACCCAGGAACTGGCAGAGTCCTTCGGCCTCTCCGGACGTCCGGGCATCGTGGTCGCAGGGATTTTCCGTGACGGCCCGGCGCAGAAAGCCGGACTGCAATTGGGTGATGTGATCCTCAGCATTGACGGCGAACCGGCCGGTGACGGACGTCGCTCGATGAACCAGGTGGCGCGGATCAAGCCAACTGACAAGGTCACCATTCAGGTCATACGCAACGGCAAAGATCTCAAGCTCACGGCAGAAGTCGGCTTGCGCCCACCGCCAGCCCCCGTCAAAGAAGAAGAGTAAGCGCCAGCCCGGCTCGCCGGGCTAAAAGCATATACTCCCACTAGACACGTTATATTGTTTCAGTATTGTTATTGGAACGATGTCATACCGACTCGCACAATTGTTTCCCTGGCAGGCCTGGCCCTTGGCCTGCCGGGGGATCCGGTCTTCGCCGAAGAACCGCGCCCCTTCACTACCTTGCAAACCAGCGCCGGCAGTTGGGATCGCTACCGCACCGCTCTGGACGTCAACACTCCGATCGACGAGCAGGGTGATGTGCTGTCCCGGATCAACCTCGCGGTGGAGGACAACCACAGCTTCCGTGATCACGTTGACAGCAAGCGGGCGTTCGTCGCGCCGTCGCTCAGTTGGCAACTCAGTCCGGATACCGGCCTGCTGGTGGAAAGCGAATTCGTTCGCCACAGCTCAACCTAGTTGATTGGCGATTATCGCAACGCGCCGAACACCCTGAGCACCGAGACAGATGCCGAAGGTCGAGCGCAGGTGTTGGTGCGAAATGAAGGGTTGAATGTGATTGTGGCGCAGGTGGAGATCCCGCTGAAGGACCGTGCCGATGTAGCCTCGCGGGGACTGTTCAGTTCTCTGACGTTCCTGGGGGAACCGCATCACGAGTAATACACAAAACCCTTGTGGGAGCGAGCCTGCTCGCGATGAGGCCGTAACATTCAGCATTGATGCCGAATGCCAAACCGCTATCGCGAGCAGGCTCGCTCCCACAGGATCGGGGATGGCTTAGAGATCGCCTAACCCGTCGATCAACGCCTGATTCTGCTCCGGCGTGCCGATGGTAATGCGCAGGAACTGGGCAATCCGCTCCTGCTTGAAGTGGCGCACGATCACGCCTTGCTCACGCAACTTGGCCGCCAGGCCGGCAGCGTCGTGTTGCGGATGACGAGCGAAGATGAAGTTCGCCGCCGACGGCAGCACTTCAAACCCCTTCGCCTGCAGTTGTTCAACCACGTGCTCACGGCTGTCGATAACCAGTTTGCACGTCTTGTCGAAGTACTCACGATCCTCGAACGCAGCTGCCGCGCCGACGATCGCCAGACGATCCAGCGGGTAGGAGTTAAAGCTGTTCTTGATCCGCTCCAGCGCCTCGATCAGGTCCGGATGACCGACCGCCAAGCCGACCCGCAGACCTGCCAGGGAACGCGATTTGGACAACGTCTGAGTCACCAGCAGATTCGGATAACGATCCACCAGGCTGATCGCCGTCTCACCGCCGAAGTCGATATAGGCCTCGTCGACAACCACGACTGAATCCGGGCTGGCCTTGAGGATTTGCTCAACCGCGTCCAGCGCCAGCAGACAACCGGTGGGTGCGTTCGGGTTGGGGAAAATAATCCCGCCGTTAGGCTTGGCGTAGTCCGAAACGCGAATCTGGAACTGCTCATCCAGCGCGACCGTTTCGAACGTAATGCCATACAGGCCGCAATACACCGGATAAAAGCTGTAGCTGATGTCCGGAAACAACAACGGCTGACCGTGCTGGAGCAAGCCATGGAAAACATGCGCCAGTACTTCATCGGAGCCGTTGCCGAGGAACACTTGGTTGCTCTGCACGCCGTAGTACTTGGCAACCGCCTGCTTGAGCAGGTCGCTGTTCGGGTCCGGGTACAGGCGCAGATTGTCGTTCAACTCGGTCTGCATCGCCGCTAAGGCTTTGGGCGATGGGCCGTAAGGGTTTTCGTTGGTATTGAGTTTGACCAGTTTCGCCAGCTTCGGCTGCTCACCCGGCACGTAAGGCACCAGATCCTTGACGAAAGGACTCCAGAATTTACTCATGCTTTTTTCCCCTCTTCGTCGGCAACAATCCGGTATTCCGCGCTACGGGCATGGGCGGTCAATGACTCGCCGCGGGCCAGCACTGAAGCGGTCTTGCCCAGTTCGGACGCCCCCTGCTCCGAGCAGAAAATAATCGACGAACGTTTCTGGAAGTCATACACCCCCAGTGGCGAGGAGAAACGCGCAGTGCCGGAAGTCGGCAACACGTGGTTGGGACCGGCGCAATAATCACCCAAAGCTTCGCAGGTGTGACGGCCCATGAAGATCGCACCTGCGTGGCGAATCTGCGGCAGCCAGGCTTGCGGGTCAGCGACCGACAGCTCCAAGTGTTCCGGGGCAATGCGGTTGGCCACCTCGATGGCCTGCTGCATGTCGCGAACCTGAATCAACGCACCACGGCCGTTGATCGAGGTCTCGATGATTTCGGCGCGTTCCATGGTCGGCAGCAATTTGGCGATGCTCGCCGCCACCTTGTCGAGGAATTCGGCATCCGGGCTGACCAGAATTGCCTGGGCATCTTCGTCGTGCTCGGCCTGGGAGAACAAGTCCATGGCGATCCAGTCTGGATCGGTCTGACCATCGCAGACCACCAGAATCTCGGACGGGCCGGCAATCATGTCGATACCGACCTGACCAAATACGTGGCGCTTGGCCGTGGCCACATAGATATTGCCCGGGCCGACGACTTTGTCGACCTTGGGCACACTTTCGGTCCCGTAAGCCAACGCGGCAACCGCCTGGGCGCCACCGATGGTGAACACCCGGTCGACACCGGCAATGCAGGCCGCAGCCAGCACCAGCTCATTGATTTCACCGCGCGGGGTCGGTACGACCATGACCACTTCGGTCACGCCCGCTACCTTGGCCGGGATCGCGTTCATCAATACTGAAGACGGATAGGAAGCCTTGCCTCCGGGTACGTACAGACCCGCGCGATCAAGCGGCGTGACCTTCTGGCCCAGTACCGTGCCGTCGGCTTCGGTGTAGCTCCAGGAATCCTGTTTCTGTTTTTCGTGGTAGCTGCGTACTCGCGAAGCGGCCTTTTCCAGGGCTTCACGCTGGGGCGCGGTGATCCGGGTCAGGGCCAGCTCCAGACGCTCGCGGGGCAGGATCAGATCCGCCATCGACGCCACTTCAAGGCCGTCGAAACGCTGGGTGAACTCTACTAGCGCCGCATCGCCGCGTTCGCGCACGGCTTTGATGATATCCAGCACCCGCTGATTGACCGAGTCGTCAGACACACTTTCCCAGCTCAGCAGATGATCCAGATGATGCGCGAAATCCGGGGCAGCAGCGTTGAGTCGGCGAATTGCAGTCGGTGCGGTCATAGCGAGAGCCTCATAGGATTGGCAAAAACTCAGGTGCCCTAAACTAGCAGTCGATCCGCTTGGGCACCTGAGAATTCTGGCTATGAGGCGGATAGACGGGCGCGACTCAAGGTCGCGCAGGTGAATCAGCCGCGGTGTCGAGACTCCACTGCCTTGCGCAGGGTGTCGATCAACGCCTGGATACGGGCGTGCTGCATTTTCATGGAGGCCTTGTTGACGATCAGCCGGGAGCTGATGTCGGCAATGAAGTCCTGGGGTTCCAGGCCATTGGCGCGCAGGGTATTGCCGGTATCGACCACGTCGATGATCTTGTCTGCCAGACCGATCAGCGGCGCCAGTTCCATCGAGCCGTAGAGTTTGATGATGTCGACCTGACGGCCCTGCTCGGCGTAATAACGCTTGGCGACGTTGACGAACTTGGTCGCCACTCGCAAGCGGCCCTTGGGCTCGACGTCACCAATACGGCCGGCGGTCATCAGCTTGCACAGGGCAATTCGCAGGTCCAGCGGCTCGTACAGGCCCTGGCCACCGTATTCCATCAGCACATCTTTACCGGCGACGCCGAGGTCGGCGGCACCATGCTCGACGTAGGTCGGCACGTCGGTGGCGCGCACGATCAACAGGCGCACATCGGCCTGGGTCGTGGGGATGATCAGCTTGCGGCTCTTGTCCGGATTCTCGGTCGGCACAATGCCCGCTTCAGCCAGAAGCGGCAAAGTGTCGTCAAGGATGCGGCCCTTGGACAGTGCGATGGTCAACATGGGAAACGTAAGTCCTTATCAGGATACTTATGCCCGGTCGCAAACGGCGCCGGACAAACATCGAGCCTGAACATTACAGGCTCGACTTGAAACGAAACCAATTGTCGGGCACATCCTTGTGCCCATGACGCAAAAACTAGCCGGGTACGCGGCGGATCTTCGCGCCGAGCATCTGCAGTTTCTCTTCGATGCACTCGTAACCACGGTCGATGTGGTAGATGCGGTCGATCAGCGTATCGCCTTCGGCGATCAATGCCGAGATGACCAGACTGGCCGAAGCCCGCAAGTCTGTGGCCATGACTGGCGCGCCTTTAAGTTTCTCGGTACCGGTAACGATCGCGGTGTTGCCTTCGACCTGGATCTTCGCGCCCATGCGGTGCAATTCATACACGTGCATGAAGCGGTTTTCGAAGATGGTCTCGATCACAGCGCCTGTGCCTTCGGCAATCGCGTTGAGCGAGATGAACTGCGCCTGCATGTCAGTCGGGAACGCCGGGTACGGAGCAGTACGGATGTTGACGGCTTTTGGCCGCTTGCCGTGCATATTCAGCTCGATCCAGTCTACACCGCAGGTGATTTCAGCACCGGCTTCCCGGAGTTTTTCCAGTACGGCTTCAAGGATGGTCGGATCGGTGTCCTTGACCTTCACACGGCCGCCAGTGACAGCGGCAGCTACCAGGTAAGTACCGGTTTCGATACGGTCAGGCATCACCTTGAAAGTCGTCGGGTGCAGACGTTCCACGCCATCGATGGTGATGGTGTCGGTGCCGGCGCCAGAGATCTTGGCACCCATGGCTATCAGGAAGTTCGCCAGGTCGATGACTTCAGGTTCGCGGGCAGCGTTTTGCAGCACGCTGCGGCCTTTGGCCAACGCGGCAGCCATCATGATGTTTTCGGTACCGGTCACGCTGACGGTATCGAAGAAGAAGTGCGCACCGCGCAGGCCGCCTTCAGGTGCCTTGGCCTTGATGTAGCCGCCTTCGACGTCGATGGTTGCACCCATGGCTTCAAGGCCACGGATGTGCAGGTCGACCGGACGAGAACCAATGGCGCAACCGCCAGGCAGTGCAACTTCGGCTTCACCGAAACGGGCAACCATCGGGCCCAGCACCAGGATCGAGGCACGCATGGTTTTCACCAGTTCGTACGGCGCGATCAGGGTCTTGATGGTACGTGGATCGATTTCGACGCTGAGTTTTTCATCAATCACCGGCTCAATGCCCATGCGACCGAACAGCTCGATCATGGTGGTGATGTCGTGCAGGTGCGGCAGGTTGGCGACTGTTACAGGGCCGTCGCACAGCAAGGTTGCAGCCAGAATCGGCAGGGCAGAGTTCTTTGCCCCGGAGATGCGGATTTCGCCATCAAGACGAATGCCGCCGGTAATAATCAATTTATCCATAAGAATCTCGACGCCCTTGGGCTCAGGTGCGCTCGGCCCAGGCCGCGCTGCTGAAAAATTTCATAGTGACCGCGTGGATGCTGCCATCGGCGATCCATGGGTTCAAATGGGCATAAATGCTCTGCTGACGCTTAACCGGGCTCAAAGCCACCAGTTCGTCACTAATCACGTTCAGCTGAAAGTTGCAGCCTTCGCCCTCAACTTCTACCTGAGTTCCGGGCAGTTTCCCCTCAAGGAAGCTCTTCACTTCTACGGACTGCATGCTCAACCTCAATCGGCGCTCTGTGCGCGCGGGTCGCACATCATACAAAAAAGCCCCGCGCCTGCGAACCCCGCTAAGCAGGACTCTGACGGGGGGCCTCTTTATAGATGGTAGTTAAGGGTGCGCCAATAGCTCGGTCAAACCGGAAACCTGAGCAATTTCACGCATGTCATCGGGCAACGCACGAATGCTCAGCGCCTTGCCTGCAGTTGCGGCATCACGCATGAAGGCCAGTAGCAGCGACAAACCGACGCTGCTGGACTTCACCACCGCCGAACAATCGACCACCAGAGCAGTCGCAGTGCTGGACTTGATCAAGGCCTGGCCTTCTTTGCGCAGCCCAGGGCCGGTGCGGAAATCCAGCACACCACTGAGCAAAAGCTCGCCGGCTACACCCAATCGGACGGCCGACTCACTCATTGTTGCGAAGCCTTATCGCCAGCTGCGGCAGTTTTTTCCTTGGCTTTGGCGACTTCACCGGCCCAACCATTAATGGTCTTGTCCAGATCGTTACCATTGCGCTGCATCGCGTCAGCGAACTGATCACGGAACAGCTTGCCAATGTTGATGCCGTTGATGATCACGTTGCGGACTTTCCACTCACCCTGGATTTTGGTCAGAGTATAGGAAACCGGGTAGATCGAGCCGTTACTGCCTTTGACCTGCATATCGACGGTAGTGCGGTCCTTGCCCTCGTCCTTGGCAGGGGAAACAGTAATGCCCTGGTTGTTGTATTCGAGCAAGGCGTTGCCATAGAACTGCATCAGGCTGCGCTTGAAGTTATCCTGAAAACGCGCCATCTGCTCAGGCGTGGCGTTACGCGAGAACTTGACGGTCATGATGCTGCGCGAAATGCCGTCAGCATCGACCACCGGGCCGACAATACCGTTCAAGGCATCGTAGAACGCACTTGGACTTTGCTTGTACTTCGCTTTATTCGTCGCCAGATCGGCAAGCAACCGGTTAGTAGTGTCCTGCACCAGATCGTGTGCAGAAGGCGCAGCCACGGCGTTAGCCATCAACGGCAGCGCTGCGAGTAATACCAACAGGCCACGTCGCAAGGTAGAGATCATGAAAAAACTCCTCATTTGGCTTCTTTGCTAACGGTATTGAGCAGGAACTTACCGATCAGGTCTTCGAGCACCAGCGACGACTGGGTGTCATGGATGGTGGCACCATCCTTGAGCAGGGCCTCCTCCCCGCCCACGCTGAGGCCGACGTATTTCTCGCCCAACAGGCCAGAGGTCAGGATAGATGCAGTGGAGTCAGTCGGCAGATTATCTACACGTTTTTCCAGCTGCAACGTGACCCGACCCGTGAAACTGTCGCGATCCAGATCGATAGCCGTGACCTTGCCGATGGTTACACCGGCCATGGTCACTTTGGATCTGACCGTCAAACCGGCGATATTGTCGAAATACGCATAAAGTTTATACGTGTCGCCGCTCGCGTTCGGGGACAGGCCACTGACCCGCAAGGCAAGCAACAGCAAAGCCAGGATGCCAGCCAGCAAGAAGAGGCCGACACCGATTTCCAGGGTGCGGTTTTGCATCAGAAATCTCCAAACATCAAGGCAGTCAGAATAAAGTCGAGGCCGAGAATGGCCAATGAGGCATACACCACGGTCTTGGTGGTGGCACGACTGATCCCCTCGGATGTGGGTTCACAGTCATAGCCTTGAAAAACGGCAATCCAGGTCACAACAAAGGCGAAGACAATGCTTTTAATAACACCATTGAGCACGTCGCCGTTGAACGTCACACTATTTTGCATGTTCGACCAATAGGAGCCTTCATACACTCCAAGCCAGTCGACAGCCACCCAGGAGCCGCCCCAAATCCCCACCACGCTGAAAATCATCGCCAGCAGCGGCAGGGAAATGAAGCCGGCCCAGAGGCGCGGGGCAATGATGTACTTGAGCGGGTCCACACCAATCATTTCCAGACTGGAGAGCTGCTCGGTGGACTTCATGTTGCCAATTTCGGCGGTCAGTGCCGAACCGGCACGCCCAGCGAACAGCAAGGCAGTGACCACAGGTCCCAGCTCACGCAGCAACGTCAGCGCAACCATCTGCCCGACCGCCTGCTCCGAACCGTAGCTGGACAGGATATTGAAGCCTTGCAGCGCCAGCACCATGCCGATGAATATCCCGGAGACCACGATGATCACCAAGGACATCACGCCTATCGAGTGCAGCTGCTTGACCAGCAAGCCGAACCCGCCGCCGATGCCGCCGCGACCGAGCAGTGCATGAAACAGAAACAGCGTTGAACGCCCCAGCACCTCGACGATGTCGATAGCCGAGCGACCGAAGAGGCGAACCCTATCTATTAGTGATTTCTTGCGCATCAGCGCTTCCCCAGAAGATCTGCGCGGTAATCCGGCGCCGGAAAGTGGAACGGGACCGGGCCGTCTGGATCGCCTGTCATGAATTGACGGATGCGCGGATTGTCGGTGTTCATCAACTCCTCAGGAGTCCCTTGCCCCAACACCTGTCCATCGCCGACCACATACAGATAGTCGGCAATGCTCGCGGTTTCGGCCAAATCGTGGGAAACCACGATACTGGTGATCCCCAGAGCGTCGTTGAGCAGACGGATCAGGCGCACCAACACGCCCATGGCGATAGGGTCCTGCCCGACAAAGGGTTCGTCATACATGAGAATCTGCGGATCGAGGGCAATGGCTCGCGCCAACGCGACGCGACGCTTCATGCCCCCCGACAACTCGTCGGGCATCAGATCGATGGCGCCACGCAGCCCCACCGCCTGCAATTTCAGCAAAACGATGTCGCGGATCATTTCATCCGGCAATTGGGTATGAACGCGCAGGGGAAAGGCAACGTTCTCGAAAACGTCCAGATCCGTGAACAATGCACCGCTTTGAAACAACACGCCCATTTGCTTGCGCGCGTCGAACAGATCGCTGCGCGAAAGCTTCGGCAGGTTCTGACCGTTGACCCAGACTTCGCCGCCGCTGGGCCGCAACTGCGCGCCCATCAAGCGTAACAGCGTGGTTTTGCCGCAGCCGGAAGGTCCCATGATGCCGGTGACCTTACCCCGCGGAATGCGAATATCAACATTATTGAAGATGCTGCGCGTACCGCGCTTGAAGGACAGTCCCTTCAGCTCGACCGCGTAGGCGTTATCGGCACTCATCTAAACTCCTTGCGATGCAGCCTCTCACTCGGACGCCTGGCTCTCTACCGAAAGCACATACATCCTGGGCAGGCCGAACTGGCGGCGAACTATATCACTGCTGATGCAGAGCGCCCAAGGCCGAAGCCGTGCCTGTTCAGGATCAAGACAGGCAAATCACGCAAAGTCTGACGAACTTATGTGAGGGAATTGATCATTACCGTTATAATCGCCGCCTTTTCATCTGGGTATACGATTTCTGATATGAGCCAATCCAGCGACCTGATTCAATCAGCACAACGTACCATCCGCCTCGAAATTGAAGCCGTAGAAAGCTTGCTGGCCCATATCGACGCAGATTTCGTACGCGCTTGCGAGATGATTCTGGCCAGCAAAGGCCGTGTGGTTGTGGTCGGCATGGGCAAGTCAGGGCACATCGGCAATAAAATTGCCGCGACCCTGGCCAGCACCGGTACCACGGCGTTTTTCGTACACCCGGCCGAAGCCAGCCACGGCGATATGGGCATGATTACCCGCGATGACATCATCCTCGCGCTGTCCAATTCCGGCTCTACCAATGAAATCGTCACCCTGCTGCCACTGATCAAGCGCCTGGGCATTCAGTTGATCAGCATGACCGGCAATCCCGAGTCGGCGCTGGCCAAGGCCGCCGAGGTCAATCTCAATGTTCACGTCGAGCACGAAGCCTGCCCGCTGAACCTGGCACCGACTTCCTCTACCACTGCTGCTCTGGTAATGGGGGACGCGCTGGCGGTCGCTTTGCTTGAAGCACGGGGCTTTACCGCTGAAGACTTCGCCTTTTCCCATCCAGGCGGTGCCTTGGGTCGTCGCCTGCTACTGAAAGTGGAAAATGTCATGCACTCGGGCACGGAACTGCCTCAAGTGCCGCGCGGCACCTTACTGAAAGACGCATTAATGGAAATGACCCGCAAAGGCCTTGGTATGACAATGGTTCTCGAGGCCGACGGACGTCTGGCCGGGATCTTCACTGACGGCGATTTGCGCCGCACACTGGATCGCACCATTGACATCCACAGCGCCACCATCGATGAAGTGATGACCGCTCATGGCAAGACCGCGCGTGCAGAGATGCTCGCAGCCCAGGCCCTGAAAATAATGGAAGACAATAAAATCAGCGCGCTGGTGGTGGTCGATAGCGATGATCGCCCGGTTGGCGCCTTGAATATGCACGACTTGCTGCGTGCGGGAGTAATGTAATGAGCGCGGACCTTCTGCAACGCGGCAAAAACATCAAACTGGCGGTATTCGACGTCGACGGCGTGCTGACTGATGGCCGCCTGTACTTCCTCGAAGACGGCAGCGAATTCAAAACCTTCAACACTCTCGACGGCCAAGGCATCAAGATGCTGATGGCCACTGGTGTGCAGACGGCCATTATCAGCGGCCGCAAGACCCCAGTGGTCGAGCGTCGCGCGAAAAACCTCGGCATCCCCCACCTTTATCAGGGCCGCGAAGACAAACTGGTCGTACTCGACGAGCTTCTTGCTCAACTCAACCTAAGCTATGAACAAGTCGCCTATCTGGGCGACGATCTGCCCGACCTGCCGGTGATTCGTCGTGTCGGCTTGGGTATGGCGGTCGCCAACGCCGCCAGCTTCGTCCGTGAACATGCGCACGGCATTACCCAGGCCCGCGGCGGCGAAGGGGCTGCACGTGAATTTTGCGAGTTGATCCTGCGAGCCCAAGGCAGTCTTGAAGCGGCCAACGCCGCCTACCTGTAGAGCCATCTATGCTGAGCAAAAAAATTCGCAGTATTTTGATTTTCGGAGTCATCGCCGCTCTGTTCGCGGCCGTTGGCTACTGGAATATCAGCCCGGAACGCTTTCTGGAGAGGCTACCGGCGGTCGTCGACGAAAGCGCCATCGACTACTACGCCATCAACGCCCACAGCGTGCAGTTTCTGCCCGATGGCAAGTTGCAGTACGAAATGACTTCCGACAAGGTCGAACACCTGAAAGCGACCGATGTGACATTGCTGACCAAACCCGACTTGCAAATGTATCGCGGCACGACGTTCCCCTGGCATGTCCAGAGCGAACGCGGAGAGGTCAATCCGGACGGCACTGAAGTAGAACTGATTGACTCGGTACGTATTGCACGTACTGACGAGAAGAATCGCGCGACGATTATTACCAGTAGTCGTATGACTGTATTCCCCCAGAAGCAATATGCGCAGACCGAGCAAGCCGTTAGAATCGACGGCGCCGGTGGTGTGACTACGGGCAAGGGAATGAAAGCGTATTTGGAAGAAAGCAGGATGCACCTGCTATCGAACGTAAGAGGACAGTATGAGGCTCGTTAAAACCCTCCCTATTTTGCTCAGCCTGAGCGCAGCACTGGGAAGCGTGAGCGCCTGGGCTCTGCCGACTGATAGCCAGCAACCCATCCGCATTCAGGCCGACGACGCTCAACTGGATGACAAGCAAGGCATTGCCACTTACAAAGGCGACGTCATCATCACCCAAGGCTCGATGAAGATCACCGGCAATACCGTGACCATCACTCGCACCCACGCAGGCGAAATCGACGTGGTGACCTCGGTGGGCAACCTGGCGTATTTCGAACAACTGCAGAAGGTCGGTGATCCGAAGCCGGTTCAGGCCTATGGCGTGACCATTCAGTACCATGCCGCGCAAAACCGCATCGTACTGATTGACCGCGCCAAAGTGATCAACGACGGCAATACCACCGAAGGCGAGAAAATCATCTACGACACCGTCAAGCAGGTCGCCAACGCCGGTCGCGCCAACGGTAACACCGTCACCGCGCCACGTCCGCGGATCGACATGGTGATCCAGCCGAAAAAGAAAACTGACGAGCAGAAGGCCCAGTAATGGCAACTCTGAAAGCTCAGCATCTGGCCAAGAGCTACAAGAGCCGTCAGGTCGTGCGTGACGTCAGCCTGTCCATCGACAGCGGTCAGATCGTCGGCTTGCTCGGTCCTAACGGCGCCGGCAAGACCACCTGTTTCTACATGATCGTCGGACTGGTCCAGGCCGATCAGGGCCGTGTACTGATCGACGATCTGGACGTCAGCCACCAGCCGATGCACGGTCGTGCACGGGCCGGTATCGGCTATCTGCCGCAGGAAGCGTCGATCTTCCGCAAACTGTCGGTCGCCGATAACATCATGGCCATTCTTGAGACTCGCAAGGAACTCGACAAGACCGAGCGTCGCAAGGAGTTGGAAAGCCTGCTGCAGGAGTTCCACATCAACCATATCCGCGAGAACCTCGGCATGAGCCTCTCCGGCGGCGAACGTCGTCGCGTGGAAATCGCCCGAGCCCTGGCTACCGCACCGAAGTTCATCCTGCTCGATGAGCCTTTTGCCGGTGTGGACCCGATCTCGGTGGGTGACATCAAGCAGATCATCTATCACCTGAAGGCCAAGGGTATCGGCGTGCTGATCACAGACCACAACGTCCGTGACACCCTGGATATCTGCGAGACCGCCTACATCGTCAACGACGGCCAACTGATCGCCGAAGGTGACTCCGCCACTATCCTGGCCAACGAACTGGTCAAGGAAGTGTACCTGGGTCATGAGTTCCGCCTGTAAGTGCTGAGGTGTTTGGCTAGCTGCCAGAGCGGCTGCATCAATAAAACCCTATAAATTTTATTGTTACCGCGCTTTAGGCAAACACGCGCCCTCAGGTGTTCAGCCAATAGTCAGAGCGCCAGCAGCAATAAGATCCTGTAAATTTTTATTGTTACCGCGCTCTAGGCAAACACTTCAGTTTCAGGCATATAATTTGCTTATGTTTGGCGCTTAGGCGCCCTGTAGTGGATGGCGCATGTGCGCCGGCGAATAAGGTGTTAAGCCCCTGCCATGAAACCATCGCTAGTCTTGAGAATGGGCCAGCAGCTGACGATGACACCGCAGCTGCAACAGGCCATCCGCCTGCTCCAATTGTCGACCCTGGACCTGCAACAGGAAATCCAGGAGGCACTGGAGTCCAATCCGATGCTCGAACGCCAGGAAGAAGGCGACGACTTCGATAACGCCGACCCTCTGGCCGACAACGTCGAGCAGAAACCCAATACCGATGTTCAGGAACCCTCCTACCAGGAAACGGCCCCGACGGTGGATAACCTCGAGGAAGGCGACTGGAACGAGCGCATCCCCAACGAGCTGCCCGTCGACACGGCTTGGGAAGATGTTTACCAGACTAGCGCCAGCAGCCTGCCGAGCAACGATGACGACGAGTGGGACTTCACCACCCGCACATCGGCTAGTGAAAGCCTGCAGAGTCATTTGCTCTGGCAACTGAACCTGGCACCGATGTCCGACACCGATCGCCTGATTGCCGTGACCCTGATCGATTGCATCAACAATCAGGGCTACCTGGACGAGACCCTCGAGGAAATCCTCGAAGCCTTCGACCCGGAACTGGACGTCGAACTGGACGAGATTGAAGCCGTCCTGCATCGCATCCAGCAATTCGAGCCGGCCGGTATCGGTGCGCGCAATCTGAGCGAATGCCTGTTGCTGCAACTGCGTCAGCTGCCAGCCAAAACACCTTGGCTGACCGAGGCCAAACGACTGGTCACCGACTTCATCGACCTGCTTGGCAGCCGTGATTACAGCCAGCTGATGCGCCGCATGAAACTCAAGGAAGACGAGCTTCGGCAGATCATCGAGCTGGTGCAAAGCCTCAACCCGCGCCCAGGCTCGCAAATCGAGTCCAGCGAAGCCGAATACGTCGTACCTGACGTGATCGTGCGCAAGGACAACGAGCGCTGGCTGGTGGAGTTGAATCAGGAATCTGTGCCGCGCCTGCGGGTCAATCCGCAGTACGCCGGTTTCGTGCGTCGTGCCGACACCAGCGCCGACAACACCTTCATGCGCAACCAGTTGCAGGAAGCGCGCTGGTTCATCAAAAGCCTGCAAAGCCGCAACGAAACCCTGATGAAAGTCGCTACCCAGATCGTCGAGCATCAACGGGGCTTCCTCGAGTACGGCGATGAGGCGATGAAACCGCTTGTGCTGCATGACATCGCCGAAGCGGTCGGCATGCACGAATCGACGATTTCCCGGGTCACCACCCAGAAATTCATGCATACCCCACGCGGCATCTACGAACTGAAGTACTTTTTCTCCAGCCACGTAAGCACCTCTGAAGGCGGTGAATGCTCGTCCACAGCGATCCGCGCGATCATCAAAAAACTGGTTGCCGCGGAAAATCAGAAAAAGCCGTTGAGTGACAGCAAGATCGCTGGTTTACTGGAGGCACAAGGCATTCAGGTAGCCCGCCGCACCGTCGCCAAGTACCGCGAATCCCTTGGGATCGCGCCTTCGAGCGAACGCAAGCGGTTGATGTAACGGGCCACGCCACAGCGTTCCAGGTTGTGTTTGAAAACTCACAGGCAGTTTTCGGGCACAGCCTAGTGGCAGGCAAACCAGCCTGCCGCCTTATGCACTGGCAACGAAGGAGAAGCTGTATGCAAGTCAACATCAGTGGACACCAACTGGAAGTGACCGAACCTTTACGCGCCTACATCGGCGAAAAACTCGAACGACTGGAAAGGCATTTCGACAAGATCACCAACGTGCAGGTCACGATGAACGTCGAGAAGCTGCTGCAGAAAATCGAAGCCACGCTGCATATCCCCGGCGGAGAAGTAGTCGCCAACGCTGAGCATTCAGACATGTATGCCGCGATCGACCTGCTGACCGACAAGCTGGATCGCCAACTCAAAAAGCATAAGGAAAAGACCCAAAGTGTCCTCCAGGGCGCAACAGGTCGTTAACACTCCCAACCCATGATTCGACTTGAAAACATCCTGACCCCCGGCCGTTCTTTGGTGAACGTGCCGGGCGGCAGTAAAAAGCGCGCCCTCGAGCAAATTGCCAACCTGATCAGCCGCGAAGTGCCGGATCTGGAGATGCAAGATGTCTTCGAGAGTCTGATTGCCCGTGAAAAACTTGGCTCCACCGGTTTTGGCAACGGCATCGCCATCCCCCACTGCCGCCTCAAGGGCTGCACGTCTCCAGTCAGTGCGCTACTGCACCTGGACGCCCCCATAGATTTTGACGCCATCGATGGTGCGCCGGTTGACCTGCTGTTCGTTCTGCTGGTCCCGGAAGCCGCTACCGATGCGCACCTGGAACTGCTCCGGCAGATTGCCAGCATGCTTGACCGCAAGGAAGTGCGCGAAAAGCTTCGCAGCGCCGCAACCAATGAAGCCCTGTATCAGGTTGTCCTGGTCGAGCAGAACGGTCACTAATCATGCGTTTGATCATCGTCAGCGGCCGTTCCGGCTCAGGTAAAAGCACCGCCCTCGATGTACTGGAGGACAACGGCTACTACTGCATTGACAACCTGCCGGCCGGCCTGCTTCCGGAGCTGGCCGAGCGCGCGTTGATTCACACTGAACTGGCGCAACCGCTAGTCGCGGTGTCTATTGACGCCCGTAACTTGCCCAGCCATTTGTCGCGTTTTCCCGAACTTCTGGAAGAGGTACGCAGCCGGCACATCCAATGCGACGTGCTGTATCTGGACGCCGACGAAGAAACCCTGCTCAAGCGCTTCTCCGAGACCCGTCGGCGCCATCCCCTGAGCAACGCCAATCGATCGCTCGCCGAAGCCATTGACGATGAAACCAACCTGCTTGGGCCGATTGCCGACCTCGCTGATCTGAAGGTCAACACCACCAATCTGAACCTGTATCAACTGCGCGATATGATCAAACTGCGTCTGTTGAACCAGCCAGAATCGGGCACGGCGTTCCTTGTCGAGTCGTTTGGCTTCAAGCGCGGCATGCCGGTCGATGCCGACCTGGTGTTCGATGTGCGGTGCCTGCCAAATCCGTACTGGAAACCAGAATTACGCGAACAGTCCGGGCTGGATCAGCCGGTTGCCGACTATCTGGCCGCCCAACCGGACGTCGAAGAAATGTTCCAGGATATCTCTGCATATCTGCTGAAGTGGCTACCTCGTTTCGCTGCCAGCAACCGCGCTTACGTCACCATCGCCATTGGCTGCACCGGCGGGCATCACCGCTCCGTCTACCTGACCGAACGTCTGGGCCAGGCCCTGCAAACGTCCCTGAAGAACGTCCAGGTTCGCCACCGCGACCTAAGCTAAAGGATCCACACCGCGATGCCCGCTCTGGAAATTGAAATCATCAACAAGTTGGGTTTACATGCCCGAGCGTCTGCCAAGTTCGTTGGGGTTGCAGGTCAGTATCCGTGCCAGATCAGAGCCGGACGCACGCCTGAATCGATGGTCGATGGCAAAAGCATCATGGCCATGATGATGCTGGCTGCCGGCAAAGGCACTAAAATCCATCTGTCCACTGAAGGCGAGCAAGAGCAGGAAGCATTGGATGCGCTGATCAAGCTGATCAATAACTTCTTCGACGAAGGCGAGTAAACATCGGCAGGGCACGCCTGCCGAGAGGCATTCAGGCGAGTGCCGTATCCATGACCATCATCAGACAGAACCCGATACACAGCCCCAGACTCGCCAGCTTGTCATGGCCATGGCGCCGCGACTCCGGGATGACCTCATGAGTCACCACCAGCAGCATGGCGCCCGCGGCTAACGCCAGACCCAGCGGCAAGAGCATTTCAGCCAGGCTCACCAGCCAGGCACACAGCAGTGCGAAGACGGGCTCAACCAAACCTGACGCCGCGCCGATCAAGAACGCCTTGACCCGCGACATCCCCGCCCCGGCCAATACCAAAGCGATCACCAAGCCTTCCGGCACATCCTGCATTGACTGTTACACCGCTTTCGCGAGCAAGCTCGCTCCTACAGGGGGCTGTGCAACGCTCAAAAAAAGCGCGCCACCTCAATGGGTGGCACGCCTTTTTGTTTATCGGTAAGGGTTTAACTACCCGCCACAGTCATCCGCTCGATCAGCACCGAACCCGTGCGAATATTGCTGCGCATTTCCAGGTCATTACCGACCGCGACGATCTGCTGGAACATGTCGCGCATATTGCCGGCGATGGTCACTTCTTGTACGGCGAACTGAATCTCGCCGTTTTCCACCCAAAAACCCGCGGCACCACGGGAGTAGTCGCCAGTCACCATGTTCAAACCCTGGCCCATCAACTCGGTGACCAGCAGCCCGCGTCCCATACGCCGCAGTAACGCAGCTTGGTCTTCGTCGCCATGGGTAACGAACAGGTTATGCACGCCACCAGAGTTGGCGGTGCTTGGCATGCCCAGTTTGCGACCGGAGTAAGTGCCCAGCACGTAAGAAACCAAATGACCGTTCTCGACGAAAGGCTTGGCGTAAGTTGCCAGACCGTCGCCATCGAACGCCGAGCTGCCCAGGGCGCGCATCAGGTGCGGCCGTTCATCCAGGGTCAGCCACTCAGGGAACAGACGTTGACCCAGCGTACCTTCGAGGAACGACGACTTTCGGTACAGATTGCCGCCAGAGATCGCCCCGAGAAAGCTGCCAAACAAACCACCCGCCAGTTCTGCGGAAAACAGCACCGGCACTTCGCAGGTTGGAACCGGACGCGCGCCCAGACGGCTAGTCGCCCGTTGCGCAGCACGCTGGCCGATGGTGACCGGATCGGTGAGCAATTCGCCCTGGCGATTCACGTCATACCAATAGTCGCGCTGCATCTGACCGTCGGCTTCGGCGATCATCACGCAGCTCAGGCTGTGACGGGTCGACGCATAACCACCAATAAACCCGTGGCTGTTGCCATACACGCGGCAGCCCTGATGGGTACTCAGGGTCGTGCCATCGGCATTCTTGATCCGGCTGTCAGTTGCAAACGCCGCCGCTTCACAGGCCAATGCCTGTTCGATGGCTTGCTCCGGAGTGATGTCCCAAGCGTGGAACAGGTCGAAATCCGGCAAATCCTTGGCCATCAAGGCGGCATCGGCCAGACCTGAGCTTTCGTCTTCGGAGGTGTGCTTGGCAATGGCCAGAGCAGCGGCGACGGTTTCGCGAATCGCCTCCGGACCGCTGGCCGAGGTGCTGGCCGATCCTTTGCGTTGGCCTACATACAAGGTGATGCCAAAGCCCTGGTCACGGTTGAACTCAACGGTTTCGACTTCCCGCTGGCGGACCGAGGTCGACAGGCCCTGTTCCAGAGATACCGCGACTTCGCAGGCGCTGGCGCCCTGGCGCTTGGCCTCAGCGATGATCTGCTCGACTTGCTCTTGCAGTGCCGGCAAAGCCTTTGGGCCGACGCTTTCTGCTGCACTCATGGTGTTCTCCACTCAAATTCTGCTTTCGGTTAAGGCCTTCGAGCGACCGGGCCGGACAAGCGGCCCCCGACTGGTTATCATGGCGGCGTTTCTTTGCGGACTGCCACCATGGTTGATTCTTACGACGACTCCCTCGATGGGGAGAAAAGCAAATCCCAGGTCAAACGTGAGCTGCATGCTCTGGTTGATCTTGGCGAGCGCCTTACAACACTCAAGCCTGACTTGCTGGCAAAACTGCCATTGACCGACGCCTTGCGCCGGGCTCTGAACGATGCGCCCAAGCACACCGCGAATATCGCGCGTAAACGGCACCTCATGTTCATCGGCAAACTGATGCGCGATCAGGACACTGACGCCATTCTGATGTTGCTTGATCAACTCGATGCCTCCACTCGGCAGTACAACGAACGTTTCCACGGCCTGGAACGCTGGCGCGATCGTTTGATCGCGGGCGATGACGGCGTCCTGGAGAAGTTCGTCATCGACTACCCGGACGCGGATCGCCAGCAAATGCGCTCCTTGATCCGTCAGGCCCAGCATGAACTTGCGCAAAGCAAGCCACCTGCTGCCAGCCGAAAAATCTTCAAGTACATCCGTGAGCTGGACGAGACACAACGCGGTCTGCGTTAGTTTTCGACCCCGGGTGGGTTGCACCGCATTGCGGTTCGCCCACCCAAGGCTCCCTCTCAAGCGCCCGTGCCACCCACGGTGATCGCATCAATTTTCAACGTTGGCTGGCCGACACCCACCGGCACCGACTGCCCGTCCTTGCCACACGTCCCTACCCCGCTGTCCAGCGCCAGATCGTTACCAACCATCGACACTTTGCTCATGGCTTCCGGGCCATTGCCGATCAGTGTCGCGCCTTTGACCGGCGCGGTGATCTTGCCGTCTTCGATCAGATAGGCCTCGCTGGTGGAGAACACGAATTTGCCACTGGTGATGTCCACCTGACCGCCGCCGAGGTTGGCGCAGTAGATACCCCTTTTCACCGAGGCAATGATTTCTGCCGGATCGCTTTCGCCAGCGAGCATGTAGGTGTTGGTCATGCGCGGCATCGGCAGGTGCGCGTAAGACTCACGACGACCGTTGCCAGTGCGGGCCACGCCCATCAGGCGGGCATTGAGCTTGTCCTGCATATAACCTTTGAGCACACCATTCTCGATCAACGTGGTGCACTCGGTCGGAGTACCTTCGTCGTCGATGCTCAAGGAGCCACGGCGACCAGCCAGCGTGCCGTCGTCGACGATGGTACAGAGCTTGGAGGCAACCATTTCGCCCATGCGGCCGCTGTAAGCCGAACTGCCTTTACGGTTGAAGTCACCTTCCAGACCGTGACCTACCGCTTCATGCAGCAGTACGCCAGACCAGCCGGAACCGAGGACCACCGGAAAAGTACCGGCGGGTGCCGGAATCGCTTCGAGATTGACCAGCGCCTGACGCAACGCCTCACGGGCATAACCCATGGCGCGGTCCTCTCCCAGGAAATAACGGTAATCGGTACGGCCGCCACCGCCGTGACCACCGCGTTCGCGGCGACCATTCTGCTCGACGATGACGCTGACATTGAAACGCACCAAGGGACGCACATCCGCCGCCAGGCTGCCGTCGGTGGACGCTACCAGAATCCGTTCCCAGACCCCGGCCATGCTCACGGTGACTTGTTGAATGCGCGAATCCAGTGCCCGGGTCGCGGCATCGATGCGCTTGAGCAGCTCGACCTTTTCGGCGCGGCTGATGACTTCCAGCGGGTTATCCGGAGCATACAGCTGGGCGACATCCTGGGTGGTGAATGCCTGCACGGTGCCATTCTGCCCGGCACGGGAGATCGAGCGGGCGGCACGGGCGGCCAGACCCAGGGCTTCGAGGGTAATGGCATTGCTGTAAGCAAAACCGGTCTTCTCGCCCGACTGCGCGCGCACGCCGACGCCTTGATCAAGATTGAAGCTACCTTCCTTGACGATGCCGTCTTCCAGCGCCCAGGACTCGGAAATCTGCCCCTGGAAATACAGGTCGGCGGCATCGATGCCCGGCCCGGCCAGATCGCCAAGCACTGCTTGCAGGCTTTCGATGGTCACGCCACCGGGCGCTAAAAGGTGTTCACTGACTGAGGACAACAACTCGCTCATATGCTTTGCGCCTTAAATTCATCGTTCTGAGGCAGGTCGCTGCGCGCCCTGCGAGAAAAAGCGCCGATGGCTCGCCACCGGCATCCGCGCCCTGATGGACGCCTGTTCGCTGCTATCGCGTTCGGCCAGCAGCACGGCCTCGCCTTGATCCTGTTCAGCCAGCACACGCCCCCAAGGGTCAATAATCGCGGCGTGGCCAAAAGTTTCTCGCGGTCCCGGGTGGGTCCCACCCTGGGCGGCCGCCAACACATAACACTGGGTCTCGATTGCCCGTGCGCGAATCAGCACGTCCCAATGAGCCGCACCGGTCACCGCGGTAAATGCAGAGGGTGCGGTGATCAATTCAGCACCCGCTGCGCGTAACTCACTGTACAACTCCGGGAAACGCAAGTCGTAGCACACCGTCAGGCCCACTCGGCCGACTGGCGTGTCCGCAACCACTACAGTGTCTCCATGAGCATAGTCATCCGACTCGCGATATCGACCGCGATTGTCGGCAACATCCACATCGAACAAATGCAGTTTGTCGTAACGCGCCACCGTCTCGCCATGTTCGTCGATCAACAAGGAGCAGGCGTTGACCTTACCGTTGGGTTGATTCTTGGGCGGCAACGGCAATGTGCCAGCCACTATCCATAAGGTGAGGTCGCGGGCGGTCTGTTTCAACCAGGGCAGGATCGGGCCGTCACCCATGGCTTCGGCGCGCCCAATGTCGGCGATATCCCGGCGGCCCATGGCAGCAAAGTTTTCTGGCAGCACCGCAAGCTGGGCACCGCCAGCCGCGGCTTGCTCCAGCAAGCGCCGGGCTTGGGCCAGATTGGCCAGAATATCGCTCTGGCTGACCATTTGAATCACCGCAAGAGACATGGCGTATTCCTTTTTTCGGTTGGTTCTGCACACCCGATGCAGGCTCTGCAAAACCCTGTAGCAGCTGGCGAAGTCTGCGTCAGGCTCGGTCCGCGTTCGGGCGTAGCAGTCGCAAATCCGGTGCGCGCGGTTAACCAGAAGAATCGCAGTGTCAGATTTTACGACCGCTTCGCGACCGGACGTAGCCTAGCGGCAACTGCTACAAAAACGCATGGGGTCATGCTACTCCCATAGCCCCCGGCGTGGTTTTTCAAAAAGGCTTGTCGAAGGTGATTTTCGGGTCCTTCCACGGACCTTTGACGTTGTATTTCACACTGGCAAAACGCGCCACGCTGTCACCGATCAGTTTGTCGATCAGGAACAATGCCCCGCCAATCGCCGGCGCACCGACGATCAAGGCGGCGATCGGCAGGTTGTTGGTCAGCGGCAACGTCACAAACAGCTTGGCATCGACACGGTCGGCAACCAGATCCAACGTGCCATTGATCTCCAGATTGCTCGATGGTCCGGTCAGCATGATCGGTTCACGCGTTACGTACACACCGTTACTAGCCACCAACAGGCCTTTTACCCGGTCGTAACTCAAGCCTTTTCCGAACAAGTCAGAGAAATCCAGGCGCAGACGCCGACCAATCGAGTTGAAGTTGAGCAGGCCAAACACCCGCAGGGCCTGTGCACCGCCCTCTACTTCAACGAACTGACCTTTTCGCAACGTTGCATCGAGGCTGCCGGAGAAGCGCTTGAGCCCGACCCAGGCCGGAGAGCCGGGCCAACGACCGTCCACATCCATATGGAAATCTTCGCTGGTCACGGTGGGAGCAAAACCCCAGCCCTTCAGCACATCCGCAAGATTCTTGCCGCCCAGCCGGCCCTTGTACCAACTGCTACTAGCCCCTGGACGGCCTTCCCAGCCGCCGGTGCCCTGCAATACCATGCCCTTGAGGCCCAGATCAAGGCTGTTGAGTGCGATACCTTTAGCAGTAGGACGCACCTTGAGCGACCAGGCGCCGATTAGATCATTGCCCTGGAACAACTGGCCTATTGAGATATCCAGCGCCAGAATTTTCGTAGGATCGACTGACACCAGAGGGTCTGGAGAGTTTTCGTCGGCCTGAACAGTCGGATCTACCGCAGGCAAACGCACATATTGCAGATTGATCGCCACCGGCGCGGCCTTGGCATCGGGTATCCCGACACTGCCTTTGGCTTGTTGGCTATCGATCTGCAACGCCCAGGCGGCCTGTTTGCGATTCAACTGCAGCGAGACCTTATCGAGGGTGCTGCCAAACCCGATGAGCTTGCCCACCTGGAAGTCGGCACTGCTCAGCAGTTGCTTGGCGCTACCGCCGGGGTCTTGCCCTGCATAGCGATCGACCAAGGCTTTCCAGGGTTCTATATCCAGCTCGGACAGCAAGCCTCGCACACGCAAGCCTTTGGCATCCGGCAACACTGCATCGCCGACACCCAGAACCAGCTCGCCCCGCCCATCGGCAATGTTGCCGCTGGGCGCTGCGAAGGTGAAGTTGGCGAGGTCGCCGTAGGTGACCCAATAACGCCGCTCAGGCCCTTGCAGAGTCATACGAAATACGGTGTCGCGGCCTTCACTGGCTCGCATGCCGAAAGGCGCAGGCAGATCCACCACAACGCCCTTGAGGCTGGAATTGACCATTAGCTGGCTGTCGGAGCCGTCGAGCTTCAGCTGCAACTGATAAGGCACGTCGCCGGAAATGGGTAGCGACTGGTTGAATTTCAGCCAGTCGGTGAGTTTCTTCACCGCCACCTGGCCCTTGGCGACGACACGAGTGTTGAGGCTGCCCGCTTTGCCGTCGGCAAAAATCTGCGCGGTAATCGGCCGGTCGAACGCCTGCGCAGTGATGCCCTGAGCACTCAACCCTTTGCTGCTGTCAAAGCGGAAATCGCCCTTGAGCTGACTAAGTTCAAGCTCTGGTTCGCTCAGCTTCAGCCGAGCCTTGGCGGTCTTGAAATCCACCAGAATTTTCGGCAACTCGCCTTTGGCCAGAGGAATATCCAGTTTCAACTTGCCCTGCAAATCACCGTCACCCTGCCAACCGGCAAAGGTTGAGGCGGTGCCTATCGGCGCTTCTTGCAGAATTTTCAAACCATCGCCCAGGCCACCCGCGAACTCACCATCAAGGAACAGACGACTGGTTTGACCGGAAGGTACATGGGGAATATTGACGTAGACATCACGAACATGGGTGTCGAGCAATTGGCCCTTGCTGGCCAGAATCCTTACGCCGCTGTCTTCGACGAACACTTCACCACTGACCTTGCTGACGTGTGGCCAACCTGGCTGGAACGCCAGCTCGGCGTCGTGAACCTTGAAGAACAGGCTGATGCTGCGTGCTGCATCGACGGCGCCGTGGTTCAGCGAGCCTTGGTACTGGAAGAAACCTTCGTCCACCGCGCCTTTGAGAATTGCCGTGCGTAACCACTCATCCAGGGCCGGGCTGAGGGCCGCAGGCAGGTATTTGGCGGTGTAACGACCGTCGCCGTCGACCAGGCCGACCCGCAGATCCAGGTAATCTTCCTGGGTGTGATCGAAGTGCAGACGGATCAGGAAGTCGCCAGCAATCTTGCCCTCTTCGCCGAGTACTTTCAGGTACGGTGCGATCAGCGTGAAGCCTTCTTTGTCGAGCTTCCAGGTCAGGCGTGCATTGGCCTGGATGTACTGCCAGGGCTTGACGAAGATTGGGTCCAGGTGCAGGGAAAAGTCCTTGCTGTCCATACGCAGCTCGCCCTGACCAAGGTCGCCACTGATGCTACCTGTGACATTTCGAGCCGCCGGGGCGCCGTGATAGGCGTTGAAACCCACCCGTTCAAGATTAGCGGCGAAGCTGACGCGCTGGTCGTCGGTCGCCTGCGGACGGTAGTCGAGCAGGACGTTGCGCAGGGTGCCAGTGACCTTAAGGTTGTCGATCACCACCGCGACATTGGCCGGAATCGGTACCAAGGCATCCAGCACCGGCGTGATCGAGGTGAGATCAAGGCGATCAGCCTGGACATGCCAGCGCTCTTGGGCTTTATCAGTCGCGGCGAACTGCTGGAGCTGCACATGCGACTCCCAGCGGGTTTCGCCGAGGTTCATGGCCAACGAATCGAGGAGTACGTTGAAGCCTTCGCCGCTGCGCTGGAAATAGGCGTTGAGCGCCAGATTCTCAATCTTCAGCGGTTTACGCTCGGCGTAGGCGCCTTTCAATTGCGGAGCATTGAGGCGGGCGACAGCGCTTTGCACAGTGCCCTTGCTCCAGCTCAGCCAAAACTCGCCACCGGCCTTGAGCTCGGAAAACTTCCATTGTTGGGTCAACCGCACCGGCAACCAGCGCGCCCAATCGCTTTGCGGCAGGCTCAGGTAAGCATCCGTTTCAGCATCGCGCCATTGGCTGGCACCCAGACGAGTGCGCAGGCTCAGGGCCAGGGGTTGACCATCAGGCAGGGTCAAGCGGGCATCGAGACGCTGGCGGGTCGCGCTGGTTTTAAGGTTCAGGCCAACATACGTCAGGGTCAGCGGGGTTTCATTGAACGGCTGCAAAGTGACCTGGCTGTCCAGCACCGACAGCTGAGAAACCATTTGCATGCGATTGAGCAGTTGCTCGGGATCGACGGGCTGCCCCTGATGAACCGGCAACCCTTCAAGTGCCCAATGGCCATCCTGGTCTTCCTTCAAGCTCAGTTTCAGGCCATTGAGTTCCAGATGAGCAATACGGATTTCGCGAGCCAGCAGGCTGGCCCAGACATCCGGCACTACCCGCACATGATCCAGGCGCAAAGCATTGGCGCCCTCGCCGACCATCACATCGTGGGCCAGCAGAATCGGCGCCAGACCGCTCCAGCTGCCTTCGAGGCTGCCGATGCTCAATGGCATATCCGTCGCTTCGCGGGCCTTGGTCTCGACATCACCGCGATACTCGGCGACCAGCGGAATGAATTCGCGACCAAGGCTGACATACAGCGCAGTCAACACCAACAACAACGCGCAAAGTCCCAAACCCCAGCGAATCAGAGCAATGAAAAAGCGTATCAGACGCTCCATGTCAGGTGGCTCCCATGGCGATAGTCATGCAAACGCTGAAGCCAGCCGCTTCCAATAAAAGTAAAGCACGCCGATTCAGAGCAGCACCACGTCATATTGTTCCTGGGAGTACATGGTTTCGACCTGAAAACGGATGGTCCGTCCGATAAACCCTTCCAGCTCCGCAACGTTACCTGACTCTTCGTCGAGTAACCGATCAACCACTTTTTGATTGGCCAGCACTCTATAGCCCACGGCCTCGTAAGCCCTGGCCTCGCGCAGGATCTCGCGGAAAATTTCATAGCACACTGTTTCCGGAGTCTTCAACTTGCCGCGGCCCTGACAACTGCTGCACGGTTCACACAGCACCTGCTCAAGGCTTTCGCGGGTACGCTTGCGGGTCATCTGCACCAGGCCCAACTCGGTAATGCCGATAATGTTGGTCTTGGCGTGATCACGCTCCAGCTGCTTCTCCAGTGTGCGCAACACCTGACGCTGGTGCTCTTCATCTTCCATGTCAATGAAGTCGATGATGATGATCCCGCCAAGATTGCGCAGGCGCAGTTGACGGGCGATCGCTGTCGCGGCCTCGAGGTTGGTCTTGAAGATCGTCTCTTCGAGGTTGCGATGGCCGACAAAAGCCCCGGTATTGACGTCGATGGTGCTCATGGCTTCCGCCGGATCGACCACCAGATAGCCGCCGGATTTGAGCGGCACTTTGCGCTCCAGAGCCTTCTGGATCTCGTCTTCGACACCGTACAGATCAAAAATCGGCCGCTCTCCCGGATAGTGTTCCAGGCGGTCAGCGATTTCCGGCATCAGTTCGGCGACAAACTGCGTGGTTTTCTGGAAGGTTTCCCGGGAATCGATGCGAATTTTCTCAATCTTTGGGCTGACCAGGTCGCGCAAGGTGCGCAAGGCCAGGCCCAGATCTTCATAAATGACGCTCGGCGCACTGATGGTCTTGATCTGCTCCGCGATCTGATCCCACAGTCTTCGCAGGTAGCGGATGTCCATCAGAATCTCATCGGCCCCGGCGCCTTCAGCGGCCGTACGCAGAATGAAACCACCGGCTTCCTTGATGCCTTCCTTAGCCACGCAGTCGCTGACCACCTGCTTGAGACGCTCGCGCTCGGCTTCGTCTTCGATTTTCAGGGAAATGCCGACGTGGGCGGTGCGCGGCATGTACACCAGATAACGCGACGGAATCGACAACTGAGTGGTCAAGCGTGCGCCCTTGGAACCGATCGGATCCTTGGTGACTTGCACGACAAGGCTCTGCCCTTCATGGACCAGGGCGCTGATGCTTTCCACTGCGGGGCCTTCACGCATGGAGATTTCCGAAGCGTGAATAAATGCTGCGCGGTCCAGACCGATATCGACGAACGCCGCCTGCATACCCGGCAGAACCCGGACCACTTTGCCTTTATAGATATTGCCGACGATCCCGCGCTTCTGGGTACGTTCGACATGAACCTCTTGCAAAACACCGTTTTCAACCACCGCCACGCGCGATTCCATCGGCGTGATGTTGATCAGAATCTCTTCACTCATGGCAGGGTCTCGCTCAGGCATATTCACGATAATGGCCGCGTCAGTCAGGTACGGCGCTTAGCGCACTGTAAGGTTTTGCCAACAGGGTATGCCGAAATGGCCGAGCAGTTCTGCGGTTTCGCACACAGGCAGGCCAACGACCGCTGAATAACTGCCATTGAGCCCCGCGACAAACACCGCCCCCAACCCCTGAATCCCGTAACCACCGGCCTTATCCTGCGGCTCGCCGCTGGCCCAGTAGGCAGCCGCCTCTTCACGGCTGATCGGCCGAAAACGCACCAGGCTTCGGACCACGCGCGATTCACAACGCTGGCCATCAAGCACGGCTATCGCGGTCAGGACTTCATGTTCACGGTCGGAGAGGGTCATGAGCATAGCCAAGGCATCTGCTTCATCAACCGGCTTACCGAGAATCTGCCCATCGAGCACCACGGCGGTGTCGGCACCCAAAACACAAATCGGTGCGCCGGATTCGCTGACTGCCAGCACTGCGTGCCCGGCTTCGGCCTTGCCACGCGCCAGACGCTCGACATAGGCCGCGGGGGATTCATCAATCAGAGGCGTTTCATCGATGTCCGCGCTGATGGCGGAAAAAGGCACGCCGATCTGCGTCAGCAGTTCACGTCGGCGTGGTGAGCCAGAGGCTAGATAGAGCGGATACATCAAGACATCTCCCTGTCGAGGTGTGGGTAGGGTCTGTTGACGTTTGGTGACGAACCGCGTTGCGATGCCAACGTCAACAGACCCTAAGCCTGACCGGATCAATTGATTTTGTAGCGGCGACTCAACCCACGCAAACCGAAGCTGACCCACGGCCAGAGCAAAGCACTGACCAATGCTGGCAATACCAGCGCCAGAGTCGGCTGGCGGTTACCCGTCAGAGCACTCAGCCACAGCTGAACCAGCTGGGCCAAGCCGAAAATCACCAGTATGACCAGACTTTGCTGCCACATCGGGAACATGCGCAAGCGCTGCTGCAATGACAGCACCAGGAAAGTGATCAAGGTCAGAATCAAGGCGTTCTGCCCAAGCAACGTGCCGTACAGCACGTCTTCCGCCAGACCGAGACACCAGGCCGTGACCATACCGACCTTGTGCGGCAGCGCCAGGGCCCAGAACGCCAACAGCAGCGCCAGCCACAGTGGACGGAGAATCTCCATGAACTGCGGCAGCGGTGAAACGCTGAGTAACAGGCCAATGGCGAAGGTCAGCCAGACCATCCAGCCATTGCGCGAATAAGTACCTACCATTACTGCCTCTCCCGAGTGGTGGTCGCCGGAGCCGCAGCAGGTGGTTTCGCCACTGCCGGGGTAGCCGGTTTAACGGGACGCGAGCGGGTATGAGCAACCGGTTTGGCTGGCACGGTAGCAGGCGCTGGCGTTGCAGCAGCCGGAGCTACGGCGGCGGCTGGCGGCGGCGTGACAAGTTTGGGAACGGTTGCCGGAATTATCGGAGCTGCACCGCTTTGCTGATCTTGCGTTTCCTGAGCCTGTGCGGCGGCGTTGGCGCGCTCTTCGGCGGTACGGTTATCGCTGAACACCAACAACAGATAACGACTACGGTTCAGAGCGGCGGTCGGAACTGCCCGAACAATTGCGAATGGCTGGCCGGAGTCATGAATCACTTCCTTGACCGTCGCCACCGGGTAGCCCGCAGGGAAACGCTGACCGAGGCCGGAGCTGACCAGCAGGTCGCCTTCCTTGATGTCCGCCGTGTCCGCTACATGGCGCAACTCCAGACGTTCCGGATTACCGGTACCGCTGGCGATGGCCCGCAGGCCGTTACGGTTCACCTGGACGGGGATACTGTGGGTGGTGTCGGTCAACAGCAGTACACGAGAAGTGTATGGCATCAACTCGACCACCTGGCCCATCAACCCACGGGCATCGAGCACCGGTTGGCCGAGAACCACACCGTCGCGCTCACCTTTGTTGATGATGATGCGATGGGTGAACGGATTGGGGTCCATGCCGATCAACTCAGCCACTTCGACCTTCTCGTTGACCAGCGCGGAAGAGTTGAGCAACTCGCGCAGCCGAACGTTCTGCTCGGTCAAGGCAGCCAGCTTTTGCATGCGGCCTTGTAACAGCAGATTTTCGGTCTTGAGTTTTTCGTTTTCGGCGACCAGTTCGGTGCGGCTGCCAAATTGACTGGCAACACCTTGCCATAGCCGCTGCGGCAGGTCAGTGATCCAGTAAGACTGCATCAGCACCAGCGACATTTGGCTACGCACTGGCTTGAGCAGTGTGAAGCGGGCATCGACCACCATCAGCGCGACCGATAGCACGACCAGCACCAACAAGCGCACGCCCAGTGAGGGGCCTTTGGTGAAAAGCGGTTTAATAAGCCGCTCCTCCCAGGCAAATGTTCTCGTTATTCATACGGCATCAAACCGGCCTGGAGCAGATTGACAGAAGATAAACGCCAACAGGCAGCACTGCAAAGTGCTGCCTGTGAGCGGAACAGCATAGATGCATCCCGCGAAATTACTCGCTGGAGAGCAGATCCATGGTGTGCTTATCCATCATTTCCAATGCACGGCCACCGCCGCGAGCAACGCAGGTCAACGGATCTTCGGCGACGATCACCGGCAGACCGGTTTCCTGGGCCAGCAGTTTGTCCAGGTCACGCAGCAAGGCGCCACCACCGGTCAGTACCAGACCACGCTCGGCGATATCGGAAGCCAGTTCCGGAGGCGATTGCTCCAGAGCGCTTTTCACAGCCTGAACGATGGTTGCCAGGGACTCTTGCAGAGCTTCCAGCACTTCATTGGAGTTCAGGGTAAATGCACGTGGAACGCCTTCAGCCAGGTTACGGCCGCGAACGTCGACTTCACGGACTTCGCCGCCCGGGTAGGCAGTACCGATTTCCTGCTTGATGCGCTCTGCAGTGGACTCACCGATCAGGCTGCCGTAGTTACGACGCACATAAGTGATGATCGCTTCGTCGAAGCGGTCGCCGCCAACCCGTACGGATTCAGCGTAAACCACGCCGTTCAGGGAGATCAGCGCGATTTCGGTGGTACCACCACCGATATCGACGACCATCGAACCGCGAGCTTCTTCAACCGGCAGACCGGCACCGATGGCAGCAGCCATTGGTTCTTCGATCAGGAACACTTCACGGGCACCGGCACCGAGCGCCGATTCACGGATGGCACGACGCTCAACCTGGGTGGATTTGCATGGAACGCAGATCAGCACGCGAGGGCTAGGTTGCAGAAAGCTGTTTTCGTGAACTTTGTTGATAAAGTACTGCAGCATCTTTTCGCAGACGCTGAAGTCGGCGATCACGCCGTCCTTCATCGGACGAATGGCAGCAATATTACCTGGTGTACGGCCGAGCATGCGCTTGGCCTCGGTGCCGACGGCAACGACACTTTTCTGATTACCGTGCGTCCGAATGGCCACAACCGATGGTTCATTCAGGACGATACCGCGCTCGCGCACGTAAATAAGGGTGTTGGCAGTGCCCAGGTCAATGGAAAGATCGCTGGAAAACATGCCACGCAGTTTCTTGAACATGGGGAAAGGACCCTAGGCAACGCGTGGGTAAAAAAGTGCGGCAAACTCTAACAACGACAGGGATTTTGGGCAAGGCGCCAATATGTTAAATTGACCGCTTTTCTGTGCACCAACCCCCACAATCGCGGCCTTATGACCGTAGAAATGCGGTAGTGTTCCGACAATCTAACACACGGACAGCATCCGTTCTGTTTTCCACTGGAGAATCCCATGGCGCTTGAACGCTCCGACGTGGAAAAAATCGCTCATTTGGCCTGCCTTGGCCTTAATGATGCCGATCTTCCACATATTACCTCCGCCCTGAACAGTATTCTCGGCCTGGTCGATGAAATGCAGGCTGTGAATACCGACGGTATCGAGCCTCTGGCCCACCCACTGGAAGCCAGCCAACGCCTGCGCGCAGACGTCGTGACTGAGTCCAATCATCGCGAGGCCTATCAGTCCATCGCACCAGCGGTCGAAAACGGCCTGTATCTGGTTCCGAAAGTCATCGACTAAAGGGAAAGAGCCTGCAATGCATCAATTGACTCTGGCCGAGATCGCCCGCGGACTCGCCGACAAAAAGTTTTCCTCCGAAGAGCTGACCAAAGTTCTGCTGGCGCGTATCGCCCAGCTCGATCCTCAGCTCAACAGTTTCATCAGCCTCACCGAAGATCTCGCGCTCACGCAGGCCAAGGCCGCTGACGTACGCCGCGCGAACGGTGAGAGCGGCGCCCTGCTCGGCGCGCCGATCGCCCATAAAGACTTGTTCTGCACCCTGGGCATTCGCACCAGCTGCGGCTCGAAGATGCTCGACAACTTCAAGGCGCCGTACGACGCTACTGTAGTTGCCAAGCTGGCCGCTGCCGGGGCTGTGACCCTGGGCAAGACCAACATGGACGAATTTGCCATGGGTTCGGCCAACGAATCGAGCTACTACGGCGCTGTGAAAAACCCGTGGAACCTCGAACACGTACCCGGCGGTTCGTCCGGTGGTTCGGCCGCCGCAGTGGCTGCTCGCCTGTTGCCAGCGGCAACCGGCACCGACACTGGCGGCTCGATTCGCCAACCGGCGGCACTGACCAACCTCACCGGCCTGAAACCGACCTACGGTCGCGTTTCGCGCTGGGGCATGATCGCTTACGCCTCCAGCCTCGATCAGGGTGGCCCGTTGGCGCGCACCGCTGAAGACTGCGCAATCATGCTGCAAGGCATGGCCGGCTTCGACCCACAGGACTCCACCAGCATCGACGAGCCCGTGCCGGACTACAGCGCCAGCCTTAACGGTTCGCTGAAAGGCCTGCGTATCGGCGTGCCGAAAGAATACTTCAGCGCCGGTCTCGACCCGCGCATCGCCGAGCTGATCCACAACAGTGTCAAAGAGCTGGAAAAGCTCGGCGCGGTGATCAAAGAAATCAGCCTGCCGAACATGCAGCACGCGATCCCTGCGTACTACGTGATCGCTCCGGCAGAGGCGTCCTCCAACCTGTCGCGCTTTGACGGTGTACGTTTCGGCTATCGCTGCGAAGACCCGAAAGACCTGACCGACCTGTACAAGCGTTCGCGCGGTGAAGGTTTCGGCCCTGAAGTACAGCGCCGGATCATGGTCGGTGCCTACGCGCTGTCGGCCGGTTACTACGACGCCTACTACCTGAAGGCGCAAAAGATCCGTCGTCTGATCAAGAACGACTTCATGGCAGCCTTTAATGAGGTCGACATCATCCTCGGCCCAACCACGCCTAACCCGGCCTGGAAAATCGGCACCAAGAACGACGATCCGGTCGCTGCGTATCTGGAAGACGTCTACACCATCACCGCCAACCTCGCCGGTCTGCCGGGCTTGTCCATGCCAGCCGGTTTTGTCGATGGCTTGCCGGTCGGCGTGCAATTGCTCGCCCCGTATTTCCAGGAAGGCCGCCTGCTCAACGTTGCGCATCAGTACCAGCTGAACACCGACTGGCACACGCGCACCCCAACAGGCTTCTGAGGAGAAACACATGCAATGGGAAGTCGTGATCGGGCTGGAGATTCATACCCAGCTCGCCACCCAATCGAAGATTTTCTCCGGTAGCGCCACCACGTTTGGCTCCGAGCCCAACACCCAGGCCAGCCTGGTAGACCTGGGCATGCCCGGGGTACTGCCGGTGCTGAACCAGGAAGCGGTGCGCATGGCGGTCAAGTTCGGCCTGGCCATTGATGCCGAGATCGGCCAGCACAACGTGTTCGCCCGCAAAAACTACTTCTACCCGGATCTGCCCAAGGGCTACCAGATCAGCCAGATGGAGTTGCCGATCGTCGGCAAAGGCCATTTGGACATCCCGCTGGAAGACGGCACGGTCAAACGCGTCGGCATCACCCGCGCGCATTTGGAAGAAGACGCCGGCAAGAGCCTGCATGAAGAGTTCAACGGTGCCACCGGCATCGACCTGAACCGCGCTGGCACGCCGCTGCTGGAGATCGTCTCCGAGCCGGACATGCGCAGCGCCAAGGAAGCCGTGGCTTACGTCAAGGCAGTCCACGCGCTGGTGCGTTACTTGGGTATCTGCGACGGCAACATGGCCGAAGGTTCGCTGCGTTGCGACTGCAACGTCTCGATCCGCCCCAAAGGCCAGGTTGAGTTCGGCACGCGCTGCGAGATCAAGAACGTCAACTCGTTCCGCTTCATCGAAAAGGCGATCAACACTGAAGTGCGTCGCCAGATCGAGCTGATCGAAGATGGCGGCAAGGTCATTCAGCAGACCCGTCTGTACGATCCGAACAAAGACGAAACCCGCGCCATGCGCAGCAAAGAGGAAGCCAACGACTACCGTTACTTCCCCGATCCGGACTTGTTGCCGGTGGTCATCGAGGATTCGTTCCTCGCCGACATCCGCGCCACCTTGCCGGAATTGCCACCGCAGAAACGTGAGCGCTTCCAGGAGCAGTTCGGTCTGTCGGTCTACGACGCCAGCGTGTTGGCTTCAAGCCGTGAGCAAGCGGATTACTTCGAGAAAGTCGTGAGCATCGGTGGCGACGCCAAACTGGCGGCCAACTGGGTCATGGTCGAGCTGGGCAGCCTGTTGAACAAACAGGGCCTGGAAATCGATGAAGCGCCGGTGTCAGCCGAGCAGTTGGGCGGTATGCTGCTGCGCATCACGGACAACACTATCTCCGGCAAAATCGCCAAGATGGTCTTCGAAGGCATGGCCAACGGCGAAGGTAGCGCGGACGAGATCATCGAGAAGCGCGGCCTGAAGCAAGTGACCGACAGCGGCGAAATCTCCAAAGTGCTCGACGAGATGCTCGCGGCCAACGCCGAACAGGTCGAACAATACCGCGCGGCTGATGAAGCCAAACGCGCCAAGATGTTCGGCTTCTTCGTCGGTCAGGCGATGAAAGCCTCGAAAGGCAAAGCCAACCCGCAGCAGGTCAACGAACTGCTGAAAAGCAAGCTCGAAGGCTGATAGCGGTCAATGGGTTCGATGTCAGGCTTAAAGCCTGGCGCAACCCTTGTGGCGAGGGGGCTTGTCCCCGTTGGTCTGCGACGCGGACCCATCATCTGCAACCGCATTCTCTCAGAAGGAATGCATTTGCGGATTTTGCGACCGTAACGCGGTCGAACGGGGGCAAGCCCCCTTACCACATCTAAATCGGGATCCCCCTATGAAGCGTCTTTTTAGCGCTTGTGCCCTGCTCTCTCTGCTGGCCGGTTGTGCCAGCCATGACATCGATCCGCGCGGCTATGACGAAACGGGCGGCGCGTCCTTTTACGGTGCCAAGCATCAGGGCAAACGTACCGCCAGTGGCGAGCCCTTTAACCAGCACGCCCTGACCGCTGCTCATCGCCAACTGCCGTTCGGCACACGAGTGAAAGTCACCAACCTGAGTAACGACAAGACCGTGGTGGTACGTATCAACGACCGTGGGCCGCATGTCCGCGGCCGCTTGATCGACTTGTCACGCGATGCTGCCGGACAACTGGGGATGCTGCACAGCGGCACCGCGCGGGTTCGAGTGCAAAGCCTCAGCGATTGACCCTGGAGCCCCGACCATTTTCGGATTAACCAATTTACCGCTGCTCAGCGTGATCCAGTTGCTCTGTGGCTTGGTGCTATTGATCGCCGGCGCTGAACTGCTGGTCCGCGGCGCCGTTCGCCTGGCCGCCCGGCTGAAAGTCCGCCCGCTGATCATCGGCCTGACCATCGTCGCCTTCGGTAGCAGCGCGCCACAAATGGCCGTGAGCCTGCAAGCGACCTTGTCGGAAAACACCGACATCGCCGTCGGCAGCGTGATCGGCAGCAACATATTCAACGTCCTTGTCACCCTTGGCCTGTCAGCCCTGATCATTCCACTGCGGGTTTCTCGGCATCTGGTGCGGCTGGACATTCCGTTGATGATCGGCGCCAGCCTGCTGGTGTTTGTACTGGCCTACAACGAAAAGCTGACGCCGCTGGATGGGGTGGTGTTGCTGACGGCACTGGTGCTGTATCTCGGGCTGTTGCTGCGCCAGTCCCGGCATTCCGCTCGCCCTCAACACACCCACGACAATGGAACGGCCAAGGCTCACGCCCCCTGGTTCAGCAGCCTGGTGATGATGCTGTGCGGGTTGGCCCTGCTGGTGTACGCCGGCCATCTGCTACTCAGTGCAGCGGTCGAAGTCGCTACCGACCTGGGGTTATCGGAGCGGATCATTGGGCTGACCATCATTGCGATCAGTACCTCGCTACCGGAGCTCGCTACCTCACTGATCGCCGCCTTGCGCGGTCAGCGCGATATTGCCGTAGGCAATGTGGTCGGCAGCAACCTGTTCAACCTGCTGGGGGTTCTTGGCGTCACCGCACTCGTGGCGCCAACACCTTTATCCGTGTCACCCAATGCGCTGGATTTCGACCTGCCGGTGATGCTCGGGGTCGCCGTGCTGTGCCTGCCGGTGTTCTATTCGGGCTACCGGATTACCCGCGCCGAAGGTTTGCTATTTCTGAGCTTGTACCTGGCTTACGGGCTGCACGTGGTGTCGTTTACAACCGGTATGCCACTGGCCGGCAAGCTTGAACACGTGATGCTGTTTTTCGTCCTGCCGGCACTGGTGGCGTTTTTGCTGTTCACGTCACTGCGCGCCTGGCGTCGCCAACACAAGAGGGAATCGCAATGACCGATAACAAGCCTGCACCTTCAAGAACGGCCGGCGTTGAAATGCGCCGCCAAGTAATGGGCGATGCCTTCGTCGACCGTGCGCTGGGCAATGCCACCGAGTTCACCCAGCCGCTGCAGGATTTCGTTAACGAGCATGCCTGGGGCAGTGTCTGGAATCGCGAAGGCTTGCCGCTGAAAACCCGCAGCCTGATCACCCTCGCCGCCCTCACAGCGTTGAAGTGCCCGCAGGAGTTGAAAGGCCATGTGCGCGGTGCACTGAACAACGGCTGCACCGTGGAAGAGATTCGTGAAGCGCTGCTGCACTGCGCGGTGTATGCCGGTGTGCCAGCAGCAATCGATGCGTTCCGTGCAGCGCAGGAAGTGATTGATGAGTATCAGAAAGCGGAGTAAGTAGCCAAAATCTGTTTTGGCAGCCCCATCGCAATCGCGAGCAAGCTCGCTCCTACAATGACCGCGTAACTCTGTAGGAGCGAGCTTGCTCGCGATTGGGCCTGAGGAACAATGAAGATCTATCGCCTAGATCCACCCACCCCACTGCAACACAAATATCCCGATATTGGTGGTCACCGCCGCCATCAGCGTGGTGATCACAATGATCGCTGCCGCCAATTCGTGATTGCCATTGGCCTGCCGGGCCATGACGAAGCTGGCAGCGGCAGTCGGGCTGCCGAAGTACAGAAACAGAATCCCCAATTCCGCCCCGCGAAAACCGCAGAGCCAGGCGCCGAAGGTTGCCAGTATCGGCAGGCCTATCATCTTCACCAGGCTAGCGCTCAACGCCAGCTCACCACTTTTGCGCAACGCCGCCAGCGACAGTGTGCCGCCGATGCAGATCAACGCCAGTGGCAACGTTGTCTGTGCCAGATACCCACCGGAGGTTTCCAGCCAGCGAGGCAAACCAATCTGGAACCAGGCGAACGGCGCGGCGGCAATTACGCTGATGATCAGCGGGTTGCTGAGCACGCTTTTAAAGATGCTCCATGGATCAGTCTTGATCACCGGGCTGTAGACCGCCAGCACAATGGTCGAGAGGGTGTTGTAGAGCAGGATCACCAGCCCCGCGAGAATCGCCCCGAGGGAAATCCCATTGTCGCCATACATGCTCGCAGCCAAGGCGAGACCGATGACGGCGTTATTGCCGCGAAACGCACCTTGGGTGTAGATCCCACGGTCTTCCAGCGGACAACGCCAGATAGCCCAACCCCAGGCAATGGCAAAACCGTCCAGCGTGGCGATGGCGAAATAGATCAGCAGTGACGGCTGCAACGCCGAATGCAGATCGGCATGCAAGATGCCGAGAAACAACAACGCCGGCATGGTGACGTTGAACACCAGTGCCGACGCGGTGTGGATAAAGTTGTCGTTGATCCAATCAATGCGTTTGAGCAATACGCCCAAAAACAACATGGCAAACACCGGCGCGGTGATGTTCAACGTTTCGAGAAAAATTGCCAGCATGCCGGGTGAACCTTATGCCTGTCGTTAGGGGGCTAATGATAAGCCAGCAGAGGCTCAAAAACCGTATTCCATTTGAATACCTAGATAGCAGCAACGTCAGATATGGAGATCTTCGACATCAGAAAGATCCACCCCTCACCCTAGCCCTCTCCCCAAAGAGGCGAGGGGACTGACCGCGAGTTCCTCTCGACATGCTACGACCTGGGATGTCGAGCTGAACGGAAACGTTAGGAACACCACAAAACGGCTCCCTTTCCCCTCTCCCCCTTGGGGAGAGGGCTGGGGTGAGGGGTGGTTTTCGAACTTGTCCGCTAACTCCCGGTAGACGCAACTCGCCCATCAGGTCTCAGGTAATCGGCGCCGGATTGAACAGCGTAATGTCGTTATGCAGTTTGTGCTGTTCAGCCCAGGTCTGTTTCTTGCCGCTGGCCACGTCCAGGTAGAAGTGGAACAACTCCCAGCCGAGCTCTTCAATAGAAGCTCGCCCCGTCGCAATACGTCCGGCATCGATGTCGATCAGGTCCGGCCAGCGCTGGGCCAGTTCAGTGCGGGTCGAAACCTTCACCACCGGCGCCATCGCCAGACCATACGGTGTGCCGCGCCCGGTGGTGAACACATGCAGGTTCATCCCTGCCGCCAGTTGCAGAGTGCCACAAACAAAATCACTCGCTGGCGTCGCGCAGAAGATCAGGCCTTTGCGCTTGAAGCGTTCGCCAGGGCCGAGCACCCCGTTAATCGCACTGCTGCCGGATTTGACAATGGAGCCCAACGACTTCTCGACGATATTCGACAACCCGCCCTTCTTGTTGCCCGGCGTGGTGTTGGCGCTGCGGTCCGCTTCGCCCTTGGCCAGGTAACGGTCGTACCAGTCCATCTCGCGCACCAGCTCCTGAGCCACCTCCTTGGTTTGCGCGCGCGAGGTCAGTAAGTAGATGGCATCACGCACTTCGGTCACTTCAGAAAACATCACCGTCGCGCCCGCCCTTAACAACAAGTCCGAGGCATAACCCAACGCGGGGTTGGCGGTGATGCCGGAAAACGCATCACTGCCGCCGCACTGCATGCCGAGAATCAACTCGGACGCCGGCACGGTTTCGCGGCGACGTTGATCGAGTTTCTTCAAGCGGGTTTCGGCCAGCTCCATGATCTGTTCGATCATCTCGTTGAAACCGTGACTGGAGTCCTGCAAGCGATACAGCCACGGCTCACTGAGGTCCACCGACCTGTCGTTCTCATGCATCACCTGCCCGGCCTGCAACTTCTCGCAGCCCAGACTGATGACCAACGCTTCGCCACCCAGATTCGGGTTGCGCGCCAGATTGCGCACGGTGCGGATCGGGATGTAGGCATCGGTCGCAGTGATCGCCACACCGCAGCCGTAGCTGTGGGTCAGCGCCACGACATCATCGACATGCGGATATTTGGGCAGCAGCTCGTCGCGGATACGCTTGACCGCATGATTCAGTACGCCGGTCACGCACTGCACGGTGGTGGTGATACCGAGAATATTGCGCGTGCCGACGGTGCCGTCGGCGTTGCGATAGCCCTCGAAGGTGAAGCCCTCAAGCGGCGCCTGCGCAGCGGGCACATCGGTGGACAGCGGCAAGCTGTCCAACGGTGGCGCGGTGGGCATGCGCAGTTGATCTTCCTTGACCCAACTGCCGCGCGGAATCGGCTGCAAGGCATAGCCAATGGTCTGGCCGTAACGAATCACCTGGCCGCCTTCTGGAATGTCCACCAGCGTCACCTTGTGGCTCTGCGGGACGAAGTCCACGGTGACCAGGCCGTCTGGAAACTCGGTGCCGGCCGGCACACCTTGGTCGTTAACCACGATCACCACGTTATCCCGCTCGTGCAGACGGATGTAGCGCGGCGAGTCGGAATGTTCAATCAACTGCATGACGCCGCTCCTCAGGAGTGAGCTTGAGAAAGTTTGGTAAGTTCCGGACCGTTACTCGGCGGCTCTTTGAGCACCACACGCTTGATCGGGCCGACGATCACCAGGTAACTGAACACCGCCACCAGCGCGTTGCAACCGACAAACACCAGCGCCCATTTGAACGAGCCGGTGGAGCTGATGATGTAGCCAATCACAATCGGCGTGGTGATCGAAGCGATGTTGCCGAACATGTTGAACAGGCCGCCACTGAGGCCGGCAATCTGTTTCGGCGAGGTGTCGGACACCACCGCCCAACCAAGCGCGCCAACACCTTTACCGAAGAACGCCAGAGCCATGAAGCCCACCACCATCCATTCGATATCGACATAGTTGCAGGCGACGATGCTGGTGGACAGCAGCAAACCGCCAATGATCGGTGCCTTGCGGGCGAAGGTCAGGGAATGGCCTTTGCGCAGCAGGTAGTCAGAAATAATTCCGCCCAACACGCCACCAATAAAGCCGCAGATCGCCGGCAAGGAGGCGATGAAACCGGCCTTGAGGATCGTCATGCCGCGTTCCTGAACCAGGTACACCGGAAACCAGGTCAGGAAGAAGTAAGTGATGCCGTTGATGCAGTATTGGCCCAGGTACACGCCGAGCATCATGCGGTTGCTCAGCAGCTGGCGTACGTAATCCCACTTTGGACCGTCGGTGCGCTTGCCTTTGCCCTTGTCCTGATCCATGTCGACCAGACCGCCATTGTCGGCGATGTGCTTGAACTCGGCCTCGTTGATCATCGGGTGCTGGCGCGGGCTGTGGATAACTTTCAGCCAGATCAGCGAGAACACCACACCGATCCCGCCCATCACCACGAACACATGCTGCCAACCGAAGCGGTAGACGATCCAGCCCATCAACGGCGCAAAAATCACCGTGGCGAAGTATTGCGCCGAGTTGAAGATCGCCGACGCCGTGCCGCGCTCGGCAGTAGGGAACCAGGCGGCGACGATGCGCGCGTTACCGGGGAACGACGGCGCTTCGGCCAGGCCCACCAGAAAGCGCAGCATGAACAATGCAACGATCGCGGTGGAAACACCAAATTCACCCACATAGCCTTGCAGCACGGTGAATAGCGACCAGGTGAAGATGCTCAGGGCATAGACTTTTTTCGAGCCGAAACGGTCGAGCAGCCAGCCGCCGGGGATTTGTCCGGCCACGTAGGCCCAGCCGAATGCGGAGAAGATATAGCCGAGAGTGACGGCGTCGATGCCGAGATCTTTTTGCAGGCTGGAGCCCGCGATCGCGATGGTGGCGCGGTCGGCGTAGTTGATCGTGGTCACCAGAAACAGCATGAGCAAAATCAAATAGCGGACATGCGTCGGCTTGGTCGCTTGCATGTAGATGTACTCCCACTGATTATTTTTATGCGCGGGTGAATCTTGTATTTCCGTGTAGGAGCGAGCTTGCTCGCGATGGTCGTCAACGATAACGCGGGGCATCAGGAATGCCGCGGTGTTTGCGAGTGCATCGCGAGCAAGCTCGCTCCTACACGGGTAGTGCGTATTACGAACCGACGTAGGCCGTTTTTACAACGGTGTAGAACTCCTGCGCGTAGCGACCTTGCTCACGAGAACCATAGGATGAACCTTTTCGACCACCAAACGGCACGTGGTAATCAACGCCGGCGGTCGGCAGATTGACCATCACCATCCCGGCCTGGGAGTGGCGTTTGAAGTGGTTGGCGTACTTCAGCGAGGTAGTAGCAATGCCTGCTGACAGACCGAATTCGGTGTCGTTGGCCATCGCCAGCGCCGCGTCGTAATCCGCCACCCGAACGATATTGGCCACTGGACCGAAAATCTCTTCACGGCTGATGCGCATCTCGGCGGCGCTGTCGGCAAACAGCGTCGGTGCGAGGAAGTAACCTTCGGTATCGCAGGTCACCAAGCCACCGCCGCTGACCAGTCGCGCACCTTCGGACTGGCCGATGTCGATGTACTTCATATCCTGTTCAAGCTGCGCTTGCGAGACCGCCGGGCCGATATCAGTACCGGACTTCAACGCATGGCCGACCTTGATCGAACGCATGCGCTCGGCCATGGCTTCGACGAACTTGTCGTGGATGCCAGCGGTGACAATAAAGCGGCTGGACGCCGTGCAGCGCTGGCCGGTGGAGTAGAACGCGCTCTGTACCGACAGCTCGACTGCTTGCTTGAGGTCGGCATCGTCGAGAATGATCTGCGGGTTCTTGCCGCCCATTTCCAGTTGCACTTTGGCCTGGCGCGATACGCAGTTGACCGCGATCTGCCGACCAACGCCGACCGAACCGGTGAAGCTGATGCCGTCGACTTTCGGGCTGTTGACCATGGCGTCGCCGATCACTCGGCCGCTGCCCATCACCAGGTTGAACACGCCGGCCGGGAAGCCTGCGCGGGAGATGATTTCTGCCAACGCCCAGGCACAACCCGGTACCAGTTCGGCCGGTTTGAGCACCACGCAATTGCCGTAGGCCAACGCCGGAGCAATCTTCCAGGCAGGAATCGCAATCGGGAAGTTCCATGGCGTGATCAGGCCGACCACACCCAGCGCTTCGCGGGTCACCTCGACGTTGACGCCCGGACGCACCGACGGCAGGTAATCACCTGACAAGCGCAGGCATTCACCGGCAAAGAACTTGAAAATGTTACCGGCGCGGGACACTTCACCAATGGCTTCGGGCAGGGTCTTGCCCTCTTCCCGTGCCAGCAATGTGCCGAGTTCTTCACGACGGGCGAGAATCTCGCTGCCGACTTTATCCAGCGCGTCACTGCGTGCCTGAATGCCGGACATCGACCAGGCCGGGAACGCAGCGCGAGCGGCGTCGATCGCGGCATGTACCTGGGCCAGATCGGCCTTGGCGTATTCGCCGATGACATCGGACAACTCGGACGGATTGATATTGGTCGAGTAGTCGGCGCCAGCGACCCATTGGCCGCCGATGTAGTTATCGAATCGTTTGGTATCTGACACGGGCAATCTCCTCACGCGAAGGCCGCTGATTGCTCAGCGGCCCTGGTCAATTTTTTACTGCGGACCTTGCTTGTCGATCAAGGCCGCCAGAGCTTCGTACTCTTCTGGCAGCAGATCAGTCAGCGGGGTGCGAACGGGGCCTGCGTCGTAACCGGAAATTTTTGCTCCGGCTTTGACAATGCTCACCGCGTAACCGGACTTGCGGTTGCGGATGTCCAGGTACGGCAGGAAGAAGTCATCGATGATCTTGCCGACGGTGGCGTGATCTTCGCGGGCGATGGCGTGATAGAAATCCATCGCGGTTTTCGGGATGAAGTTGAACACCGCCGAGGAGTAAACCGGCACGCCCAGTGCTTTGTAAGCCGCGGCGTAGACCTCTGCGGTCGGCAGGCCGCCGAGGTAGCTGAAGCGATCACCGAGGCGACGACGGATCGACACCATCAACTCGATATCGCCCAAGCCATCCTTGTAGCCAATCAGGTTCGGGCAGCGCTCAGCCAGGCGTTCCAACAGCGGCGCGGTCAGACGGCAGACGTTGCGGTTGTAAACAATCACACCGATGTTTACCGATTTGCACACTGCCTCAACGTGGGCGGCAACGCCGTCCTGGCTGGCTTCGGTCAGGTAATGCGGCAACAGCAGCAAGCCTTTGGCGCCCAGGCGCTCGGCTTCTTGAGCGTATTCGATGGCCTGGCGAGTGGCACCGCCGACACCGGCAAGGATCGGCACGCTGGTGGCGCAGGTGTCGACGGCAGTCTTGATCACTTGCGAATACTCGCTGGCCGCCAGGGAGAAGAACTCACCGGTGCCGCCCGCCGCGAACAAGGCCGAGGCGCCATACGGGGCCAGCCATTCGAGACGCTTGATATAGCCTTCGCGGTGGAAATCACCCTGGGCATTGAAATCGGTAACCGGGAAAGACAGCAGACCGGAAGAGAGGATGGACTTCAGTTCTTGTGGATTCATTATTCGAACACCCTGGGAAGCAGTTTGTGATGAAAAAGTACGCCAGCCTTGGCTGATGTCGTACGTCATCGTACAACTAAAAATATAATCGTCAACTGCATTTCATCGTCGAATATGAGATCGAGGTAGGAAAAATTACCTTCTTGACGTAGGAAAGTTTTCATCTATGATCAATATTAACTGTATATTCATACAGTTAATCGAGAAAACACCTACGACATATCAAGGAGCTAGAAATGTCAGGTCTACACGCCCATTCGCAGGAACATTTGAAATACGACGGCAAAATCGTTGCTGATCTGGAAGGCCTTTTTACCGAGAGCGGCATTCCCGTTTTGGGCGATGGTGACGCTTTGATGCTGATCGCCGCCGGCCACCACAGCATCAAGTCTCACAAATCGGGACTGATCCCTAATCTGCCAACCAATGGCCTCAAAGGCTCGCCACCGCTAAGGTTCGAGGGCGGCGAGCACACCGCTATCGGCGACAGCACCCTGCTCCACTTCGTTAAAGATGCACCAGGCATTCCTGCCTGGCAGGTGCAATTGCACCTGCCCAATGGTCTGGCGCTGACCTACGGACAAATCGTTGCATTGGGGGGTGATTTCTACGGCATCCCGGACCAACCGATTTGCGAGGGTGCGACACCTGCCGATCGGCTTCAGCGTTTTCTGGCAGCGTTCAACTCTCTGGCGGCACTACCTGCTGCAAAGGACGAAGCCAGGCAAATCCTGAGCGTCATGCAGAAGGAAATCGTCGCCGCCAACCAGGCAATCAAAGACGGCAAGCAGCCGCACGAAGTCTACGACGCCCTAGGTGATACGTTGTCCGAGGAGTGGAACAAAATTACCGGTGGCGGCAGTTTCGTTTCGGCGCTGTTTCCTCTGGGGCGCTACCTCAAGCTAGCGGCGAACAACGCCGACCACTTTGGTGAATGGGCACTTCTGGCTTATACCGCCGGGCATACTGCAGCGCTTCAATTTGCGGTGCTGGCCCACAACAGCGGCGACGACACGCAACTGGAATTGGCCTACGCCATGAACGCCTTTGCCGATCACTTCTTGACCGATCTGTTTTCCGCCGGCCACATTCGCGCTCCCCGTAAACAGCTGGCGGCTGTCGTCACTCCGAGCGATCTGGGTTCGTTGATCACCCGTTTCATGCACGATGAAGACAGCAAATTCGGGCTGAATGTGGGCAATATCCAGGGTGATAAATGGCATGCCTACGGCGATAAACGCTACTTCGACACACTCGATGGCGCCAACCGCAAACTGGTCAAACTGGCCGTGCAACATTCGGCGGACGAAGTCTTCGACGCATTCATCAGTGGTATTGCGCCGCAGCCTGCCAACTACGTTGCGTTGAAGTACATTCCAGACCTGAAAGCCGCGCAAAACCCGTCCGGAAATTTCTCACCACTGTTCGTCATGGACGGGGACAAAGTGATGCGCCGCAACGACGTCAACAACCTCAACGACACCCGTCTGATCAGTGATTGGTGGGGCTGGAGCACTTATCTGCTGCTCAAGGACTACAAACCGAACAAACCTTCTGGCTACCTGGAGTCACCTACTGTCGCGCCGACCATCATGGCCGATGGCTGGCAGAGCCATACACCCAGCGAACCCAACTGGTTGCCGGGCAACGCCGTGCGTTATGCCTTCAGCTTCACCAATGGCTTGAACGAGTCCTATATCGGCCCGTGGTCGGCTTTTGCGGAGTTGAACGAGAGCTTTCAGCCGACACTGAGCGTGCCGGCGGATACGGCTATCAACGCTACCGGCCGTAATATCTTTCGGCAGTTCAGAGGCGGTTCACCGGAGCTGATCGGCTCACTCGACAAGCAAACCACCCTCTTCATTGACCGCAACGCGTGATAAGGAAATCACTGATGACTATTAATCTGACCCTCGAACTGGCCTCAGGCCAATCCCTCAAAGGTGCACCACTGGAACTGCTTGCCAACGGCGTACCGATTGCCCGGGCGAGCGTGGATGAGCAAGGGAATGTGGCGTTCAACGCCAAGCCAGGCGCAGGAGCGCTGGCGGTGAGAGTGGATCGTTCGATTCTAAAGACTGGCTGATGATCGTTCCCACGCAGAGCGTGGGAATGATCAGTGCTCTCTCCCACCTACCCCCGCTGCGCCTCTGCCTCTTCATGGGCATGGCGCAGGCGTTCTCGGCTGTTGGTCAGGTGCAGGCGCATGGCCGCACGGGCTGCGTCCGAATCCTGGCGAGCAATCGCTTCATAAATTTCTTCGTGCTCACGACTCAAACGACTCATGTAGTGCTGCTGGTCATCATGGGCCAGACGTGCCGAGTTCAGCCGCGTACGCGGAATGATGCTGGTGCCAAGGTGAGTCATGATGTCGGTGAAGTAACGGTTGCCAGTCGACAGCGCGATCTGCAGATGAAACTGAAAATCCGACGCCACCGCATCACCGGCACGGGCTGCACTTTCGTTCAACGCATCCAGTGCCGCTCGCATGGCCGCCAATTGCTCGGTGCTGCGACGTTGCGCCGCGAGGCCTGCTGACTCCACTTCCAGACTGATGCGCAGTTCAAGAATCGCCAATACATCGCGCAAGGTCACCACGGTCGCCGGATCAATACGGAAACCGCTCGGGCTCGGTGTGTCCAGCACAAAGGTGCCGATACCGTGACGAGTCTCGACCTGCCCTGCGGCCTGCAAGCGGGAAATCGCTTCGCGCACCACCGTGCGGCTGACGCCATGAGCCTCCATGATCGCCGACTCGGTGGGCAACTTGTCGCCACGCTGCAGCTGACCGTCACGAATCTGCTCGGACAGTACCGTCACCAGTTCCTGCGCGAGGCTGCGGCGCTTGCGTGGAAGGCGTGGCGCGTCGATCTGGTTTTCCATGGTGAACATCTTTCTCGGCAAACGGCTGGATTCGCATCATAGCTCACCTGAGTTGTACGATCACTGCCCCTGTGAACCACCATCCCGTAGGCGACGATCTTTCAAGATCAAAAGATCGTCTGAACGCAGCCCGAACCTGCGGCAGCTCCTACGCCGTTACTGTTTGCTCAACCAAGTGACCACCCTCGATGCGCACATGCCGTGGGTGGAAACGCTTGAGGCTGCTGCGATGCCCTACGCTGACGATGCTCAAGCCCGGCAACTGATGAATCAAGGCTTGATAGAGCGCCGCTTCGTCCTCTTCATCCATCGCCGAGGTCGCTTCATCCATGTACAGCCAATGCGGGGCATAGAGCAGCGCGCGGGCAAAGGCCAAGCGTTGCTGTTCGCCCGGTGACAACATGCGCTGCCAGTGATTGCTCTCATCCAGGCGCGGGATCAGGTGCGGTAAACGGCAGGTCTCCAGCACTTGCACGTAACGCTCGTGAGGATAAACGTCACCCGGCTGTGGATAACTCAGTGCTTCGCGCAGGCTGCCAATGGGCAGATAAGGCTTTTGCGGCAGGAACAGATAACGCTGGGCCGGCACGCGGATATTGCCGTGACCGTTGGGCCAGAGGTGGCCCATGGCACGCAACAAGGTACTTTTGCCGCTACCGGAACGGCCGCTGAGCATCAGTCGCTCACCCGCCGCAACACTCATGTTGGCGCCGGCCAGTAAATGACGGCCGTCAGCCAGGTCCAGCCCCAGGTTGTGCACTTTCAGCTCATCGCCCTGGCTCTGTACATCGATTGCCGGCGGCCGGTCTTCGTTGTCAGTCATGGCCTGGTGGAAGCTCAGCAACCGGTCACAGGTGGCGCGCCACGCTGCGAGCTCGGAGTAAGCGGTGATGAACCAGCTGAAATTCTCCTGAACGTTGCTGAACGCCGAGTTGATTTGCATCAGCTCGCCGAGCTCGATCTTGCCGGTAAAGTAACGCGGTGCCGCGACAATGAACGGGAAGATAATTGCGATCTGCCCATAACCGGCCGTGAAGAATGTCAGCCGTTTTGACACCCTCATGATGTCCCAGAAGTTGTGCCAGACCATGCCGAAACGAGTACTCAGCCGCTTGTTCTCGTTCGGTTCGCCGTTATACAGCGCAATGCTCTCAGCATTTTCACGAACCCGGACCAGGGAAAAACGCAGATCAGCTTCGAAGCGTTGTTGTTGGTTGTTCAAGCTGATCAGGCGCTTGCCGATCAGATGAGTCAGCCAACTGCCGACCACCGCATACACCAGCGCACACCAGAACATGTAGCCGGGAATGGTGTAGCCGAAGACCTCGATACTGCCCGACACACCCCAGAGAATGATCGAGAACGACACCAGACTGACCACCGTGCGGATCAACCCCAGCCCAAGGCTCAACGTGTTGGAGGTAAAACTGTTGAGGTCTTCGGATATCCGTTGGTCCGGGTTATCGGTGTAACCGCCCTGCTCCAACTGGTAATAGTTCTTCTGGCCGAGCCAGCGGGCGAAATGCTGTTCGGTCAGCCAGGCCCGCCAGCGAATGGTCAGCATCTGCGTCAGGTACAACCGATACACCGCCCCGAGAATGGCCACCGCGGCGATCCCGCAGAAATACAGAATCAACTGCCAGAACGCAGCGTCGTCCTTCTTTTGCAGCGCGTTATAGAAGTCTTTGTACCAACTGTTGATCCATACCGAAATCGCCACGCTGAACAGCGATAGTGCGATCACGGCTATCAGCAGCGTCCAGGCTTTGACCTTCTCCTCACTGCGCCAGTACGGCGTAGTCATGCGCCAGACCCGGCGCAGGAATTGCCCACGCACAGCATCGTTGACCGCAGAATATTCAGCGTTCTGATTCATTGTTCAGGCTCTATAGGGAAAAGAACACGCGTCGAACCGATCATAGATGATCGGCCCGGGTTACCGCGAGTCTGGAGATAGTCGTTCAGCGCCCGTTCAGCGGCGAACGGGACGCTTCTGCAGTTTGCGCTGCAGGGTGCGACGGTGCATACCCAAGGCGCGCGCAGTGGCGGAGATGTTGCCTTCGTGCTCGGTCAGCACGCGCTGGATGTGTTCCCATTGCAGGCGATCCACCGACATCGGGTTTTCCGGCACCAGAGTGTCGAGGTCGGCATGCTCGGAAAGCAGCGCGGCCAGCACGTCATCGGCGTCCGCCGGTTTGCACAGGTAATTGCAGGCGCCGCGCTTGATGGCCTCGACGGCAGTGGCGATGCTCGAATAGCCGGTCAGGATCAGCACACGCATTTCCGGGTCGAGCTCGAGCAGCTTGGGCAGCAGCACCAATCCCGAATCGCCGTCCATTTTCAGATCCAGCGCCGCGTAGTCCGGAATGTCCTGCTGGGCGATGGTCAGGCCCTCTTCAGCGGAACCTGCGGTGCTTACGCGAAAACCGCGGCGGCTCATGGCGCGTGCCATGACGCGGGTAAAGGTAGCGTCGTCGTCTACCAGCAATAAATGCGGCAGTTCTTCGCCTTCGACTTGGATCTCGTCACTCATGTTCGTCTCCTCGGGCGACACGGGGCAGGCGCAGCTCGGTGAGCGTACCGCCTTCCTCATGACTGTAGAGTTTCACTGAGCCACCGGCGCGTGTCACGCTGGCCTTGCTCAAAAACAGGCCCAGGCCGAAGCCTTTGCCCTTGGTGGTAAAAAATGGCTTGCCGATCTGCTCGGCAATTGCCAACGGCACACCGGCGCCGTGGTCACGAATACTGATGGTGAGGTTTTCGGCATCCCAGTCCAGATGCACTTCCAGGCCTTCGGGACAGGCATCGGCGGCGTTGTTCAACAGATTGAGCAAGGCCTGGGTCAGGTCCGGCGGCGGCGCCAGACGCGGCACCGCGCCCTGGCCCAGGCGCTGGAGGCGATAACTGGCCTCCGGTCGCATCAGGTGCCAGCGGTTCAACGCTTCGTCAAGCCAATCGGTGACGTCCTGCATGTCCACCGCCAAACGGCGATTGGCTTCGGCGGCGCGGACCAATTGCTGCAAGGTCTCTTTGCACAGCTTGACCTGGTCCTGGAGCACGCTCAAATCGTCCTGCAGCAGCGGGTCGTGATGGTCCTGGCGCATCTCCTTGAGCAGTACACTCATGGTCGCCAGCGGTGTGCCCAGCTCATGGGCGGCACCAGCGGCTTGAGTGGCCACGGCCAGCAGTTGCTGATCGCGCAGGCCTTCTTCACGGCGGATCGCCCGCAACTCTTCCTGACGACGCAGTTCCTCGGCCATCCTCGCCGCAAAAAAGGTGATCACCGCCGCGGCGAGGGCAAAGCTCAACCACATGCCGTAGATCTGCATCTTTTCCCGGGCGATCGGGAAGGTCTCCAGCGGGTAGAACTGCGCCAGCAGCAAGGTGTACATCGCCAGAGCGATGCCGGAAAGGATCACTGAATAGCGCCATGGCAAGGTCACTGCGGCGATGGTCAGCGGCACCAGGTAATAGGAAACGAAGGGGTTGGTCGAACCACCGGAGAAATACAGCAAGGCACTGTGGATAAACAGGTCGCAGGCCAGCTGCACGGCGTATTCCAGCTCCGTCACCGGCCACGTGGTACGCAGGCGAATGGCAGTGAAAGCACACAGCAACATCGAGCAACCGAGGGTCGCCGCCAGTTGAAACCAAGGCAGGGGCAGCAGATCGAACCAGTAGGCGAGCCCCACCGAACCGGCTTGGGCGGCCAGTACCAAAGTGCGGATGAAGGTCAGACGCCAAAGGTTCTGGCGAGTGGCGGAAAGTAGTTGAACGGGGGCGAGCATGAGCTCTCCTGATGAGCGCTCCAGGCGGATCGCGACGAGTATAACCAAGCAGCGCCCTGCACAGGCAAACTGCGGCAAACGGCCACATGGCGATGAGGTCTGTGGTGAATGTGATGCCGCCTTCGCGGGCAAGCCCGCTCCCACTGGTTTGTGGGGTTCTTGTGGGAGCGGGCTTGCCCGCGAAGCAGTCACCTCGGTTTCACATGTATAGAAGTTGTAACCGGGTGAACCGGACAATAAAAGCTACAGTCTGATGGTTTCACGCAGGTTCGGACCCTAATCCCTGCGGATCGCACTCAAGGAGTTTTCATGCATACATTCAGTCGCAGCGCCGCCCTTCTCGCTCTCAGCGCTGGCACCCTCGCCAGCCTGCCAACGCTGGCCGCCGATGAACTTCATTACAACCAGATTTCCCTGCGCGCCGAAGTCAGCCAGGAAGTGGCCCGCGACCTGATGATCGTGACCCTCTACAGCGAAGAGCAGAACGCCGACCCGGCCAAACTCGCCGCTGACATCAGCACCACCATGAACAAGGCGCTCGCCCAGGCCAAACAGGTCAAGGAAGTGACCTTGCGTCAGGGCAGTCGCAACAGCTACCCGATCTACGACACCAAGGGCCAGAAAATCACCGGCTGGCGCGAACGTGCCGAACTGCGCCTGGAAAGCTCGGACTTTGCCGCTCTGTCGAAATTGACCGGCGAATTGCTGACGGATCTGAAAATGGGCGGCATGGATTTCGCCATCGCCAATCCGACCCGCAAGGCCAGCGAAGATGCGTTGCTCAAAGAAGCCGTCGGGGCCTTCAAGGCCCGCGCGCAACTGGCCACAGAAGCGCTGGGCGGCAAGGGTTACAAAATCGTCAACCTGAACCTCAACAGCAACGGCTATCCGCAACCGTACATGCGCGCTCCCATGATGATGAAAGCCGCCAGCATGGATTCAGCGCCGGTAACCCCGCAAGTCGAAGCCGGCACCAGCCAGGTCAGCATGACGGCTGATGGTGCGATTGAAGTGTTGATGCCTTGAATCGACGGTGAGTCAGTCAGCCTTTGTGTTGACTGTACCGCCGTCATCCAGCGCTTTATCCACCAACAACTTACTCAACTTGATCATCTGATAAATCCCCAACACCACGCCGCGCTGCGAGTCTTCGAGATCGAAGGCCAGGTCGCAGGCGATGGCATTGGCGCTGGCAAGCGTCTCGGAGGCGTTGGCCAGCAGCATTTCGGTGTCGAGGTCGCAGGCTACGGTGAAGATATTCACCGGCTGGGTGTCTGGGGTCTGGACTTGTCGAGTGGCGGCGCCAAGTAGTGATCAGGGGCTCGATCCGCCGCGGCACGGTCCTTGAGCAGGTCTTCGGCGCTCTGGACATCGCAAAGGGGGGTAGTTTTATTGAAGGCTAGCTCTGGAATTATTTTGTCCATGTATCTGCTCCTAATCTAAATGGAGTCGTCACTTGCCGTTATGGTGGCGAGGCTATGCGCCTACTGATTTCAAGATCCCACGCCTGATCGCCGACCTGCAGCGACGGCCAAAGATTAGATGTCCGCCCAAACCCAACGCAACTGCCAAAACTCATCAGAAACTTCTCCCACGCAGCCTCAGCCGACAGTGTTTTCTGTAGGAGCTGCCGAAGGCCGCGATCTTGGCTGTTTCATAGGCACCGAAGTTGTTGCGCGAACGAAGATCAAAAGATCGCAGCCTTCGGCAGCTCCTACAGGGGGAACGCGTACACCCTACAAACAGGCCGGCCGGTTGGCCGCCTCGCTTTTGATCTTGATCTACCCGCCCCTTCGGAAGGCCGAGTGGAGGTGTTTATCAGGGGGGTGGCGCGAAGCGCTGTCAGCGAAGCTGACTCCGCCGCATTGCGGCGCCCCATGATGGGCACCGAAGCGAGGGAACGCCGAGCCGTAGCGAGGTGCCGTACGCTCGGGGCGAAGTCTTTTGGTTACTTTTTGGCGTCTGAAAAAGTGACTCGCTGTAAGAGCGAAACCATTAGCAGCCGTTACCGCAGGAATGGATATGTACACCATCAAAAAATAGGCCGGCTGTCAGGCCGCCATCGCGAGCAAGCCCGTTCCCACAGGGTATAAATAAGTAACACCTTCGCTCCAACCGGGTGCGCCAGACGCTCTGGCCGCCCTCATTCGGTGCGTCGAACGCACCGAAAAAACCGCTCGCAAACGGTTAAATGCGCCAGCTTTTATACATATGCGACATTCGTGTACGTTCGTGCCACTGTTTGAGGCTTGTGGCCGCTCTGGATCTTGCATTGGGTATGGGCCCTGCATAAGTATCCGCAGGTCGACTCACGAGGTCGTCCTCTAATTCCAAAAATGACAACAAATCATGAGGCCACCATGCTTAAACACGCGGTCATTCCGTTTTTAGTCGGCGCAGGCTTATTAGCTAGCGCACCTTTCGCCCAAGCGGCGACTAACCTGGTGTTTTGCTCCGAAGGGAGCCCGGCCGGTTTTGATCCTGGTCAGTACACCACCGGAACCGACTTCGACGCCTCTGCAGAAACCATCTACAACCGCCTCAGCCAGTTCGAACGTGGCGGCACCGCCGTTGTTCCTGGCCTGGCGACCAGCTGGGACATTTCCCCGGACGTGCTGACTTACACCTTCCATTTGCGCGAAGGGGTGAAATTCCACACCACGCCGTACTTCAAGCCGACTCGTGATTTCAACGCCGACGACGTGCTGTTCACTTTCAATCGCATGATTGACAAGGACATGCCGTTCCGCAAAGCGTACCCGACCGAATTCCCGTACTTCACCGACATGGGGATGGACACCAACATCACCAAGATCGAGAAGATCGACGACCACACCGTCAAGTTCACCCTGAAAACCGTTGATGCGGCGTTCATCCAGAACATGGCCATGAGCTTCGCCTCCATCGAATCCGCCGAGTACGCCGACAAGCTGCTCAAGGAAGGCAAGGCCCAGGACATCAACCAGAAGCCTATCGGCACTGGCCCGTTCGTGTTCAAGAGCTACCAGAAAGACTCCAACATCCGGTTCACGGGTAACAAGGACTACTGGAAGCCTGAAGACGTCAAGATCGACAACCTGATTTTCGCCATCACCACCGACCCGTCGGTGCGCATGCAGAAGCTGAAGAAGAACGAGTGCCAGATCACTCTGTTCCCACGTCCAGCCGATCTGAAGGCGTTGAAAGAAGACAAAGACCTGAAGATGCCGGATCAGGCAGGCTTCAACCTTGGTTACATCGCCTACAACGTGATGGACAAGATCAAGGGCAGCGACCAGCCAAACCCTATGTCCCAGCTCAAAGTGCGTCAGGCGCTGGACATGGCGGTGAACAAGCAGCAGATCATCGACTCCGTGTACCAAGGTGCTGGTCAACTGGCCGTCAACGCCATGCCACCAACCCAATGGTCCTACGACACCACCATCAAGGATCAGCCGTACAACCCTGAGAAAGCCCGCGAGCTGCTCAAGGAAGCCGGGATCAAGGAAGGCACCGAGATCACCCTGTGGGCGATGCCGGTTCAACGTCCGTACAACCCGAACGCCAAGTTGATGGCCGAGATGCTGCAGTCCGATTGGGGCAAAGTCGGTATCAAAGCCAAGATCGTCACCTACGAATGGGGCGAGTACATCAAGCGTTCCAAAGGCGGCGAAAACGGCGCGATGCTGATTGGCTGGAGCGGCGACAATGGTGATCCGGACAACTGGCTCGGCACTCTGTTTGGTTGTGATGCCCTGAACGGCAACAACTTCTCCAAATGGTGCAACGCCGACTTCGACAAGTTGGTCAAAACCGCCAAAGCAACCCCTGACCAGGCTAAGCGCACCGAACTGTACAAGCAGGCGCAACACCTCCTCAAAGACCAAGTCCCGATGACACCTATCGCACACTCGACGGTGTTTCAACCCATGCGCACGTCCGTGCAGGATTTCAAGATCAGCCCATTTGGCTTGAACTCCTTCTACGGCGTCAGCGTCAGCAAATAAGGTCTGGTAACGGCGGCGTCTCTGACGTCGCCGTTGCTTTACCTGCCAGGACCGCAGAATTCGCTTACATCCAAAACCACTGCGTACTACAGCATTGGCTTTAGGACGTATTGCCTTTTGCTACGCGCCCTTCAGGTCTCACGCATTTACTGCCTAGCCTGCGACTCATACCGTCGAGGCATGGCAGTTCTGCGATTTTGGCCGGCACTGCTGCACGCGATGGTTTGGGATCAGTGATACCCGCACGCCCCACGGACGGGACGATTGCCCGCTGATCAAGACACTAATTAGAGAGAGGGAGCGTCATGCGCCATACCTTGGTTTTATCCGCCTTGCTGCTCAAGCAGCAAGGACCGATCACACCTATCGCCCACTCAACGGTCAACCAGCCGTTGAACGCCAAAGTCGAAGGTTTCAAGGTCAACCCCTTCGGCCGTAGCGTCTTTTCGGGTGTCGGCATCACGCCATAAACACGTAATCAAATTCAGGAGAGCGAATGCCGCTCTCCCGCAAGCGTGCAGCCTGAATTCGGCGAATTGGCCATCAGCAAACGTTTGCGATGCTTTGTTTGAGTTAAAAACCAATAGCCGGACTATCAATAACCGGCATCTAAAAAAAGAAAGAAAGGAGCTTCACCCATGAAACTGAGCAGCACCGCGCTATTAGCCTTGGCCATCAGCAGCATTACGGCTACCGCCCATGCAGAAAGCGCAAGCCAGGACTTTTTCCCAACCCAGCTGAACAGCACCAGCGCACAGGCCGACACCAAGGGGTTTATCGAAGGGCAAAGCCTGTCGGGGACTACTCGTAACTGGTATGCCAACGAGTTGAAGCGTCGTGACGACCGCTTCAAATATCAAAAAGACGGCGCGCTCACCACGACCCCACGTCGTATCAACTGGGTTCAAGGCACGATCCTCAATTACACCTCGGGCTTTACCCAAGGCACTGTAGGTTTCAGTACTGAGGTCGCGGCCTACAACGCGATTGCTCTGGATGGCAGCCGCCACGACGTTGCTGCTGGCAACGGCGGCGCTAGCGGGAGCAACCGTACGCTGACTGACAGCAGCGGTGATCCGGTAGATCAATGGAGCAAGCTCGGTCTGGCGAACGTCAAGGCACGTGTTTCCAACACCACCCTGACCGCCGGTCGCCAGAACTTCAGCTCACCGATTGTCGATGTCATCGGCAACCGTCCTCTGCCTTCAAGTTTCGAAGGCGTGAGCATCCACAGCGAAGAGTTCAATAACCTGTCTTTCGACATTGGCACTTTCGACCGTGTGTCTCCACGAACCGAGCAAAGCCTGGCGAAATTCCGCTCTGAATATTCAAACATTGATGTTGAATCCGACCATGTAAACATCGCAGGTCTCAACTATCAGCCGTTCAAAAGCCTGAAGACCAGCCTGTACGCCTCGAATGTCGAAGACTTCTGGAATCAGTACTACTTCGGTGCAGTTCATGAACTGGGCGACAGCTCGGTGCTGAGCCTGACTTCCGGCCTGAACTACTACAAGACCGTCGACACCGGCAAAAAGAAAATGGGTGAAATCGACAACGACGCCTACTCCCTGTCGTTCGGCCTGACCCACCAGGCCCACAGCCTGACCTTCTCGTTCCAGCAAATTGCCGGTGACGAGTACTTCGACTACCTGCACGAAACCAACGGCATCTACCTGGCCAACTCCCTGCTGTCGGACTTTAACGGCCCGAACGAGAAGTCCTTCCAGATTGCCTACGGCCTCAACATGGCTGAATACGGCGTGCCTGGCCTGAAGTTCAACATCTACCAGGCCCGCGGCTGGGGCATCGACGGTACTCACTACACCGGCACGGCCTATGACGTGAAGAGCCTGGATGGCGAGCACCACTATGAATACGGCATTGGTACTTCCTACGCCGTACAGAGTGGCCCGCTGAAAGCCACCGCCATTCGTGCCACCTACACCACGCACCGCGCCAGCGAGAACCAGGGTGACGGCAACATCAACGAATTCCGTCTGGTCACCACCATTCCATTCAACATTCTCTAAAGCGCCAGTTGAAGGGCTGATTCATGACGAATCAGCCCTTCAAGCTAGTCTGTTCAATTGATAGCAGAGGGTTCCTTATGAAGATGCTCCCCTTACAAGTCGCCATCGCCACCGCGCTGTTGAGTATCGCTGTCGGTATTTCGGCCAAGCCCTTGGTGGTCTGCACCGAAGCCAGCCCCGAAGGCTTCGATATGGTCCAGTACACGACTGCAGTCACAGGCGATGCGGTGGCCGAAACCATCTTCAATCGTCTGGTGGACTTCAAACCAGGTACCACCGAAGTGATACCCGCACTTGCCGAGTCTTGGGAAATCAGCCCGGATGGGCTGAGCTACACCTTCCACCTACGACCCGGGATCAAGTTCCATACCACTGATTACTTCACGCCGACCCGTGACATGAATGCCGACGACGTGGTCTGGAGTTTCCAGCGTCAGCTGGACCCAAAGCACCCGTGGCATGACAAGTCCAGCGTGGGCTTCCCATATTTCGAAAGCATGGGTTTCAAAGAACTGCTGAAAAGCGTCGAGAAAATCGACGACCACACTGTTGTATTCACCCTGACCCGTCGCGAAGCACCGTTCCTGGCCGACCTGGCCATGGCCTTCTCCTCGATTTTCCCGGCCGAATACGCTGACCAGTTGCTCAAGGCCGGCAAGACCAACGACCTGAACAGCAAACCCATCGGCACCGGCCCATTCATCTTTACGCGCTACGCCAAAGACGCCCAGGTGCGCTTCAAGGCCAACCCGGATTACTTCCGTGGCAAACCACCGGCCGACACCCTGATCCTGGCCATCGCCACCGACAACAACGTACGGTTGCAGAAGCTCAAGGCCAACGAGTGTCAGATCGCGCTGTATCCAAAACCGGATGACATCCCGAGCATCAAGGCCGACCCAAACCTGAAGGTCGACGAACTGGCGGCCATGACCACTAGCTACACCGCCATGAATACCACCCGTAAATACATGAGCGACGTGCGAGTCCGGCAGGCGATCAATATCGCTTTCGACAAGGAAGCCTACGTCAACAGCCTGTATGGCAAGGGCAATGCCGTTGTCGGCACCGGTCCTTATCCGCCAACCCTGCTAGGCTTCAACGACACATTGAAAAACCCGCCTCGCGACCTGGACAAGGCCCGTGCGCTGCTCAAGGAGGCCGGTGTGGCTGAAGGGACAGTCCTCACCCTGTTCACCCGCAACGGCGGCGGCCCGACCAACCCCAACCCGCTGCTCGGCGCACAGATGATGCAGTCGGACCTGGCAAGGGTCGGCATCAAGCTCGACATCCGCGTCATGGAGTGGGGCGAAATGCTCAAACGCGCCAAGAATGGCGAACATGACATGGTCTCGGCCGGCTGGGCAGGCGACAACGGTGACCCGGATAACTTCCTGACCCCGAACCTGAGTTGCGATGCAGCGAAAAACGGCGAAAACTACGCCCGTTGGTGTAACAAAGAGTTTCAGAACTTGATCGACAAGGCCCGCGCGGGCACTGAACCGACAGAACGTGCGGCGCTTTATGAAAAAGCTTTGGTGACGTTCGATCAGGACCAACCATGGATCCCCATGGCCTACCCGAAAATGTTCACCGCAATGCGCAAGAACGTAGAGGGTTATCACATTAGCCCCCTCACCACTAATAACTTCGCTACCACCCAAGTGAAGTAGATAAGAAACTCCCGGCATCGTTTATCCCGATGATGCCGGGCACGCCTAACCGGCTGATGAGGTACACCAGAAGATGTTTAGTTTTATTGCCCGCCGCGTGGGGTTATTGATCCCCACCTTCTTCGGCATCACCTTGCTGACTTTCGCGTTGATTCGCATGATCCCCGGCGACCCCGTGGAAGTGATGATGGGCGAACGTCGGGTCGACCCTGAGATGCATGCCCAGGCAATGGAACGCCTTGGTCTGAACAAACCACTGTATGCCCAGTATCTGGACTACGTCGGCAAACTCGCCCACGGCGACCTGGGTGAATCCCTGCGCACCCGCACCAGCGTATGGACCGAGTTCACCTCGCTGTTTCCCGCGACCCTGGAACTGTCCATGGCCGCCCTGCTGTTCGCCGGCGTCCTCGGGCTACTGGCCGGGGTGATCGCTGCCCTGAAGCGAGGATCCCTGTTCGACCATGGGGTGATGGGCATCTCCCTGGCGGGATACTCGATGCCGATCTTCTGGTGGGGCCTGGTCCTGATCATGTTCTTTTCGGTATCCCTGGGCTGGACGCCAGTCTCCGGGCGGATCGACCTGCTTTACGACATTGAGCCCCGAACCGGCTTCATGCTGATCGACACCCTGCTGGCCGATGACACCGGCGCCTTCTTCGACGCCCTGCATCACCTGATTCTGCCGGCTATCGTGCTCGGTACCATCCCACTGGCGGTGATCGCCCGGATGACCCGTTCCTCGATGCTCGAAGTGCTGCGTGAAGACTACATTCGTACCGCCCGGGCCAAAGGCCTGTCGCCGGCGCGTGTGGTGTTTGTTCACGGCCTGCGTAACGCCTTGATTCCGGTGCTGACCGTGGTCGGCCTGCAAGTCGGCACTCTGTTGGCCGGTGCGGTTCTGACCGAAACCATTTTCTCCTGGCCCGGTATCGGCAAATGGCTGATTGAAGCCATTGGCGCCCGGGACTATCCGGTGGTGCAAAACGGCATCCTGTTAATCGCCTGCCTGGTGATTATGGTCAATTTCGTGGTGGACATCCTCTACGGCTTTGCCAACCCACGCATCCGTCACCAGCGCTGAGATCATACTAATGAGCACTCTAACTACCTCAGTAGCAGTCGATCAAAGCCTGCTTTATCCATCGCCGTACAAAGAGTTCTGGCAAGCCTTCTCGAAGAACAAAGGCGCTGTTGCCGGACTGCTGTTCATGATCATCGTGGTGTTTTGCGCGCTGTTCGCCCCTTGGGTCGCACCGCATAACCCGAGTGAGCAATTCCGCGACTTCCTGCTGACTCCGCCGGCCTGGCTGGAAGGCGGGCAACTGCAATTCCTGCTCGGCACCGATGAGCTGGGGCGTGACCTGCTGTCACGGCTGATCACCGGTTCACGCCTGTCGCTGCTGATCGGTTTGTCGTCGGTGGTCATGTCGTTGATCCCCGGCATCATGCTGGGTCTGTTCGCCGGGTTCTTCCCGCGCCTGCTCGGCCCGACCATCATGCGTCTGATGGACATCATGCTGGCCCTGCCGTCCTTGCTGCTGGCTGTGGCGATTGTCGCCATCCTCGGCCCTGGCCTGATCAACACCGTCATCGCCATTGCCGTGGTTTCGTTGCCGTCCTATGTCCGTCTGACTCGCGCTGCGGTGATGGGCGAACTGAACCGCGACTACGTCACCGCCGCGCGCCTGGCCGGTGCCGGTCTGCCACGCCTGATGTTCATCACCGTGCTGCCTAACTGCATGGCGCCGTTGATCGTTCAGGCGACCTTGAGCTTCTCCTCGGCGATTCTCGATGCCGCCGCCCTGGGCTTCCTCGGCCTTGGCGTACAACCGCCAACCCCTGAGTGGGGCACCATGCTGGCCTCGGCTCGCGACTACATCGAACGCGCCTGGTGGGTGGTGAGCCTGCCTGGTTTGACCATTTTGCTCAGCGTGCTGGCAATCAACCTGATGGGCGACGGTCTGCGCGATGCGCTGGACCCGAAACTCAAGAATGCCGCCTGAGGAGATTCCCATGTCACTGCTAGAAATCAAGAATCTCAATGTCCGCTTTGGCGACGCCAATGCCGTACCGGTGGTCGACGGTCTCGACCTTTCCGTGGACAAGGGCGAAGTACTGGCCATCGTTGGCGAATCAGGTTCCGGCAAGTCCGTGACCATGATGGCGCTGATGGGGCTGATCGAGCATCCCGGCATCGTCACCGCTGATTCCCTCATCTTCGACGGCCAGGACATGCTCAAACTCAGCGCGCGCCAGCGCCGACGCATTGTCGGTAAAGACCTGGCGATGGTTTTCCAGGACCCGATGACCGCGCTGAACCCGAGCTACACCGTGGGTTTTCAGATCGAAGAAGTGCTACGTCTGCACCTCAAACTGTCCAGTAAGGCTGCCCGCAAGCGCGCCATCGAACTGCTGGAAAAAGTCGAAATCCCGGGTGCCGCGAGCCGTATGGATGCTTATCCGCATCAACTGTCCGGCGGTATGAGCCAGCGCGTGGCAATTGCCATGGCAATTGCCGGTGAGCCGAAACTGCTGATCGCCGATGAACCGACCACCGCCCTGGACGTGACCATTCAGGCGCAGATCATGGAGCTGCTGCTCAACCTGCAACAAGAGCAGAACATGGGCTTGGTGCTGATCACTCACGACCTGGCAGTGGTTGCCGAAACCGCGCAACGGGTGTGCGTAATGTATGCGGGCCAAGCCGTGGAAGTCGGGCAAGTGCCCGGTCTGTTCGACGTGCCAGCGCACCCGTACAGCGAAGCACTGCTGGCAGCGATTCCGGAACACAGCCTGGGTGCCGAGCGTCTGGCGACATTACCAGGCATCGTTCCCGGTCGCTATGACCGTCCGCAAGGTTGCCTGTTATCGCCGCGCTGCCCGTATGTGCAAGACAAATGCCGCCAGCAACGCCCGGGCCTCGACCCTAAAGCCCACAGCCTCGCCCGCTGCTTCTACCCCTTGAATCAGGAGGTGGCGTAATGAGCGTCGTTCTCACCGCCCGCGACCTTACCCGTCACTATGAAGTGTCCCGTGGCCTGTTCAAAGGCACCGCACTGGTTCGCGCCCTCAACGGCGTGTCGTTCGAACTGGAAGCCGGCAAGACCCTTGCCGTTGTAGGTGAGTCGGGTTGCGGCAAGTCGACCCTGGCCCGTGCCCTGACGCTGATCGAAGAGCCCTCCTCCGGTTCGCTGAAAATCGCCGGCCAGGAAGTGACCGGCGCCAACAAGGCCGAACGCAAGCAACTGCGCAAAGACGTGCAGATGGTGTTCCAAAGCCCCTACGCTTCGTTGAATCCACGGCAGAAAATCGGCGATCAGCTCGCTGAACCGTTGCTGATCAACACTACGTTGTCTGCTGCAGAGCGTCGCGAGAAAGTGCAGGCGATGATGAAGCAAGTGGGTTTGCGCCCAGAGCATTATCAGCGTTACCCGCACATGTTCTCCGGCGGTCAGCGCCAACGGATCGCCCTCGCCCGCGCGATGATGCTGCAACCGAAAGTGCTGGTCGCGGACGAACCGACCTCGGCGCTGGACGTGTCGATCCAGGCACAGGTGCTGAACCTGTTCATGGACCTGCAGCAAGAGTTCAACACCGCCTACGTGTTCATCTCCCACAACCTGTCGGTGGTGCGCCACGTCGCCGATCAGGTGTTGGTGATGTACCTCGGCCGTCCGGTGGAAATGGGCCCTAAAGAAGACATCTACACCCGTCCTCTGCACCCGTACACCCAGGCGCTATTGTCGGCCACACCGACGATCCATCCGGATCCGACCAAGCCGAAAATCAAGATCGTCGGCGAACTGCCTAACCCACTCAATCCACCGTCCGGCTGTGCTTTCCACAAGCGCTGCCCGTACGCGACCGAGCGGTGCAGCACTGAGGAGCCGGCCCTGCGTTTACTCGACAACCGCCAGGTAGCCTGCCACTACGCCGAGCAATTCGTCGTTTAAACAGGGCAAAAACGCTCCCGAGAGTTGCTCAAAAGCGTCTTTCACGCGTTAACCAACCCCTCCTGCCGGATTGCGCATCAGTCCAGCAGGAGGGGTTTTCTTTTACCTGAGTCCAAGCAGATCAACCCTGACTGTCACCCTCGTCATCGGGATTTGGATCATCATCGCCCTCGGTACCGCCCTTGCCTTCGTCTTGGCCGCTAGGGTTGGAGTCATCTGCGTAGACCGCATGAAATCCACTTCCCGCCATGCCCGTCGAGAAGCCCGCGCCGTGACCCTGCGCCGGATAACTGGCCCACGCCGCTGAAGTGCCCAGCGAAAGCATGACCAGCACTTTGATCAGCAACACAATGCGTTGAAAGATTTTCATAGCCGATTCCATCCTTTCGTAGGTGAATCACGGAGTGCCCGGTCGTGTTTTTAGCGACCATGCATCTGTCTGAACCTAGTCCTCCATTGAGGGCTTCGTTAGATCTATTTCGACTATCCCTAAGATCAAAAGATCGTCAATAAAAAAGGCGAAGCCCAATGAGCTTCGCCTGTGTTGTGCTGCTTCGCTAACCCTTAGTGATGCTCACGGGTCGCGCGGAATTTCACGTCCGGCCAGCGCTCTTCCATCAGTGCCAGGTTGACCCGGGTCGGGGCCAGGTAGGTCAGGTGACCGCCACCGTCGACCGCGAGGTTTTCCACAGCCTTGACGCTGAACTCTTCAAGCTTCTTCTTATCGCTGCAATCGATCCAGCGAGCGGACCACACGGTGATCGGCTCGTAAGCGCATTCGACCTTGTATTCCTCTTTCAAACGACTGGCGACCACATCGAACTGCAGCACACCGACGGCGCCGAGGATGATGTCGTTGCTGCGTGTCGGGAAGAACACCTGAGTCGCGCCTTCTTCGGCCAGCTGTTGCAGGCCTTGGCGAAGTTGCTTGGACTTGAGCGGATCCTTCAGGCGCACGCGACGGAACAGTTCCGGAGCGAAGTGCGGGATCCCGGTGAAACCTAACGCTTCGCCTTCGGTGAAGGTGTCGCCGATCTGGATCGTGCCGTGGTTGTGCAAACCGATGATATCGCCGGCAAAGGCTTCTTCCAGCTGCTCACGCTCGGAGGAGAAGAACGTCAGCGCATCGCCGATCCGCACGTCTTTGCCGGTCCGTACGTGGCGCATTTTCATGCCCTTGTCGTACCTGCCGGAGCAGATACGCATAAAGGCAATCCGGTCGCGGTGTTTAGGGTCCATGTTCGCCTGGATCTTGAACACGAAACCGGTGAATTTTTCTTCATCCGGCTCCACCGTGCGCTCGTTGGCGACACGGGCCAGCGGCTTGGGTGCCCAGTTGACTACGGCATCGAGCACGTGATCGACGCCGAAGTTGCCCAGCGCGGTTCCGAAAAACACTGGAGTCAGTTGGCCGTCGAGGAATTCCTGTTGATTGAATTCGTGGCAAGCGCCCTGCACCAGTTCCAGTTGATCGACGAAACGGTCGTATTCATCACCCAGGTGTGCGCGGGCTTCATCGGAGTCGAGCTTCTCGATGATTTTCACATCGGTGCGCTCGTGGCCGTGGCCAGCGGTGTAGACAATGATGTAGTCGTCGGCGAGGTGGTACACACCTTTGAAGTCGCGGTAGCAACCGATCGGCCAGGTGATCGGTGCAGCTTTGATCTTCAGGACTGCCTCGATCTCGTCGAGCAGTTCGATCGGGTCACGGATGTCCCGGTCGAGTTTGTTGATGAAGCTGACAATCGGTGTGTCACGCAAACGGCAGACGTCCATCAGAGCGATGGTCCGCGGTTCGACGCCTTTACCGCCGTCGAGCACCATCAGCGCCGAGTCGACCGCGGTCAGGGTGCGGTAGGTGTCTTCCGAGAAGTCTTCGTGGCCCGGGGTATCGAGCAGGTTGATCATGTGATCGCGATACGGGAACTGCATGACCGACGTGGTAATGGAAATACCACGCTGTTTTTCCATTTCCATCCAGTCGGAGGTGGCATGACGGTCCGACTTTCGGGATTTCACCGTACCGGCAATAGCAATGGCCTTGCCCATCAGCAAGAGTTTCTCGGTGATGGTGGTCTTACCCGCATCGGGGTGGGAAATAATGGCGAAAGTGCGGCGTTTCGCGACTTCGGCGGCCTGTTTGGTCATGGGAAATCGCCTGGCAGGTGATTCAAAAAAGGGCGGCGAGTATAGCGTAAACACGGTGCCACGGACCACCGTTCGCCCTGTAGCAGCTGCCGAGCCTGCGAGGCTCGGCAGCTGCTACAGGGGCAAAACGAGATGCGGGGTGGCTAAATGCTGCTAAATATGGAACCTTTTAAAAGGTGCAGACGTCCACTCCCCTGTTACTGCACTCGTACCAGGGGCTGAAATATCAGCAAGTTAGCCTGACGGGGCTGCGCTTATGGCTCGACTCATGCCGCTTTGCCGGCATCTGCGAGCTGCTTTTCGCGAACACCTTTCGGCAGCCAGGAATGGCATAGCCACACGAGAAAGTGTTCGCCGACTGAAATAAAGGAGTCCGCCTGTGGCTATTCGCTATGGCAAAGGGCTAATGGGGTGCGCGGTTGTCATCGCCCTCCTGGCCCTGCTGGTCCACTGGATCGGCATCGACACGATCGAACACTACCGCGACGATTTGTTGTTTTACCTGCAAGCTCATCTGATTCTTGTCCTCGCTTCCATGCTAGCCACCCTCGTCGTGGGCATCCCCGCCGGTATCCTGCTCAGCCGACCGAACATGGTCGCTCGCGCCGAACGCTTCATGCAGATCTTCAACATCGGCAACACCGTTCCACCTCTCGCCGTACTGGCCATCGCCCTGGGGATTCTCGGGATCGGCAGCGGTCCGGCAATCTTCGCTTTGTTCCTCGCCTCTCTGTTGCCCATCGTGCGCAATACCTACGAAGGCCTGAAAAACGTTCAGGGCTCACTCAAAGAAGCCGCCGTCGGCATCGGCATGACACCGCGTCAGGTGCTCTGGCGAGTGGAGTTGCCGAACGCCGTGCCGATCATCATCGGTGGTGTGCGCGTGGCGCTGGCGATCAACGTCGGTACCGCACCGCTGGCATTCCTGATCGGCGCCAACAGTCTGGGCAGCCTGATTTTCCCCGGCATTGCCCTGAACAATCAGCCGCAACTGATCCTCGGCGCGGCCTGCACCGCCCTGTTGGCGTTACTGCTCGACGGTCTGGTGACACTCGCCAGCCGCGTCTGGCTGGAACGCGGTCTGCAACCTACTTAACGTCAGGTTGAGCAAAGGAACTCACATGAAAAAACTAAGCTTGATACTGGGCTGCATCCTGCTGTTCGCAGGAATCGCCCAAGCCGCCGACAAACCGGTCATCCGCATCGGTGCCCGGGTGTTCACCGAGCAAACTCTGCTCGCCGAAATCACCTCCCAATACCTGAGCAGCAAAGGCTATGACGCCCGCGTGACCGGTGGTCTGGGTAGCAATCTGGCCCGCAGCGCCCACGAAAGCGGGCAGCTGGACTTGATGTGGGAATACACCGGCGTGTCGCTGGTGGCTTACAACCACGTCACCGAAAAACTCGACAGCGAACAGTCCTACGCCCGAGTCAAAGAACTCGATGCAAAAAAAGGCCTGATCTGGCTCACGCCGTCGAGGTTCAGCAACACCTACGCCCTAGCCCTACCGGAAACCACCGCAAAGGAATACCCGCAGATCAACACCATCAGCGAGCTGAACACGGTGATGCAGGCTGAGGTGAAGCAGAATCATCTGGTAGCGCTGGACACCGAGTTTGCCAACCGTTCCGACGGTCTGGGAGGTATGGTCAAGCTGTACGGCATGAACCTGACCCGCAAGAACATCCGCCAAATGGATGCCGGGCTGGTTTACACCGCACTGCGCAATGGCCAGGTGTTCGCCGGGCTGGTCTATACCACCGACGGTCGACTGAACGCGTTCAAGCTCAAGCTGCTTGAAGACGACAAGCACTACTTCCCCGACTACACCGCCGCGCCGGTCATTCGTAAGGCGTACCTCGACGCTCATCCGAAACTGGCCGAGGAACTCAAACCCCTGGCCGAGCTGTTCGACGATCAATCCATGCGCCAACTGAACGCACGGGTCGATGTCGATCACGAAAGCCCTTCGGCCGTTGCTGCAGATTTTCTGCGCCAGCATCCACTGCCCCCTATCAAGTAAACCGGAGGAAAAGACATGGAATTTCTAAACGCCTTTTCCCATCTCGACTGGCCATTGGTTCTGCACCTGACCTGGCAGCACATCACCCTGGTTGGCATCGCGGTAACCCTGGCGATTCTGGTCGGCGTGCCGTTGGGCATTTTGATGACGCGTTTCCCGTCGCTTGCCGGTCCCTTGCAAGCCAGTGCCACGGTCCTGCTGACCATCCCGTCGATCGCGCTGTTCGGCCTGCTGTTGCCGTTCTACTCCAGGTTCGGTCAGGGCCTGGGGCCGATGCCGGCTATTACTGCAGTGTTTCTCTATTCCCTGCTGCCGATCATGCGTAACACCTACCTGGCGCTGACCGGCGTCGATCCGGGCATCCGCGAAGCCGCTCGCGGCATCGGTATGACCTTCGGCCAGCGCTTGCGCATGGTCGAGCTGCCCATCGCGGTGCCGGTGATTCTCGCCGGTGTCCGTACTGCCGTGGTGATGAACATTGGTGTCATGACCATTGCCGCGACCATCGGCGCCGGTGGCCTGGGTGTACTTATTCTCGCTTCAATCAGCCGCAGTGACATGTCGATGCTGATCGTCGGCACCGTGCTGGTCAGTCTCCTGGCCATCTTCGCCGACCTGCTTTTGCAATGGCTGCAACGCACGCTGACGAGTAGGGGGTGTTCACCGCAAATGACGGGCGCGCCGTCGCCCCACAAAGCGCAAGACTAGGCGCGAGGAGAGAAGTTTGGTTTCTTCAAATGAACGACGAGCAACGACGGATTGCGCTTTGTGGGGCACGGCCCTACGGGTTGGAGCTGTCATTTGCGGTGAACACCCCCTACCTGGACTGCTCAAATGATCGAACTTCAAAACCTCAGCAAGACCTTCCAAAGCAACGGCAAAGATGTGAAAGCCGTGGACTCGGTAAACCTGACCGTCAATGAAGGCGAAATCTGTGTGTTCCTCGGGCCATCGGGTTGCGGCAAAAGCACCACGCTGAAGATGATCAACCGCCTGATCAAACCGACGTCGGGCAAAATCCTGATCAACGGTGAAGACACCACCGACCTCGACGCTGTGACGCTGCGCCGCAACATCGGCTATGTGATCCAGCAGATTGGTCTGTTCCCGAACATGACCATCGAGGAGAACATCACCATCGTTCCGCGCCTGCTCGGTTGGGACAAACAGAAATGCCACGACCGCGCCCGCGAGCTGATGAGCATGATCAAGCTCGAACCCAAGCAGTACCTGAGCCGCTACCCGCGTGAATTGTCCGGCGGTCAGCAGCAACGAATTGGCGTGATTCGCGCTTTAGCGGCCGACGCTCCGCTGTTGTTGATGGACGAACCGTTTGGCGCGGTCGACCCGATCAACCGCGAAATGATCCAGAACGAGTTCTTCGAAATGCAGCGGGCGCTGGGCAAGACCGTGATCATGGTCAGCCACGACATTGACGAAGCGATCAAACTCGGCGACAAGATTGCGATCTTCCGTGGCGGCAAACTGATTCAGATCGATCATCCGGACACCCTGCTGGCGCATCCGGCAGATGACTTCGTCAGCAACTTCGTCGGCCAGGACAGCACCCTAAAACGCCTGCTGTTGGTCAAAGCCGAAGACGCGGCGGACAACGCGCCGTCGGTGAGCCCGGAAACTCCGGTAGCCGAGGCGCTGGAGTTGATGGACGAACTGGACCGTCGTTACGTGGTGGTCACCTGCGCCGATAACAAAGCCCTGGGTTACGTGCGTCGCCGCGACCTGCACCGCCAGACCGGCGCCTGTGTGCAGTACCTGCGCGAATTCAACGCCACCGCAGCCTACGACGAGCATTTGCGCATCCTGTTGTCGCGGATGTACGAGTTCAACCGTTCGTGGTTACCGGTGATGGATGCCGAGCGGGTGTTCCTTGGTGAGGTGACGCAGGAGTCGATTGCCGAGTACCTGAGTTCCGGCAAGTCTCGTGGGGGCAAGACCAGTATTGTTTCTCCGGCCGAGACAGCGGCGGCCTGACTGACGCTATCGCGAGCAGGCTCGCTCCCACATTTGATCTGTGGTCTGCATGCAATATGTGCAGCAACACAAATCTACTGTGGGAGCGAGCCTGCTCGCGATTGGAGGCACCACAAACCTCCACTGAAACACCTCAAATACCCCTCCTACGGGAACATCACACTGTCATGCAGGTCGGTTACATCAGTAGCTGTCCGAGGCCACGCGACGGACGTGTGCAAAAACGCGACATTTTTTGTTGATCTCAAGCCTCTCACGTCCTAAAGTTCGCGCCGAACGTCCATGCTGGAAACGATCCATCCGGCTCAAGTACTGACGACGAGACAGCAAGGTCACCCGTAGCGCTCTGCACGGTTGACCTTTTTTGCTTTCGGCGGACATGCCTTGGGAAGTAGGCGAACCAAAGTGGGGATACGGAGGACGTTCATTTGCACCCATTGATAATTTCAGTTTGCCAGTAGGAGTTCCCAGCATGTCGATCCAGGTCGAAGACTATTACGCGCGCGAAACCTTCGAAAAAATGAAGGCGTTCGCTGACAAGCAAGAAACCCCTTTCGTGGTCATCGACACCGCGATGATCAGCAAAGCCTACGACGACCTGCGTGCAGGCTTTGAATTCGCCAAAGTGTATTACGCCGTCAAGGCCAACCCGGCCGTTGAAATCATCAACCTGCTGCGCGACAAAGGCTCGAGCTTCGACATCGCGTCGATCTACGAACTGGACAAAGTACTGAACCAGGGCGTCAGCCCGGATCGCATCAGCTACGGCAACACCATCAAGAAATCCAAGGACATCCGCTACTTCTACGAGAAGGGCGTGCGCCTGTACTCCACCGACTCCGAAGCCGACCTGCGCAACATCGCCAAGGCCGCGCCAGGTTCGAAAGTCTATGTCCGCATCCTGACTGAAGGCTCGACCACGGCTGACTGGCCGTTGTCGCGCAAATTCGGCTGCCAGACCGACATGGCTATGGACCTGCTGATCCTTGCTCGCGACCTGGGCCTGGTGCCTTACGGCATCTCCTTCCACGTCGGCTCTCAGCAACGCGACATCAGCGTTTGGGACGCGGCGATCGCCAAGGTCAAAGTGATCTTCGAGCGTTTGAAAGAAGAAGACGGTATCCACCTCAAGCTGATCAACATGGGCGGCGGCTTCCCGGCCAACTACATCACCCGCACCAACAGCCTGGAAACCTACGCTGAAGAAATCATCCGTTTCCTCAAGGAAGACTTCGGTGATGACCTGCCGGAAATCATCCTTGAGCCAGGTCGTTCGTTGATCGCCAACGCCGGCATTCTGGTCAGCGAAGTGGTACTGGTCGCGCGTAAATCGCGCACCGCCGTCGAGCGCTGGGTCTACACTGATGTGGGCAAATTCTCCGGCCTGATCGAAACCATGGACGAAGCCATCAAGTTCCCGATCTGGACCGAGAAAAAAGGCGAGATGGAAGAAGTGGTCATCGCCGGCCCCACCTGCGACAGCGCCGACATCATGTACGAGAACTACAAGTACGGCCTGCCACTGAACCTGGCCATCGGCGATCGCCTGTACTGGCTGTCCACTGGCGCCTACACCACCAGCTACAGCGCTGTTGAGTTCAATGGCTTTCCGCCGTTGAAGTCGTACTACCTGTAAGTCCTCGCTCGTTGTACCGAAAAGGCCCGTGAGTTTTCACGGGCCTTTTTTCGTTTCTGGTGATAGCCCACACAATCGCCTTGACCCACTTCCATAGGTTGATATAAGGCCGCAGTTTATTGGAACTGAACGCTAAGCTCGACCTACGCCCAACCCAATAGAACCCTACAAAGTTATTTTATTAAAACGCCAAATGCCATAAAACAAAAACATAGCACACCCTCCAGATAGACACCCTTCTTAATTCTGCACTATTTAAAATCGACCACTCGAAACATATTGAAAACTTTCAGCACTTAACTTTATTCACAATCACCGCTATTTTTTGTACGTGCAAAACACAAAAATATTATCACCCCACAAAAATAAACATAAAAAGGATTTTTATGTTAATCCATCAAGTTCTAAACGTTACCTCCGCAAACTTCAATTTACTGATATCCGATTACTTCAAGGCCGTCTCCGGAAGCCTCCCCGGAGTCGAGCGTGAACAAGGATTATTGGTCACCAATGACGATATCAGGAAAATAAAACGCTATATCAAATCAGGGCTCGAACTCCCTACCGAACTTAAGGAAATCGAACAAATATTCAAGTACGACCAATTAAATATCGCAGGACTTAAGTCAGCAGACATACAAATTCTGTATAAAACGATGAAAGATCATGCTGGAACCTGGTCAGCACTTGAATCCAACATGAAAACCGTTGGTTCTGACCTTCATGTCTTTGCCGACAATTTCACCAACAGCAGTAAATCAATCATTGACTACCTGAAGAGCCTGCCCAGTTATCTCAGTGGAGTGGGGAAAATCGGCAACCTGCCCCCCGAAGAAATCGACAACCTACCGGAAATACTCTTGACGAGAGAAGAGAAACAAAAAATCCCGGCCCTATTGGAACTGGTTAGCGAATTGAAAACTGTTATCTCTGACCACAGCCAAAGTACTCAAGATGTAAAAACGAAAATAACCATATTCAAACATGGCATCACCAACATTATAAAACCAGCATTGGGCGTAAAAATCGCCCTCTGCGCCAGCCATGATTTCAACTCGAGCATTATTGAGTTCAACGAAAAGCTCGATTTAATCAATCGACGAATCAACGAAAAAAACGCGGAGATCGAGCATTACTCCGACAGCAAATGGTGGGGATTATTCGGCGGGCTGGTTGGTTTCGCCGTCACGTCTTCGATTTTCGGTAGCAAAGTCCAGCAAGCACGAAATGAGCTAGAGCAATTGACCCACGAGAAGCGCGACATTGAAAAAAGGATTGCAACAACCAATGCCCTGCTCAGCTCATTGCGAACATTCGAAACCAACCTACAGGACCTGCAAGTTCGAGTTGAAGGTGCTGCTGGCGGTTCGTCGAGCCTCGAAAGCCTGTGGGAGCTTATCCAGGCCTACGTCGACTCATCCAGCAAAAAGCTCGACGGCATCACCAACGCCATGTACCTGGTGTCGTTCGTTTCCAGACTTAACACGATGATGGAAAACTGGGTCACTATAAAAAAACAGGCAGGTGATTTATTGACTGCATTTAACAATGTTTCCAGTGAACGTTAGCACCTGAAAAACACACAGCATCATCGTTGCCTCTTTAAATCAAGCAATCATCTTATAAAATCGAGATCACCATGACCGTACACACTATCGACACTTCATTCCAATACCCTGTGCCTGACATGAGCAAAATCCAGAAAAGCAGGACAGAACTCAACTATAAAATTCGCACCCTGAGCAGTTTTTATTTACCCGTCCTCGCTGAAGAGCTTAAAGGTCTACAAATAGAAGTCGACACAACCGATTCCAAAGCACTCAGAGCGTTGACCTTAGTACCAACAGCCTTGCAAACCAGTGAAATAAATCAATATTACAGCATCATTCAAACGCTGCAAGTCGGCGATCCGACAGAAGAACAGAAAGAGGCGCTGCTCAGTTACTACGCCGAAATTAAATCGTTGATTGACAATAGCTTGTCCAGTACACTGAAATATTCCACCGAACTAAACAACAGCCTGACAAATTTGAAATCGGTCACGCTCAGCGACAACCAATATAGAATCAAAGAGCTTGAAAAAACCATTGAAACTATTTCCTCGAAACTTCCCGGCGAAGAAAAGGCTATCGAGCTGTTAGTGAAAGATGAAACCGCCTTGAACGAGGCAATCAAGATCCTTGAATCGACTGACACCTTCGCCCTGATCAAAGATCTGCTGCTCAGCGCCGATGCACTCGCGGGACTAAATTTGTCCGCGCCTCAAGTTGAGCTTATCAAGGCAGGAATTGCCGTCACTGGCAAGCTTTTGGGTCTGGCCAGCGACGCCATTAAATATGACAAACTGATCACTGCAAGGAAACAGGTGCACACACGGCTAGATGATCGCCGCAACAATCTGGGTAGAATAAACAAAAGCATTAAAGAGTCTCAGGAACGCAAAGATCAATTAATGGAAGCGCAGACCGTAGGCACGCCGAGAGACATCTACACTCAAGAAATAAACACCCTTGCTGACGCCTTAAATAAGTTCTTGGAAATTAACACTTATGGCGCTTCTGACGAATGGGGTCCTATTGTCAAAACATTCATTGAACAGTCAAAAGCATTCAGCAAACTTTTGAATACTCTCCGCCAGGAATGGCGCAGCTAAACATGTTAGAGACGTGGAAGGTTCAATCCAGTTGAGCGTTTAAAAATCATGTTGGAGCGAGCGAAGAAGCGAGCAGCGCTCTCCTCTCGCTCCCCTTATGGGCAAGGCTGGGACGGCATCACCTGCGCCTGGCGCAGGTGTTCTCCATCAGCAACTGCGCTGCGCGTTGCTGATAGGTCTGCGCCAATGCCTGGATATCGGGATGAGCAGCCTGCCACAGCGCTTGGCTGCTTACCCACAAGAAATTCAGATTACCGCCCGCCAACGCCTTGCGCAGCCAGACCAACGCCTCTTCAATCTGCCCCCGATCAGCCAACACACCGGCATGACTAAACTGCCCGCGGAAATCCCCGCCCTCGGCGGAGCGCCGATACCACTCAAAAGCAGCTATCGAGTCAGCAGGACAAAACCGTCCTTCTTCCAGATAACGCCCCAGCAAGTTCATTGATTTCGCATGCCCAAGTTCGGCGGCGCGTTGATAGCACGCAAGTGCTTTCCCATGATCTTCGACCACACCGCGCCCGGTAGCGAGCAGGTTGGCGTAATTGTACAACCCCCAATCCAGCCCCGCCTCGGCGGCCAGACGGTATTGTTGCGCAGCGCCGGTGGGGTTTGCCACGCAACCCCAGCCATGTTCGTGACAACGCCCGAGCATGTTGCGCGCCATCAGGTGCCCGCCGTTGGCGGCGATTTCGAACCAGCGCAAGGCCAACACCGGATCCTTTGCAATGCCCTGCCCTTCGAGAAGAATCTGTCCGAGTAAGGCCTGGGCATCGAGAATGCCTTCTTTCGCCGCGATCAGAATCGCTTGAGCCGCGCGGGACGGGCTTTCTTCGAGCATGGCCTTGAGCCGATCCCCATCCAGGATTTCCTCGCGACGCAAATGAAAGTCCACGGCTTACACCTCGACCCAGCGGCGCAACAAGTTGTGATAAGTGCCGGTGAGGCGAATCAGCGACGGATGATCGGGCATGTCCTGGGTCAGTTGCTGAATCGCGCCGTCCATCTCGAACAGTAACGCGCGCTGGCTGTCTTCGCGCACCAGGCTTTGAGTCCAGAAGAACGAGGCGTAGCGCGTACCGCGAGTGACGGCGTTGACTTTGTGCAGGCTGGTGCCCGGGTACAGGACCATGTCGCCGGCCGGCAGTTTCACCTGGCGGGTGCCGAACGTGTCCTGGATCTCCAGCTCACCGCCGTCGTATTCATCGGGGTCGCTGAAGAACAGGGTCGACGACAAATCGGTGCGCACTCGCTCCGGGTTGCCCTTGGGCTGGCGCACTGCGTTGTCGATATGAAAGTCGAAACTGCCACCCGCTGTATAGCAATTGAGCAGCGGCGGAAACACCTTATGCGGTAACGCCGCCGACATGAACAGCGGATTTTTCCACAGTCTCTCCAGCATTGCCGCACCGATTTCCTTCGCTAGCGGATGGCCTTCCGGCAACTGCAGATTGTGCTTGGCCTTGGCCGATTGGTAGCCGGCTGTGATCTTGCCGTCCGCCCAATCCGCCTGCTCCAACGCCTCACGAATGCGCAACACCTCTTCACGGGAAAACAAGCCGGGAATATGCAGCAGCATGGGGGCGATACCTGAGAGCGAAAGGATCGCAATGGTATTGATTCTTATTGACTGTGTAAAACCCCATAGACGAATGAGGAGGTAAAAACCGTAAAGCTAAAGTGTAAAGAATGTAAATTTGGTGCGAATAGCAATATGTCGCAATTGATACAAATACGTATTTACCCTATATTCCGCGACCTCAAATCCTTGGGGAGGGGAATTCACATGTCACGCCAACAACCACAGTTACCTGTCAGCTCACCGCGTCTGCTCGCATCCGCTATTGGCGTGGCCATCACCGCCACCTCCGCAGCCCACATGGCTCACGCAGCTGAAAACACCGACAAAAAAGCACCACGTAATGCTATTTCGCTGGATGCCACCAGCGTCACTGGCGAAGCCCAGGACCAGACCTCCTATCAGGTCGAGAAAGCCTCTTCGCCTAAATACACCGCACCACTGGTGGACACCCCGCGTTCGGTGACAGTGATTCCACAGCAAGTCCTGAAGGACACCGGTGCCCTTTCCATGCAGGATGCGCTGCGCACAGTGCCCGGCATTACCTTCGGTGCCGGAGAAGGCGGCAACCCGCAGGGCGATCGACCGTTCATTCGTGGCTTCGACGCGCAAGGCGACACCTATCTGGATGGTGTGCGCGACACTGGCTCCCAGAGCCGCGAGATTTTTGCCGTTGAGTCGATCGAGGTCAGCAAGGGCCCTAACTCGGCCATTGGTGGCCGTGGCGCAGCCGGCGGCACCATCAATCTGGTCAGCAAAAAGGCTCACTTGGGCGACTCGTTTGATGGCGGCTTTACCTGGGGCTCGGATCAGACCCAGCGCTATACCCTGGATAGCAACTATCAGTTCACCGATAGCGCCGCGGGCCGTCTCAACTTGATGAGCCATGAAAGCAACGTCGCCGGGCGTGACAAGGTTGATTACGACCGCTGGGGCATCGCTCCGTCGCTGGCGTTCGGGCTGGGCACTGATACCCGGGTCAACCTCGACTACTACCACCTGCAAAGCAACGACCTGCCGGACTCGGGCATTCCGTACACCGTGCCAGCTTCGGGTAAAACTGCTGATCGCACCAAGAGCAATCCGGACAAACCTAACGCCGGCGGTGATAGCAACAACTTCTACGGCCTGACTGACCGCGACTTCCGTAAAGGCCGTACCGACACCGCGACCTTCGCCATCGAACACGACCTGACCGACGCGCTGACCATCAAGAACACCTTGCGGCACGGCACCAGCATGCAGGATTACATCCTGACCCAGCCGGACGACAGCAAGGGCAACGTCAACAACGGTAGCGTCTGGCGCCGCGCCAACAGCCGGGTCAGCAACACCGACACCACCACCAACCAGACTGACCTGTTTGGCGACTTCTACGTGGCCGGGTTCAAGAACAGCTTCTCCACCGGAGTTGAGTTCAGCCGCGAGAAAAGTAAAAAATCTTCGTACAACGTCAACACCGATACCACGCCGGGAACGGCCGCAGTGACCACTAACTGCACGCCGTCCATGATCGGTTCATCAAGCGGCTACAACTGCACCTCGCTGTCCAACCCAAACCCTGACGATCCATGGAACGGTGCGATTTCGCGCAACTACGCCGGCACCGACACCTCCAGTACCACTCGTGCGCTCTATGTATTCGATACTCTAGAACTGTCGCCGCAGTGGCTGTTGAACATGGGCCTGCGTTACGACCACTTCGACACCCAGTTCAAGACCTTCGACGCCGCTTCAGTCACTACCGCCAAAGGCAACGACGTCAGCGAGTTCGTCACCGGTCAGTTGGGCCTGGTCTGGAAACCGGCGGAGAACGGCAGCATCTATGCCTCCTACGCCACCTCAGCCACCCCACCGGGTAACACCTTGGGCGAAGGCATGGAAGGCAATCCATTGTCAGGTACGACGGACCGTAACGGGAATCTGCTGAGCAGCGACATGGAGCCGGAAGAAACCAGCAACTACGAAATCGGTACCAAGTGGGACCTGCTCAATGACCGCTTGTCGCTGACCGCCGCCATTTTCCGCACCGAAAAGGAAAACGCCCGGGTTCAGGTCGACACCACATCCTTCCAAAACGTTGGCAAGACCCGTGTTGACGGCTTTGAACTGTCGGCCACCGGCAAGCTCACCGACAAGTGGCAGGTCTTCGCCGGTTACAGCTACCTCGACGGCAAGCAAGTGGATGGCGGCCCGCTGAACGAGGCCACCGATGGCAATCAACTGCCTAACACCCCGAAAAACAGCGCCAGTGTGTGGACAACCTACGCCGTCACTCAAAAGCTGACCGTTGGCGGCGGTGCGTTCTATGTCGACGACGTGTTCGGCAGTGTGGCCAACACCACGATGGTTGACTCCTACGTCCGCTACGACGCCATGGCCAGTTATAAACTGACTAAAAATGTCGACCTGCAATTGAATGTGCAGAACCTGACCAACGAGACGTACTACGACAAAGCCTTCGCGACCCACTTCGCCAACCAGGCGCCAGGTCGTACGGCGCTGCTAAGCACCAACTTCCACTTCTAATTAGAGTCGGAAGTTCAAGAAGCCCCGCTCATGTTCATGTGCGGGGCTTTTGTCCGTAATGGCGAATGCTTCCCGACAACACACGGCATACTGCGCGCCGTAATGATTATTTTTGAATAAGTAAGGCGATCGACGTGTTGAAGAAAACCCTGTTCCAGCTGCACTGGTTTTTCGGCATCAGCGCCGGGCTGATCCTGGCCTTGATGGGCATCACCGGAGCCGCAGTGTCGTTTCAGGACGAGATCCTGCGCGCGCTGAACCCCTCGGTCCTGCACGTCGAGAAGCGCACTGCCGGTGTGCTGCCGCCTGCTGAGCTGGTAGAGAAAATCGAGGCCGCTGAGGGCAAAAAGGTCTCGATGCTCTGGGTCGAAACCGACAGCGACAACGCCGCGCGGGTGTTTTTCACCCCACCCGCTGGCGAACGCCGTGGGCAGATGCGTTACTTCGACCCCTACACCGGCGACTTCATGGGAGATGCCACGGGCCAGGACTTCTTTGGCCTGATGCTGCAGCTGCACCGCTTTCTGGCGATGGGCGATACCGGTCGGCAAATCACCGGTGCCTGTACGCTGATTCTGATTTTCTTCTGCCTGTCCGGCCTCTATCTGCGCTGGCCGCGTCAGGTCGCAAGCTGGCGCGCCTGGCTGACCCTCGACTGGGCAAAAAAAGGCCGCAGCTTCAATTGGGACCTGCATTCGGTGGCGGGCACCTGGTGCCTGATTTTCTATTTACTGGCAGCGTTGACCGGGTTGTCCTGGTCTTATGAGTGGTACAACAAAGGGCTGAACAAGCTCCTCTCCGACGCGCCGCAAAACGAGCGGGTCAAGGGTGGTCGCGGTGCCCCGCCGTCAGGTCCGGCACCGACCGCCGATTACCGCGCGATGTGGAGCAGTGTCTACAGCGCCGCTGGCCCTGGCCTGAGCGCCTACAACATCCGCATGCCACCAGTGGCCGGACAACCGGCCACGGTGTTCTATCTGCTGAAAAATTCGCCCCACGACCGTGCGCTGAACCAGATCATGCTTGACCCGACAACAGGCGCGGTCAGCAAACATGATCGTTACGCCGACAAAAGCTTCAAAGCGCAACTGCTGGCCAGCATCTATGCCCTGCATGTCGGCAGTTACTTCGGGATCGTCGGTCGTATTTTGCTGACCCTCGCTACCCTGACCATGCCGCTGTTTTTTATCACGGGCTGGCTGCTTTATCTGGATCGTCGACGCAAGAAACATCAGGTCAAAGACGCTCGCAAAGGTTGGGTTCAAAACAGCAGCGACGCACCGGCATGGCTGATCGGTTTTGCCAGCCAAAGCGGCTTTGCCGAACAGCTTGCATGGCAGACCGCCGGTCAATTGCAGGCGGCAGGAGTGCCGGTCAAGGTGCAGCCACTGGCAGACGTCAGCGAGCGGGATTTGCGCGAGTCAAACCACGCATTGTTCGTGATCAGTACCTTCGGCGACGGCGAGGCACCAGACAGCGCACGCGGCTTCGAGCGCAAAGTGCTGGGGCGGGCGTTGACGCTGGACAGCCTTAATTACGCGGTGCTGGGCCTCGGCGATCGGCAGTATCAGCACTTCTGTGGATTTGCTCGTCGTCTGCATGCCAGGCTCGCAGAGCATGGCGGCACCACGTTGTTCGCGCCGATTGAAGTCGACAGTGGCGACCCCTACGCCCTGCGGCACTGGCAACAGCAACTCGGTCAGCTGACCGGGCATGCACCGGTGGACACCTGGCAAGCGCCGAGTTTCGACAACTGGACGCTGAGCCAGCGCAAACTGCTCAACCCCGACAGCAATGGTTCAGGCGTGTATTTGCTCGGTCTGACCGCGCCAACCGCCTGCAGCTGGTTGGCCGGTGATCTGGTGGAGGTACTGCCACGTAACAGCAGCGCTGCCGTCGAGTATTTTCTGAAGGGGCTGGGCCTCGCAGCGACCACTCCCGTACAACTCGATGGTTTGCAGGAAACCCTGGCGCAGGCGTTGGCGGGTCGCCAGTTACCAGAGAATCGTGCCCATCTGGTCGGCCTGCATGCCCAGGCATTGGTCGATGCGCTGGTGCCGCTGGCCATGCGCGAATACTCGATTGCCTCGATCGCCAGCGACGGCCTGTTAGAACTGATCGTGCGTCAGGAACGTCATGCCGACGGCAGCCTGGGCCTGGGCTCTGGCTGGCTGACCGAACATGTGCCCCTGGGCGCGGCCATCAGCCTGCGAGTACGGCGCAACAGTGGTTTCCACCTGCCTGCCGAACCTCGGCCGTTGATCCTGCTGGGCAACGGCACAGGACTGGCGGGGCTGCGCAGCCTGCTCAAGGCACGAATCGCCGACGGCCAGCAACGCAACTGGCTGCTGTTTGGTGAACGCAACATCGAACATGACTTTTATTGCCGGGACGAGCTGCACGAATGGCTGGCGTGCCGCGATCTGGTACGTCTGGACCTGGCGTTCTCGCGGGATCAGGCAGAGAAGATCTACGTGCAGGATCGACTGCGTAATGCCGCCGACGAATTGAAAAAATGGCTGGCCGACGGTGCCGCGATTTACATCTGCGGCAGCCTGCAAGGGATGGCCGCGGGCGTGGATCAGGTGCTCAATGAGGTACTGGGTGCTGAAGAGGTTGAGAAGCTGATTGAGCAAGGGCGCTATCGACGAGATGTGTATTGAGGGGCTGGTTTTGTGGGTTTTCGGTATCTCTGTGCCGTGTTTTAAAACCACCCCTCTCCCCAGCCCTCTCCCCAAAGGGGCGAGGGAGCTGACCGCGTCTACTTTCCGAAATACTGCGACCTGAAACTTCGAGTTGAATGTATCTTTTGAAAACAACAGAGATCGGCTCCCTTTCCCCCTCTCCCCCTCTCCCCCTTGGGGAGAGGGCTGGGGTGAGGGGTCGATTTCAGCCCAATGCCCAATTTGCAGCTACAGTTAAAACCTCAAAAAACCAAAACTTCACACGGAGGTGAAGCATGCCCAACGGAACCCCACGCCCGACACCCAACCAACGCCAATTCGCCAGACAACTACGAACAAACCAAACCGACTGCGAACACCTGCTCTGGCAAAAACTCCGCTCCCGACAAATTGCCAACCTGAAATTCCGCCGCCAATTCCCCTGCCCGCCCTACATCCTGGACTTCTATTGCGCCGAGCTGAAACTGGCCATCGAACTCGACGGCGGCCAGCACTACGCAACACCTCAGCAGATCCATGACCAACGACGAACACTCCACCTTCAGCAACAAGGAATCCAGGTTCTACGTTTCAGCAACCTGGAAATCCTCCAGCAAATGAACGATGTTCTCGAACACATCTTCAGCGCCATCAAACCGGCTGCAACTTCTGCTCAAATACCGCCATCCCATCCAGATCGCGCAAGATAACGCTCATCTCGCCACTCAAGCCGTCGATCTGCACTTCCCCAAAGAACTGAAACCCGGCAAACGGTGAAGTGTTCTGCGTCGGCGGGGCTTTTTCGAAGACCACTTCGGGGCCGAAGGTTTTGTCCAGTGGGTCAGGTCCGAAACTGCCAGCGTTCAAGGGACCTGCGACAAACTCCCAGAAGGGTTCGAAGTCCTGAAACGCCGCGCGGTCCGGATGGTAATGATGCGCTGCGCAGTAGTGCACATCGGCCGTCAGCCACACATAGTTGCGCACCTGCTGCGCCCTTAGAAAACCCAGTAGCTCAGCGATTTCCAGTTCTCGGCCCTGAGCCGGGCCAGGGTCACCGTTGGCCACCGCCTCCCAGCGCGGCACACCGGGACTGACCTCGCCATCCGGCACACCGAGGCCGATAGGCATGTCAGCGGCGATGACTTTCCACTGCGCGCTGGAGCCCTTCAACTCGCGCTTGAGCCAATCCAGTTGCTCGCGCCCGAGGAAGGGTTTTTCACCACCAAGGTTGTCGTCGTTGGCACCGCGATAGCTGCGCATGTCCAACACGAACACATCCAGCAATGGTCCGTAACTCAACTTGCGATAGATCCGCCCACCGTCATCAGCGCTCTGTAAACGCATCGGTGCGTACTCGAGCCAGGCCTGACGGGCGCGCCCTGCCAGGCTGTGGATATCTTTGCTTTTGTAGCGCTCATCCAGTTGTTTGCCAGGTGACCAGTTGTTGACCACTTCGTGATCGTCCCACTGCCAAACCTGCGGCACTTCGGCGTTGAACCGGCGAATGTTTTCATCCATCAGGTTGTAGCGGTAATTGCCGCGATACTCGTCGAGGGTTTCGGCGACTTTGCTTTTGGCTTCGGTGGTGAGATTGCGCCAGATACGGCCGCTCTCGGTGGTGATTTGCGCCGGTACCGGACCGTCGGCGTAAATGGTGTCGCCGCTGTGGATAAAGAAGTCCGGCAGACGCAAGCGCATGGCTTCATAGATGCGCATGCCGCCGATGTCTGGGTTGATACCGAAGCCTTGGCCGACGGTGTCGCCGCTCCAGACAAAACGAATATCTCGCCGCTGCTGCGGCACGCTGCGCAAGTGGCCGAACCAGGGTTCGCTGGCGACACCGGTCTGGGCATCTTCGAATTGCACGCGATAGAAGATCGCCTGATCGGCGGGCAATCCGGTCAGTTCGACGCGGGCGGTGAAGTCGCTGCGGGCATCGGCCAATGGCGAGACGAAGCGTCGAGGGTTGTTGAACAGACTGCGAGTATCCCACTCCACCACCATCCGCGCCGGGCGGTCGCAACGGCTCCAGATCATCGCCCGGTCACCCAGCAAGTCACCAGACTGCACGCCATCGGTGAGTTGCGGGCGATCCTTGACCGAGGCGATCACCGCCGGTGCCAAGCCGGGTAACAAGAGCCCGGCGCCAACGGCCTGCATCACCCGACGACGTCCCAGGTCGAATTCGCTCATGATGTTTTCCCTCGTCAATCTAAAAGGGAAGCTTAGGCATGGAGCGATGAATGGGGTGTTACAGCTGTAGGAGCAAGCTTGCTCGCGATGGACGTTAACGATAACGCGTGTTGTCTGAATAAACGCGTCGCCCTTAAGTCCATCGCGAGCAAGCTCGCTCCTACATTCAGGCCTTGACCGGTTCGAGAGCCAACTCGACCACTTCAGTCCGCTTGATCAGCGCATACGTCACCGCCGTCAGCAAACTCCCGGCAACAATCGCCATCAGATACAACAATGCATGGTTGATCGCATTCGGGATCAGCATCACGAACAGCCCACCGTGGGGTGCCATCAGTTTGCAGCTGAAATACATCGACAGCGCGCCGGTCAATGCGCCGCCTGCGATGCTCGCCGGGATCACTCGCAACGGGTCTTTGGCGGCAAATGGAATGGCCCCTTCGGAGATAAAGCACAGGCCGAGCACGAATGCCGCTTTGCCGGCTTCACGCTCGGTCTGGGCGAACTTGCGGCGGGCGATGAAAGTGGCGATGCCCATACCAATCGGCGGCACCATACCGGCAGCCATGGTCGCGGCCATCGGTGCATAACTTTGCGACGCCAGCAGACCCACCGAGAACGCATAAGCGGCTTTGTTGATCGGCCCGCCAAGGTCGACGCACATCATGCCGCCGAGCAACACACCGAGCAGAATCGCGTTGGTAGTGCCCATGCTGTCGAGGAAGTGGGTCAGACCTGCGAGCATTCCTGCAACCGGTTTACCCACCACGTAGATCATCACCAGACCGGTGAACAGGCTCGCCAGTAACGGGATGATCAGGATCGGCTTCAACGCTTCGAGACTTTGCGGCAAGCGCGCCCAGCGATTGATCGCTTGGGCAGCGTAACCGGCGATGAACCCGGCAATGATCCCGCCGATAAAACCCGCGCCCAGGGTACTGGCCAGCAAGCCGCCAATCATCCCCGGCGCCAGGCCCGGACGGTCGGCGATCGAGTAGGCAATGTAACCGGCGAGCAATGGCACCATGAGTTTGAACGCGGTCTCACCACCGATCTGCATCAGCGCCGCGGCCAGAGTCCCTGGCTCCTTGAACGCGGTGATGCCAAAGACAAACGACAGCGCAATCATCAATCCGCCCGCCACCACCATCGGCAACATGAACGACACGCCGGTCAGCAGGTGTTTGTAGGCACCAGTCTTCTCTTGTTTGACCGGGCCTTTGGTACCGGTCGAAACGCTTTCCTGCTGACCCTCGGCCAGCGCTTTATTCAGCGTGGCTTCGGCCTGTTTCAAGGCGATACCCGTGCCACAGCGATAAATTTTCTTGCCGGCAAAGCGCTCGGTGGCGACTTCGATATCCGCCGCCAGCAACACCACATCAGCGTCGGCAATCGCCGCTGCACTCAAAGGATTGCGCGCACCGACCGAGCCCTGGGTTTCCACTTGCAGGTCATAGCCCAGGCGCTTGGCCGTTTGCTGCAACGCTTCGGCGGCCATAAAGGTGTGAGCGACACCGGTCGGGCAAGCGGTCACGGCAACCAGTCGCGGCGCACTTTTGCTGACAGCGGCAGGCGTGGCGACCGCTTCGGGCGCGACGTAGATCTGCGCCTCTTCGGCACCACGGCGCAGCACCGCTTCGACATCCTGCAAAGCCTGCGCCGGCGTGCTCTGGAACACCCGTTTGCCAACAAAACGCAACATATCCACAGGCGCGCTGCTGACCACCAGCACCCACTCAGCGACCTCGATCGTTGCGGCCGACAACTGGCGTTCCGGATGCGCGGCATCGTGCACTTCAACGCTGGTGCTCCAGCCCTGGCGTTGCGCCGCCGCATCGAGCAACCGCGCGCAGAGCACACTGGTGACCATGCCATTCGGGCAGGCAGTAACAATGGCTAACTTCATTACAAACCCTCTTATTGTTCTGTCAGGGGGTGAACACGCACACCCTGTTCGAGCTGCGCCAGTTGCGCGGCATCACTGATTCCGAAACCGATCTGGGTCACGGCCATGGCGGCGATAGCAGTGGCGGTGCGCAAGGTCCGCTCAGGGGTATGAGCACTGAGCAAACCGTGCAGCATTCCGGCCAGCAATGAATCGCCAGCACCGACCGTGCTGGCGACGCGAACCCGCGGTGGCAGTGCCTGCAAGGCGCAACCGACGCTGAACCAGTTCACCCCGTCGGCACCGTGGGAAATCACCACATGCTCGACGCCTTGCGCCCTTAACCGGTTCGCCGCCTCAGCTTGTGCAGCCACCGACGCAACCGGGTTATCCAGCGCTTCGGCCAGCTCTTCAGCATTAGGTTTGACCAACCATGGACCTGCCGCGAGCCCTGCCCGCAAGGCTTCGCCGCTGGTGTCCAGGGCAACTTTCAACCCGAGGTTTTTCAGCCGGATCAGCAGCACTTGAAACCACTGCGGGCTGACACCCTGCGCCAGACTACCGGCGACCACCACCGCGTCATGCCCGGCGGCGATTTGATCGAGGCGATCAAGCAGCGCTTGTTGAGCGGCTTCGCTGACCTGCGGGCCCGGACCGTTCAGGTCAGTGATACGCCCATCGCTTTCAGCCAGCTTAATATTGCTGCGGGTTTCTCCGGGCACGCGAATGAATGCATCGACAAAACCACGCTGGGCAAACAGCGCTTCGAAAGCCTGTGGATTGTCTTCACCGAGAAAACCGCTGACGGTCAACTGATGCCCGAGATCGGCCAGCACCTGCGCCACATTCAAGCCCTTGCCGGCGGCATGGGTGTGCATGGCGTCGCTGCGGTTGACCTCACCGGGTTCCAGGCGTGCCAACTGGACGGTGAGGTCCAGCGCCGGGTTCAAGGTCAGGGTAAGAATCCTCGCCATTACAGCGCCTCCACTAAAGCGCGCACTTCATTGGCGCTGCCCACGGCCAAGGCCTGCTGAGCGAGAACTTTTGTCTGGCTCAAGCTGAGTTCGCGAACCCGCGCCTTGACCTCGGCAATGCTGCGCGCCGACACACTCAATTCATCCACACCAAGGCCCACCAGCACCGGGACCGCCAACGGGTCCGCCGCCAGTTCTCCGCAAACGCCGACCCATTTGCCATGGGCATGGGCCGCGCGCACGGTAATGTCGATCAGTTGCAACACTGCGGGATGCAAGCCATCAGCCTGCGCCGACAAGGTCGGATGGCCTCGGTCGATGGCCAGGGTGTATTGGGTCAAGTCGTTGGTGCCGACGCTGAAAAAGTCGACTTCCTTGGCCAGTACCGGGGCGAGCAGCGCCGCCGACGGCACTTCGATCATGATCCCCAGTTGCAGGTCGGCCACCGGAATTTCCAGACGCAGGCGTTCGGTCATGTCCCTGGCCTGACGCCATTCATCGACGCTGCCGACCATCGGGAACATGATCCGCAGCGGCCGGTTGTCCGCAGCGCGCAACAGGGCACGCAGCTGGGCTTCCATGATCAACGGACGTTGCAGGGTCAGACGAATACCGCGAACACCGAGGAACGGGTTTTCTTCCTTGGCGATCGGCCAGTAAGGCAGCGGCTTGTCGCCGCCCACATCCAGCGTGCGCACCACCAACGGACGACCGGCCAAGCCGTCGAGCACGCGGCGGTATTCGGTTTCCTGGGTCGCCTCATCCGGCGCTTGCGAATGGGCCATGAAAATCAATTCGGTACGCAGCAAGCCGATGCCTTCGGCGCCCTGTTCCACTGCGCTGATGACACCTGTGCTGTCACCAATATTGGCGAACACTTCGACGGCGTGGCCATCGGTGGTCAGCGCCGGTTCGTGACGTTGCGCTGCAGCGGCCTGCAGACGTTGCTCGCGGGTGTCGCGTTCTTCGGTGGCGCGCTGCAAGGTCGCCGCATCGGCGTCCACATGCAGGCGACCGCGCAAACCGTCGAGCAGCAGCGGCGTGCCCGGCGCCAGCAGCAATACCGCAGCGCCAGCACCGACCAGCGCTGGAATGCCCAAGGCCCTGGCGACAATCGCACTGTGGGCGGTGGCGCCACCACGGGCGGTCAGTATCCCCGCGACTCGCGCCGGGTCGAGACGCGCCACATCCGACGGACCGACCTCATCCATCACCAGAATGTACGGTTGCTCAGGTTCGACCAGGGATTCGACGCCACACAGCTGCGCCAACACCCGGCGACCGACATCCCGCAAGTCCGCCGCACGTTCAGCCAGCAAGGCGTCTTGCAGCGACTCCTGTTGTCTGGCCGCGGCCTCGACCACCGCCATCCATGCAGCCTCGGCGCTTTCACCTTGTTTGAGGCGGGTGTCGACTTCGTCGGTCAGCTCCGGGTCATCGAGCATTTCCTGGTGGGTAATGAAAATCTCGCGGATCGCCTTGGCCTTGCTGCGCTGGATCAGCCCTTCAATGTCACGACGGACATCGGTCAGCGCTTGCTTCAGACGCTCACGCTCAATGGCAGCGGACTCACCACGCAACGGGTAATCGATCGGCTGCAGTACATGAATGTGGGCCGGGCCAATGGCAATCCCGGGCGATGCGGCAATCGCCTGAATCAGGCTGCCCGAAGCCGGAGCCACCAACAACGGCTCCACTTCAACAACGACTTCACGGGGTGCACTGACCGCAGGCAACGGCTCGACTTCTTCGCCAAGCCCCTCTTCAATGGCCGCCAGCAAGGCTGGCAAGGCGTCGGCAGCGATGCTCGGTTCAGCGATGAATTCCAGAATCTGGCCGCGACGGGCACCGAGGCTGAGCAGCTTGCTCAGACTCTTCACCGACACCGCGCTGCCTTGACCGTCGACGATCCGCACGCGAATTTCGCCTTCAAAGCTTTTCGCCAGTTGCGCCAGAATTTTCGCCGGGCGTGCATGCAAGCCGTGAGCGTTGGCCAAGGCGATGCGAGCGCTCGGCCAGTCGGCTGGCAATTCGCCGCCGAGTACTTCCAGGACCGCACGACTGCTGGTAGCGCGACCCAATTCATGGCCACGACCTTCAATCAGCAAAGCGCAGAGGCGTTCGAGCAAGGCTTGATGAGCTTCCCCCAGGCTGGCCAGACAGAACAGACCGCTCAGCGGCTGACCAAGGTAGCGGATCGGCTTGTCCGGCGTGACGAAGGCCAGGCCCGGACGTTTGACCGTCTGTTCGCTGTGCAACCACCACAGGCCGTCGCCCAGTGGCAGTGCTTCAACCTGTTGCAGTACCGCGGAAAAACCATTGCTCACACAGTCGGCCTGACGCAGCAACCGTGCGCCACGCCAAACCAGCTCTTCAAAATCGTCGGCGGACACGCCCAAACCGATCATCTGCGCATCCAGCGCCAGCTCTTGCGGCGCACCTTGCAACAACTTCAGCAAGGCCTCGGCGGAACTGGCGCGGCGCAGGGCCTGGCCCAGATCGGTTTCACCGAGCGCGCGGGTGAGCAATTGCAACAGGCGCAGGTGCTCATCGGATTTGGCGGCAATGCCGATCGCCAGATAGACGATCTGACCATCACCCCAGTCCACCCCTTCGGGAAACTGCAACAGCCGCACGCCGGTGGCAAACACTTTATCGTGGGTTTCGGGAGTACCGTGGGGGATCGCAATACCTTGACCGAGAAAGGTCGAGCCCTGGGCTTCTCGCGCCTGCAAGCCACTGAGGTAACCCTCTTCGACCAGGCCATCAGCGACAAGATTTTCGGCGAGCAGGTGCAGTGCCGCGGACTTATCCACAGCCGACTGGCCCATGGATATCTGCTCTATGGTGAGCTCGAGCATGCTTTCTCCTATTTAGCGCAAGTTTGCGCTAGGTATTGTTTTGAATGAATCAGCTTAGGCTTATTGTCAGAACAACCTCGGGCGGCTTCTCGGCAGAACCGGCCCAATTTCTTTATACCCTTGAAAATACGCTTGCTGAAACGTTTAATCTAGAATACTTGGCACGTTACTCGATTATCGCTCACCCTTGAAGCCCTACCCGTCGGTTGCAGTTGCGACAAGGGTCCTCTCCCCATATCGGTTACGATTGGACAAAATGTCGGGGCAAGCTCCAAAACAACAAGGAAATCCCGGGTTGAAACTCAGTGATATCGCCCAACTGGCCGGTGTGTCTGTTACCACCGCCAGCTATGTCATCAACGGCAAGGCCGAACAACAACGGATCAGCCGCAGCACCGTCGAGCGTGTGCAGGCGGTGGTCGAACAACATGGCTTCACGCCTAACCCACAAGCGGCCGGGCTACGCAGCCGACACACGCGCACATTAGGCTTCATCCTGCCAGACCTGGAAAACCCCAGTTATGCACGGATCGCCAAACTACTCGAACAAGGCGCCCGCGCTCGTGGCTATCAACTGCTGATCGCCAGCTCCGACGATGCGCCGGACAGCGAGCGGCAATTGCTGCAACTGTTCCGCGCCCGGCGTTGCGATGCCTTGTTCGTCGCCAGCTGCCTGCCGCCCGATGATGACAGCTATCGCCAGCTACAGGCCAAAGGCTTGCCGATCATCGCCATCGACCGGGTCATGGAGCCTGAGCATTTCTGCTCGGTGATCAGCGATGATAAAGAGGCTAGCCTGCAACTCACCCGCAGCCTGCTACAGCCCGTACCTCGGCAGATTGCGCTGATCGGTGCGCGGCCCGAGCTGAGCATCAGCCAGGAGCGCGCCGCCGGCTTCAAACAGGCTTTGTCCGGGTTCGAAGGCGAGATCCTGATCGAGCACGGCGAAGCCTTCAGTCGCGACTGCGGACGGCAGTTGATGGAGGAGTTACTACAACGCCTCGGCCATCTGCCGGATGCGCTGGTGACCACGTCCTACGTGCTGCTCCAAGGCGTGTTCGATGCCTTGCATGACTTCCCGCTCAAATCCCGACCGCTGCGCCTTGGTACGTTCGGCGACACGCAGTTGCTGGACTTCCTGCCGCTGCCGGTGAATGCCATGGCCCAGCAACATCAACTGATCGCGGACAAAGCCCTGCAACTGGCACTGGCGGCGATTGAAGAACAGCATTACCAACCCGGCGTGCAGGCCATTGCGCGGACCTTCAAGCAGCGCATTCACGAGGCCTGAACGTGGAGCTGATCGACACCCACACCCATCTGGACTTTCCGGATTTCGACGAAGATCGCGAGGCGCTGCTGGCTGACAGCCGCGCCCTCGGGGTGCGGCGAATGGTGGTGCTGGGGGTTTATCAGCGAAATTGGCAGCGAGTCTGGGATTTGGTGCAAAGCGACCCGGACCTGCATGCCGCGTTCGGCTTGCACCCGGTCTATCTCGATGAGCATCGCCCCGCGGACCTGACTGAACTGGGTGACTGGCTGTCGCGTCTGGCCGGTCATGCGCAGCTATGCGCGGTGGGCGAGATCGGTCTGGATTATTTTCTCGAACAGCTCGACCGCGAACGCCAACAAACGCTGTTTGAAGCGCAGTTAAAACTGGCGGCAGACTTTCAGTTACCGGCGCTGCTGCATGTCCGTCGTAGCCATGCAGCCGTGATCGCCACACTGAAGCGCATTCGACTCAAACGTAGTGGTATCGTCCATGCCTTTGCCGGCAGTCAGGAAGAGGCCCGCGAATACATCAAACTCGGTTTCAAACTGGGCCTGGGCGGCGCCGCGACCTGGCCGCAGGCGCTGCGCATGCACAAAGTCCTCAAAGGGTTACCACTGGATGCCGTGGTGCTGGAAACCGACTCGCCGGATATGGCGCCCGTCATGTATCCAGGCCAACGCAACAGCCCGCGGCACTTGCCGGCGATTTGTTCGGCGCTGGCCGAAATCATGGCGGTCAGCCCGCAGCAACTGGCCGCTGCCAGCACTGCCAACGCCTGTGAGTTGTTCAACTGGTAATCAGTTGGCATGAACCTTGGCGAACTGCAGAATCACGCTCGCTTGCAGCATGGCGTAGATACCGTCGACTGAATGTTGGTTTCCCTGCGTCAAACCCGGAACGCGCTGATCAACTGTTTCAGCTGAACCACCTGCGCGGAGAGCTGACGACTGGCATCTTCGGTCTGGTGCGCGCCTTCGGCGGTGCGCTCTCCGGCGCGGTTGATCTCGACGATATTTTGATCAATATCATGGGCCACCGCGGTTTGCTGCTCGACTGCCGCAGCGATCTGCTGGTTCTGATCGACGATCATCCCCACAGCACCGAGGATGTTTTCCAGCGCCTGCTGAACCTTTTCCGACTGACTGACCGTTCCATTGGCCATCTGATGGCTGACGCCCATGGCTTTCACCGCCGCGCCGACGCCGCTGTGCAGCTTGGCAATCATTTGCTCGATTTCTTCAGTCGATTGCTGAGTACGTTTGGCCAACGTCCGGACTTCATCGGCCACCACCGCAAAACCGCGTCCTTGCTCACCGGCGCGCGCGGCCTCGATGGCCGCGTTGAGCGCCAACAGGTTGGTCTGCTCGGCAATACTTTTGATCACCTCAAGTACACGGCTGATGGATTGGCTGTCATTGGCTAATTGATTGATCACTAACACTGACTGGTCGATCTCGCTGGCCAACTGGGCAATGCTGCCCTGCTGTGACGCCACCAAACCACGGCCGCTGACCGTTTCTTCGTTGACGCTGTGGGCGCTACTGACCGCCGCCGCTGCGCTGCGGGCCACTTCCTGGGCAGTCGCCGACATCTGATTCATCGCCGTGGCGACCTGTTCAATCTGGCTGCGCTGACCGGCTACCGCCTGATTGCTCCGGGCCGATACCGATTCCACCTGACCGGCCTGACGCTCGACTTCACTGACGGTCTTTCCCACCAGCTCAATCAGGTCATGGATTTTCGCCACCGTACCGTTGAACACATTGCCCAATTCACCCAACTCATCGCGACTGTGGGCGGTGAAGGTGACGGTCATGTCCCCCGCCGCGACCTTGTCCATCACCGCCCCCAGACGTTTAAGGGTGGTACGGGTCGAGGCGTAGAAACCGCCGTAGAGGTAAACGATCAATAAGAACACAGCGGCCAGTGCGACCACCAACAACACCATGTGCGTGCGGTTCTGCTCCAGACGGTGCTGCAATTCCACACCAAGGAACTTCAGCGTGGCCTCATTCAGTTGGTAGGTCTGTGCCATTAGTCCGCTGACATGATCGTAAAAGGCTTGCCAGGGAGCATCGAGGGTATCAGCCATCACTACCTGCTCTTCGAACAGTTCGCTGCCTTGTTTGAGCGTGGCTCTGCTGGCGCTGGCCAATGGGCCCAGAGCGTCGAGGGCCGCTTTGCTCGAACCCAATGCATCCTGCAACTTCAAACCGTACTCGGCCTGGAGCTTTTCAATCTGCTGTAACAGCTCATCGAAGCGAGTGCTCGAGGCCGAATTAAGAAAACCTAGCCCCAGGGAATAGCTGCCTATGGCCCGGCCTTCGCCCAGGATTTGCGTGACTTGCGGGGTGACACTGGTGATCAGCTCACTCAACTGGCGCATGTCACTTCGATTGTCGCGGCTCAAGCCGGACTGACTGGCAACAATCTGACTGAAAATTTGCGCACTGCCGAGTAACTTGCCGATCAACGCGCTTTTGCTTTGCAATGAGTTTTCGGCTTGCTGAGCCTTGAAGGCCGTAATCATTTCATCGCGCTTGCCATCGAAAACGCTGATCTGTTCAGGGGCGATGGTCACCGCCGCCAGCCCCTGCATGCGTTCCAGGATGTTCTGTTCAAGGGCGCTTATCTTCGGCTCGATATCCCCCGCTTTGCCGGATTGGCCAAGGGTGACGTTGATCTGCACCAGATTGTTCAGAGTTTCCAGATCACGCCGAAGCGTCAGGCTGCTGCCCAGCAGGTCAAGGCTTTGCAATTCAACCTGGGTGCCCTGAAATTCGCGATAGGAGTCGCGGACCAGATAGAAGTTGGTCACCAGCATTGGCAGGAAAAACAGAACACTGATCAGGCTGAACTTCATGCCGAAGCTCAAGCGATTCATTAGCGCGACGGCGGGATAGAGCAAGCTCTTCACTGGAAGTCTCCCTTTTCTTTTATTTTTATTGGCAGGCACGCGAAGACGGCAGATAGCCACTATTCGGCGCCGCTTCTGTATAGCTCAAATCGAAGGGAGGTTTTGTAACTTAAAGTTAACCGCAAAAAGATCGTCTGAATGCACCCAGGATCAATTGACTACGGCAACACCGTCCAGAGTGCAAAGCACGCATACCAAAGCACCGCAGCCCGCAGCAGCAGCTCCCACAACCGGTCCAGACTGGTAATGCCATCAGCGCCGACTATCGGTGCCGGGATCTCGCCAGCCGCCAGGCCGACTTTTTCCACCAACTGCGCCGCGCTAATGTTCCAGTTGAGCAACTCGTGCAGCATCACCCGGCCGACCGCAACAAAGTTGCCGACCAGCGCAAAGCTTGCCGCCAACAACCGCACCGGCAACCAATCGAAGGCATGTCGCAGTTGCTCGGCGCGCTCGACCAGCGCCGGGTTTTTCCCGTGTTCAGCGGCCAATGCCAGCAGGCGATAGCTCAACGCCGCGACTGGCCCCAGCAGGAAGTACCAGAAAATCACCGCAAAAAAGCTCTGATAGGCCTCCCACAGCAAATGTCCTTGAACCCGCTCAAGCAACTGTTCACCGCTGTCGGCGCAGATATCCAGGTCACGCTTGGCGACATGAGCGGCGGCCTGCAGGTCTTCACGACGCCAGGCATCGCGAAACGGCCCCAATCCGGCCAACAAGTCACCACGCCCCAGGCTGTAAATCACCACTAACAGATGAACAGGTAAGGCCAACAAACCGTAGGCCACCGGTTCCAGCACCACCAGCAGCAACCCTAGCACCGCAACCGGCAGCAGAATCAGCAGCACCAACACCAGCCAGGGCCGATTCGAAAATCGTGGGCTGGCCTCAAGTTTGGCCAACTCGCGCAACCATCCACTGTCGCGCTGGACCCGGTGACGCAAGGCCGAGAACTTCTCGATCCAGACCGCCAGCAGTAACACCAGAAAACTCATTGTCCTTCCCCTTTTTCCAAGGCCCCGCGAAAGCGTGCCCAGTCGAACGCCGGCCCCGGATCGGTCTTGCGCCCGGGTGCAATATCGCTATGGCCACAAATGCGCTGCACAGTGATCGCCGTGAAGGCCCCCTGCAATTGCCGGGTCAAGGCAATCAACGCCTGATATTGAGCATCGGTGAAGGGCAGCTCGTCGGTGCCTTCCAATTCAATGCCCAAGGAAAAATCATTACACCCCTCCCGCTCATCGAAGCGTGAGACACCCGCGTGCCAGGCACGCTCAAGACAGGAGACAAACTGAGTAATGGCGCCGTCACGCTCGATCAAAAAATGCGCAGACACTCGAAGATCGGCGATCCCTGCAAAATAAGGATGCTCCGTGACATCCAGACGATTCTGAAAAAACTCCTGCACTTTTCCCGTCGCGAACTGCGCCGGCGGCAAACTGATGTTATGGATCACCAGCAGGGAAATCTCACCCGTGGGGCGCGCATTGAAGTTTGGTGACGGACAATGACAAACGCCTTCACACCAGCCGCTAGCGGGGTCCAACTGCATACAGGTTCCTTCAAAAACGACTTTGATAGCCCAGTATGCCGCGATCAGCGCCCAGGTTGCGATCACTTGCCGCGATTGAGTCGACGTAAGTTACCAAGTACCGACTCCAGCGCCCGGTCGAACAACAAGGTGTCATCGAGTTTACGAACAGCCCCGCAGCCGAACTCCAGAGCCAGCGAGGTGCGGGTTCGCTCCAGTACTTTCATGCCTGTGTTGTTCATCTGAAGCGACCAAATGCATGTTTCAGAGCGAAGTGAAGGTGTTTGTCGCCTTGGGTTAGCCCGTGGCATGGCCCTATAATCGAGTCACTTTGTTTGTGGAGCCCGTTATGCCGAATCTACGCCTCGCCGACCTGACCGCCGAAATCGAAGCCAACGTGCGCCGTGCGTTGCTTGAAGACATCGGCAGCGGCGACATCACCGCACAACTGATCCCGGCCGAGCGCTTGGCCAAAGCCACCATCATCACTCGCGACGCAGCCGTCATCAGCGGCACCGCCTGGGTCGATTCGGTGTTTCGGCAACTAGACCCCCGGGTTGCAGTGCACTGGCAAGTGCGTGACGGCGAGCGAGTCAGCCCTAATCAGGCGTTGTTCCACCTTGAAGGGCCCGCTCGCTCGCTGCTCAGCGGTGAACGCAGTGCGCTGAACTTCCTGCAATTGCTGTCCGGGGTCGCCACTCGCGCGCAGTACTACGCCGACCTGGTTGCGGATACTCAGGTAAAACTGCTGGATACCCGAAAGACCCTGCCTGGTCTGCGTCTGGCACAGAAATACGCGGTGACCTGCGGTGGTTGCCACAACCATCGCATTGGCCTGTATGACGCCTTTCTTATCAAAGAAAACCATATCGCCGCTTGCGGAGGCATTGCCCAGGCAATCACCGCTGCGCACAGAATTGCCCCGGGTAAACCGGTGGAGGTAGAGGTAGAAAGTCTTGCGGAATTGAAAGAAGCTCTGGCTGCCGGTGCCGACATCATCATGCTGGACGAACTCAGCCACGACGACATGCGCGAAGCTGTGCGCCTTAACGCTGGCAAAGCCAAACTCGAGGCAAGCGGCGGGATCAACGAAAGCACCTTGCGCCCAATCGCCGAAACCGGCGTGGATTACATCTCTATCGGTGCGATGACCAAGGATGTGAAGGCGGTCGATCTGTCGATGCGACTAAGCCTCTGATGGAGCTGGATGCCAGCCTCGATGAGGCTGGCGATCGGCATCAGACAACCAGGTTGTTCATCTCGCAATACTCTTCCCAGCCAACGCCCAACACTTCAGCCGCCTCTTTGTGCAGCGCAAGGCGCGTGGCTTCGAACTCTTCTGGAGTAGAGGTGTACTTGAGGGTCAGCTCCCATGGTTGGAGTCCCTGAGCCTCAGCCTCGTCCTCAAACGCCCACTGAATCTGATCTTTCTGATCATCGGCGCTCAGGTCTTTGATCTCTTCCATCAACGCAGGCGCATCAAGAATGTACTTCTTGAGGGCTTCTTCGTGTCTCGCTTGCTGTGTTTCTTCTTTAACGGTCATTTCGTTCTCTCTGATCTGGGGAATGGAAGATGGATCTGGATCATCAAGGATCTCTCTGACGCAAAAAACCGCTTACAACCCGGTTTATCTGGCCTTCAGAACCATTCGGGATCATTTGAAAACAGGTGTTGCTGGTGCCGGAGATAGGAATCGAACCTACGACCTTCGCGTTACGAGTGCGCTGCTCTACCGACTGAGCTACACCGGCGCTGGGCTAAAACTAGCACCGACTTTCAGGTCAGGCAACTCGCTGAGACCACTCAATTTTCAGCAGACAAAAAAATACCCCGTAGCTTTCGCTACGGGGCATTTTTTACAACGTTGAAGCGGTCAAGCGAGGGGAGTATTAAACGCCCGATGCCTTGGCTGCTGCTACGTCTTTGATGGACAGCTTGATACGGCCGCGGTTGTCCACGTCCAGTACCAGTACTTCCACTTCCTGACCTTCTTTCAGAATGTCGGTCACTTTCTCAACACGAGCGTCGCTCAGCATGGAGATGTGAACCAGACCGTCCTTGCCCGGCAGGATGTTGACGAAGGCACCGAAGTCAACGATGCGCTCGACCTTACCAACGTAGATCTTGCCGATTTCGGCTTCAGCGGTGATACCCAGAACGCGCTGACGAGCAGCTTCTGCAGCTTCCTTGGTTTCGCCGAAGATCTTGATCGTGCCGTCGTCTTCGATGTCGATCGAAGCTTTGGTCTCTTCACAGATCGCACGAATGGTCGCGCCGCCTTTACCGATAACATCACGGATTTTGTCGGTGTCGATTTTCATCGCGATCATGGTCGGCGCGTTTTCCGACAGTTCGGTACGCGATTGAGCAAGAATCTGGTTCATCTGGCCGAGGATGTTCAGGCGCGCTTCCAGGGCTTGGCCCAGAGCGATTTCCATGATTTCTTCGGTGATGCCCTTGATCTTGATGTCCATCTGCAGCGCGGTCACACCTTTGGCGGTACCGGCTACTTTGAAGTCCATGTCGCCCAGGTGGTCTTCGTCACCCAGGATGTCGGTCAGGATGGCGAACTTCTCGCCTTCTTTAACCAGACCCATGGCGATACCAGCAACTGGCGCCTTCATCGGCACACCGGCGTCCATCAAAGCCAGGGAAGCGCCGCAGACCGAAGCCATGGAGCTGGAACCGTTGGACTCAGTGATTTCCGATACGACACGAATGGTGTACGGGAACACGTCAGCAGCAGGCAGCATGGCCTGAACCGAGCGACGAGCCAGGCGGCCGTGACCGATTTCGCGACGACCAGCGCCACCCATGCGACCACACTCGCCCACCGAGAACGGAGGGAAGTTGTAGTGCAGCATGAAGGGGTCTTTTTTCTCGCCTTCCAGGGTGTCCAGCAGCTGCGCGTCACGGGCAGTACCCAGAGTGGCAACAACCAGCGCCTGGGTTTCGCCACGGGTGAACAGTGCCGAGCCGTGGGTCTTCGGCAGAACGCCGACTTCGATGTTCAGCGGACGTACGGTGCGGGTGTCACGGCCATCGATACGCGGCTTGCCGTTAACGATGTTTTCGCGAACGGTGCGGTATTCGATTTCGCCGAAGGCAGCTTTGACATCGCTCGAAGAAGGCTGACCTTCCTCGCCCGACAGCTTGGCAACGATCTGATCACGCAACTCGCCCAGACGCGCATAACGCTCGTGCTTGACGGTGATGGTGTAAGCCTGGGAGATCGCGTCGCCGAATTCTGCACGGATGGCGCCCAGCAGAGCAGTGGCTTCTGGCTTTGGCTGCCAGTCCCAGGTTGGTTTGGCAGCTTCGGCAGCCAGTTCCTTGACAGCCTGGATAACGACCTGGAATTCGTCGTGGGCGAACAGTACAGCGCCCAGCATCTGGTCTTCGGTCAGCTCTTTGGCTTCCGATTCAACCATCAATACCGCTTCCGACGTACCGGCAACGACCATGTCCAGGCTCGAAGCCTTGAGCTGCTCGTAAGTCGGGTTCAGCAGGTAGCCGGTGCTTTCGTGGAAAGCAACGCGGGCAGCGCCGATCGGGCCATCGAAAGGAATGCCGGAGATTGCCAGCGCAGCGGAAGTACCGATCATTGCAGCAACGTCTGGATCAGTCTTTTTGCTGGTGGACAGAACGGTGCAGACAACCTGCACTTCGTTCATGAAACCTTCTGGGAACAGAGGACGGATCGGACGGTCGATCAGTCGCGAAGTCAGGGTTTCTTTCTCGGAAGGACGGCCTTCGCGCTTGAAGAAACCGCCAGGGATCTTACCAGCAGCGTAAGTCTTTTCCTGGTAGTGAACAGACAGAGGGAAGAAACCCTTGCCTGGATCTGCTTGTTTGGAACCGACTACAGTCACCAACACGCTGACATCGTCGTCAACGGTGACCAATACTGCGCCGGAGGCCTGACGGGCGATACGGCCAGTCTCGAGGGTAACGGTCGACTGACCGAACTGGAATTTTTTGATTACCGGGTTCACGGTGTCCTACCTTCTTTGTGGCTCTTGGGGAACTGGTTTTCTTGCGAAATTCTTGGGCAGTGCCGGGATTCGGCCCAACGATGACTGTCCAGATAAAACTTGAGGCTGGGAGCCTGCCATGCGCCTGCGGGGAACCCGCTGACGCACAGCAAACAACCAACCTCTAGTACATCGCTTATTAGCGACGCAGACCCAGGCGAGCGATCAGAGCGCTGTAACGGCTCACGTCCTTGCCTTTCAGGTAGTCCAGCAGCTTACGACGCTGGTTTACCATGCGGATCAGACCACGACGGGAGTGGTGATCTTTACCGTTGGCCTTGAAGTGACCTTGCAGCTTGTTGATGTTGTGGGTCAGCAGTGCAACTTGCACTTCTGGCGAACCAGTGTCACCAACAGCTTGCTGGTAGTCAGCTACGATTTGAGCTTTTTCTTGAACGTCGAGAGCCATGAGGCAATCCTTTTATCAGGAAACCATTCCGAGGAACAGTTTCAACAGGCCAGGGACAAACCCCTGTATTCATAAGTGAGTAGTGACCGTGCCTGTTAACAGCCACCCTCGTTCCAGCCTGCTGTTACACAGACTGGTTTCGGTCATTCTGACCGAATCAGTCGACGTGGCGCGATGCGCCCGTCTTCGCTCACTTCACCGATACCGATGAAGCGACCGTTATGATCCTGTACCCGTACCATGCCAAACTTCGGTGCATCCGGGGCTCGTACCGGTTGGCCGTTGAGCCAATAGAACGAGCTGTGCTCCGAGAACTGCAACAGTGGCCAATCCAGCAGGCCGCTGTCCGATGGCATCAGGAAGCGGTCAACCGCCTCATTGCCGCCTTCGGCATGTACCGCTTCCAACTCTTCCAGCGTGACCGTCTGGGCCAGACTGAAAGGGCCGGCCTGGGTACGTCGCAGTTCAGCAACGTAAGCCCCACAGCCGAGCTGCTCACCAATATCCTCCACCAGAGTGCGAATATAGGTGCCTTTGCTGCAATCCACTGCAAAGCGCGCAGTATCGCCTTCATAGGCCAGCAATTCTAAGCGCGCAATAGTAACAGAACGCGGTTCGCGCTCCACCACTTCGCCTGCACGAGCCAACTTGTAAAGCGGCTGGCCATCACGCTTGAGGGCTGAGTACATCGGCGGTATCTGACTGATTTGACCGCGAAAAGCCGGTAAAACCGCTTCGATATCGGTGCGACCAACGGTCACTTCGCGAGTCTGCAAAACCTCACCTTCGGCATCTGCCGTGGTGGTGGTCTTGCCCAACTGCGCCAGGGTTTCATAAGACTTGTCCGAATCAAGCAAGTATTGCGAAAACTTGGTGGCCTCACCAAAGCACAACGGCAACACGCCAGTGGCGAGCGGATCAAGGCTGCCGGTGTGCCCGGCCTTTTCGGCGTTGAGCAACCAGCGGACTTTCTGCAGCGCCGCGTTGGAGGTGAACCCCAACGGCTTGTCGAGCAGAATGATGCCGCTGACGTTACGACGGATACGTTTGACCTGAGCCACCGATTACTCCTTGGTGTCTTCTAGATCAGCCACTACCGGGTGCTGGTTGTCCTCAGCCACGGCGCGTTCGATCAACGCCGAAAGGTGGGCACCACGCACAACGCTTTCGTCGTAGTGGAAGTGCAACTGTGGAACGCTGCGCAACTTCATCTCGCGAGCCAGCTGCATACGCAGGAAACCGGCGGCCGAGTTGAGCACCTTGATGCTCTGAGCGATGTCATCAGCGCTGTCCTGGCCCATCACAGTGATGAAAATCTTGGCGTGACCGACGTCACGACTGACTTCAACAGCGGTAATGGTGACCAGACCGACGCGCGGGTCTTTGACTTCACGACGGATCAGTTGTGCCAGCTCGCGCTGCATCTGATCGCCGATACGTTGGGTACGGCTATATTCTTTTGCCATGTATTGTTACCTGTCACTGACCCACGGTGAAACCCGTGTGGTCTGAAAGCGGCAAACGCCCGGCCTGGCAGAAGCCGGACCGGGCGTTGCGTTTAGAGTCCCGTATGAGCACAGCGCATTTGCACGCAGTACCCCATCATGACTCTTGAAGCTCGCGACTTAGAGGCTGCGAGCCACTTGGACTTTCTCGAAGACTTCGATCTTGTCACCGGCCTTGACGTCGTTGTAGCTCTTGACGCCGATACCGCATTCCATGCCGGCACGTACTTCGGACATATCGTCCTTGAAGCGGCGCAGGGACTCAAGTTCGCCTTCGAAAATAACGATGTCTTCGCGCAGTACACGGATCGGACGGTTGCGGTGAACCACACCTTCCAGAACCATACAGCCGGCGATCGCGCCGAACTTCGGCGAACGGAACACGTCGCGGACTTCAGCGATACCCAGGATGTTCTCCCGAACGTCGCTGCCAAGCATGCCGGTGAGGGCTTTCTTGACGTCTTCGATGATGTCGTAGATCACGTTGTAGTAACGCATATCCAGACCTTCCTGCTCGACGATCTTGCGAGCGCCAGCATCGGCACGCACGTTGAAGCCAAACAGTACAGCGTTGGAGGCCAGTGCAAGGTTGGCGTCGCTCTCGGTGATACCACCGACACCGCCACCGACTACGCGCACTTGCACTTCATCGTTACCCAGGCCGCCGAGGGCGCCCTGCAGAGCTTCCAGAGAACCGCGGACGTCGGATTTGAGGACGATGTTAAGCGTCTTCTTCTCTTCCTGACCCATGTTCTCGAAGATATTTTCCAGCTTGCCAGCGTGAGCACGAGCCAGTTTGACTTCGCGGAACTTGCCTTGACGGAACAGGGCAACTTCGCGCGCCTTCTTCTCGTCAGTCATTACGCTCAGTTCATCGCCAGCTTCCGGCGTGCCGTCCAGACCGAGAATCTCGACTGGAATCGACGGACCGGCTTCTTTGATCGGCTTGCCGTTTTCGTCAAGCATCGCCCGGATACGGCCGAAGTTCGAACCAACCAGGACCATGTCGCCTTGACGCAGCGTGCCGTCTGAAACCAGAACGGTTGCAACCGGGCCACGACCTTTGTCGAGACGCGATTCAACCACAACGCCACGACCAGGAGCGGACGGGGTTGCTGTCAGTTCGAGAACTTCAGCTTGCAGCAAAACTGCTTCCAGCAGGTCGTCAACGCCAGTACCCATTTTCGCGGAGACTGAAACGAACGGAGTATCACCACCCCACTCTTCGGAGGTAACACCGTGGACAGACAGTTCGCTGCGAATACGATCGAGATCGGCGCCCGGCTTGTCGATTTTGTTCACAGCAACAACCAGCGGTACACCGGCGGCTTTAGCATGTTGAACAGCTTCGATGGTTTGCGGCATCACACCGTCGTCCGCCGCAACTACCAGAATCACGATGTCGGTCGCCTTGGCACCACGAGCACGCATTGCAGTAAACGCAGCGTGACCAGGGGTGTCGAGGAAAGTGACCATGCCGCGATCGGTTTCAACGTGGTAAGCACCGATGTGCTGGGTGATACCACCGGCTTCGCCAGCAGCTACCTTGGCACGACGGATGTAGTCGAGCAGCGAAGTTTTACCATGGTCAACGTGGCCCATTACGGTCACGACTGGCGCACGGGAGAAAGCTTCACCTTCGAACTTCAGCGATTCTGCCAGGGAGTCTTCCAAGGCGGTGTCGCTGACCAAGGTCACTTTGTGGCCGAGTTCTTCAGCAACCAGCTGAGCGGTTTCCCGATCAAGAACCTGGTTGATGGTCACCGGAGTGCCCATTTTGAACATGAACTTGATAACTTCAGCAGCCTTGACCGACATCTGCTGCGACAACTCGCCAACAGTGATCGTCTCGCCGATTTGCACGTCACGAACCACAGGACCGGTTGGGCTCTGGAAACCGTGAGCATTGCGTTTCTTCAGCTTGGCTTTGCCGCGACCACCACGACGGAAGCCATCGCTTTCTTCGTCGGTAGTACGAGGGGCTACGCGTGGAGCCGGAGCCTTCTCTTTAACGGTTGCACGATGCGGAGCATTGCTCTTGCGCTCGCCATCGCCGCGACGACTACTGTCATCACTGCGTGGCTTGTCCGGGCGACGTTGCTCATCTCTCTTGCGAGCGTCGGCCGCCGGTGCAGCCGCCACTACAGGGGCCTCTTGCACAGGTGCGACGAAAGCAGCAGGCGCTGCAACAGCGTCATTTGCAGACGATTGCGCAGCAGCAGGCTGGCGACGCGCTTCTTCTTCGGCGCGACGCTTGGCTTCTTCTTCAGCCTTCTGACGAGCAGCATTTTCTACTGCACGACGTTCTTCCAGTTCGCGTTTGCGCTCGGCTTCGATTTCTTCCGGGCTGCGCTGTACGAAGACTTTCTTCTTGCGTACTTCAACGCTGATGCTTTTGCTGCCAGCAACACGCAGGGTGCTGGTGGTTTTACGCTGCAAAGTGATCTTGCGCGGTTCTTCCACTTTCGCCTTGTGGCTGCTTTTCAAGTGAGTCAGCAGAGCCTGCTTCTCACTGTCGGTCACATCTTGCTCGGCGGCGGTGTGCGGCAGACCTGCCTCACGCATCTGCTGCAACAGGCGCTCTACCGGTGTTTTGACCTCATCGGCCAGTTGTTTCACCGTGACTTGCGTCATGCACTTCTCTCCTCAGGCCGCGCCTAATTACTCGAACCAATGGGCTCGGGCGGCCATGATCAACTTGCCGGCACGATCATCGTCAATGCCGTCGATGTCGAGCAGGTCGTCAATAGACTGCTCGGCCAGGTCTTCGCGGGTAATTACGCCGCGCACCGCCAGTTCCATCGCCAAATCCTTGTCCATACCCTCAAGCGAGAGCAGGTCTTCGGCCGGATGGGCGTCTGCCAGCTTTTCCTCAGTAGCGATGGCTTTAGTCAACAAACGATCCTTGGCGCGAGCGCGAAGCTCGTTGACGGTATCTTCGTCAAAGCCGTCGATGTTGAGCATTTCTTCCAACGGTACGTAGGCAATCTCTTCCAGGCTGGTGAAGCCTTCATCGACCAGCACCTGTGCCAGATCTTCGTCGACTTCCAGCTCGTCGATGAAGTTGCGCAGGATGTCGCCGGTTTCTGCTTGCTGCTTAGCCTGGATGTCCGATTCGGTCATCACGTTCAGGGTCCAGCCAGTCAACTGGCTAGCCAGACGCACGTTCTGACCACCGCGACCGATGGCCTGAGCAAGATTGTCTGCGCCAACGGCGATGTCCATTGCATGGGCATCTTCGTCAACGATAATTGCCGCGACTTCAGCCGGTGACATGGCGTTGATCACGAACTGCGCCGGATTGTCGTCCCACAGGACGATGTCCACACGCTCGCCGCCCAACTCGCCAGACACTGCCTGGACGCGCGAACCGCGCATACCAATGCAAGCGCCTTGCGGATCGATGCGTTTGTCTTTGGAGCGGACCGCAATTTTGGCGCGAGAGCCCGGATCGCGGGACGCTGCCATCACTTCGATCAGGCCTTCGGCAATTTCCGGCACTTCAATGCGGAACAATTCGATCAGCATTTCCGGCGCGGTACGCGAAAGGATCAGCTGAGGACCGCGGTTCTCGGTGCGGATTTCCTTGAGCAGCGCACGAAGACGGACGCCAACACGGAAAGTCTCGCGGGAGATGATGTCTTCACGAGCCAGCAACGCTTCAGCGTTGTTGCCCAGATCGACGATCACGTTATCGCGAGTAACTTTCTTCACGGTGCCGGAGATGATTTCTCCAAGGCGCTCGCGATAGGCATCAACGACTTGAGCACGCTCGGCTTCGCGGACTTTCTGCACGATGACTTGCTTGGCAGTCTGTGCAGCGATGCGGCCAAACTCGATCGAGTCGATTTTTACTTCAACGATGTCGCCAGCTTTAGCGCCAGGCTGGGTTTCCTGAGCCTGCTCGACCCACATCTCGACAGCCGGATCGTCCAGATCTGCTTCTTCGACTACCGCCCAACGACGGAAAGTTTCATAGGCACCGGTATGGCGGTTAATTTCCACACGCAGGTCAACTTCGTCTTCGAAACGTTTTTTGGTAGCAGTGGCCAGAGCCAGCTCCAGCGCTTCAAAAATAACGTTTGCCGGTACGCCCTTTTCATTGGATACCGACTCAACAACCAGCAGTACTTCTTTGCTCATCGTACGCCTCGCCTTTCGCAAGCCATTGGATCCGCGGGATCCGCGTCTCAGTCAAAACTGGGAATAATGTTGGCCTTGTCGATCATATCGATCGGCAACAGGAACTCATGGTCTTCAACCTGCACCACAATGTCCTGCTCTTCTACGCCGCGCAGAAGGCCTTGAAAGTTGCGTCGACCTTCAAAGGGCGAGCGCAGCTTGATCTTCACTTGCTCACCGGCAAATTTTGCAAACTGCTCAAGAGTGAACAGTGGGCGTTCCATGCCAGGCGAGGAAACTTCAAGGGTGTATTCAACGGCGATCGGATCTTCAACATCCAGTACACCGCTGATCTGGCGACTGACGATGGCACAATCGTCCACCAGCACGCCGCCTTCTTTATCAATGTAAACGCGCAACATTGAGTGGCGACCTTGAGCCGAAAACTCAATACCCCAGCATTCATAGCCTAGGGCCACGACCACCGGGGCCAGCAAGGCCTGCAACTCTTCTAGCTTGCTCGACACCTGAACCCCCTCGTGCATGTATGTGCATGCTGTGCAAAATAAAAAAATGGGCGAAACGCCCATCCTTGAAACGCCGTCGAACAGCGGCGTTGAAAGTGTCCAGCTAACAAAAAGCCCCTAAAAAGGGGCTCCGCTAAAACTGGTTGCGGGGGCCGGATTTGAACCGACGACCTTCGGGTTATGAGCCCGACGAGCTACCAGACTGCTCCACCCCGCGACAAAGCTGGGGCGGAAGTATACGACCGATCCTTTACAGGGTCAATGTAACCTTCCACCTACAAGAAAGCCCGCAACAGCGGGCTCTCCTGATAATTGGTACCGAGAAGGGGACTCGAACCCCTACACCCTATGGGCACAACCACCTCAAGGTTGCGTGTCTACCAATTCCACCACCTCGGCAATACAACGTTACTGCGTGAAACCCTTCTTACTTTTGCTCTTGAGCTGGAGGTACGTCAGTCGCATTGGTTGCCGACTTTTGCTCTTGAAGCACCGGAACATCATCAGAAGCCGGTTTTTGCTTTGGAACTTCCAACACTGCTGGATTTGGCAAACCTACTTGAGTCAGCTGGTGAGCTTTCTCTTTAGCAAAGTAACCTAACCCTAAGCTGGTTATGAAGAAACCTGCGGCAAGTATAGCAGTAAACTTACTAAGAAAGGTAGAGGAACCTTGGCTTCCGAACACAGTATTTGAAGCACCTGCTCCGAAAGACGCGCCAGCATCCGCACCTTTACCCTGTTGCAGCAATACCAGAGCGACAACGCCCAGTGCACCCAACAGATGAAAAACGACTACGACTGTTTCCAGCATTTTCTCAGTTTCCCGCGGCGCGACAGATCGCACCGAACTCATCTGCATTCAGGGACGCTCCACCAATGAGCCCCCCATCGATATCCGGCATGCCGAACAGTTCGACCGCATTGGCCGCCTTCACGCTGCCGCCGTATAGAAGCCGTACACCTCGTGCGACTTCAGAATTTTCTGCCGCCAACTGCGCGCGAATGGCTGCGTGCACATCCTGCGCTTGTTGCGGCGAAGCAGTCAGCCCGGTGCCAATGGCCCAGACCGGCTCGTAAGCGATTACTGCATTTGCAAATGCACCGATGCCCAAGTCCTCGATGATACTGCCCAGCTGACGCCCGACAACCTCAAGGGTCTTCCCGGCTTCGCGTTGCTCGAGGGTTTCCCCTACACACAACACTGGCATCAAACCACATGCTTGCGCCGCGGCAAACTTGCGATTGAGAGCCTCGTCACGCTCACCCATGATCAGGCGACGCTCAGAGTGCCCCACAAGCACCAGGGAGCAGCCGGCATCCACCAACTGACTTGGCGCAGTTTCGCCAGTCAAAGCACCTTGCATGGATTCCACCGCAGAATTCTGCGCGCCGACCAAAATCGACTTACCTTTCAAGCCATCAATCACTTGATTGATATGCAAGCAAGGCGGGAATACCGCGACATCAACACCGCTCGGCAAGGCCAGATGACAAAGGCCATTGATCAGCTCAGCGACGCTGGCGCGGGTACCGTGCATTTTCCAGTTACCAGCTACCATAGGGCGACGCATGCTGTACCTCGTCGGTCAAAGTGGGCGCAGATGTTACCCAACCACATCAACACTGGCAAGCCGAAATCAGGCGCAAACTTCAGCAACCAGTTTTGCCAGCTCATCGGCATAGCCACGAACCTGCGCCTCGTCATCGCCTTCGACCATCACGCGGACCAGGGGCTCGGTACCAGACTTGCGCAAAAGCACCCGCCCACGACCAGCCATAGCCGCTGTAACACGAGCACATGCCTCTTTCACTGCAGCTTGCTCGACCGGATTCACGCCACCCGAAAAACGTACGTTGACCAAAACCTGAGGACACTTACGCAACGCCTTACGGGACTCTGCAAGGCCCTCCTTGCGACGCTTCAAGGCCATCAATACTTGCAGCGCAGCAATGATCGCATCGCCGGTAGTGGTGTGCTGGAAGCACACGATATGGCCAGAGTTCTCGCCACCAACCTGCCAGTTGCGCTCCAGCAGGTCCGCAATTACATAGCGGTCACCCACATTGGCACGCACGAATGGAATACCCAGGTCAGTCAATGCCAGCTCCAACCCCAGGTTACTCATCAGAGTCCCTACGACGCCGCCCTGCAATTTATTACGCTCATGCAAATCACGAGCAATGATGAACAACAACTCATCACCATCGACTATCGCACCCGTATGATCGACCATCAGTACCCGATCACCGTCGCCATCGAAGGCAATACCGAGGTCGGCATGCTCAGCCAGCACCGCCGCCTGCAGTTGACCCATATGGGTCGAGCCGCAGTTTTCATTAATGTTCAAGCCATTAGGTTGAGCGGAAAGTACAGTTACCTGCGCACCCAGCTCACGAAAAACACTCGGAGCCACTTTATAGGTAGCGCCGTGCGCGCAATCGATGACGATATTCAAACCAGCAAAACTGGTACCGGTTGGCACGCTGCTTTTACAGAATTCGATATAACGACCCGACGCATCGTTGATCCGCGAAACCTTGCCGATTTTACTCGACTCGACCACCGTCATCGGCGCATCGAGCAACTCTTCGATCATCAGCTCGATTTCGTCTGGCAGCTTGGTGCCCTGCCCGGAGAAGAATTTGATGCCGTTGTCGTCATGCGGATTGTGCGAGGCACTGATGACAATGCCGGCCTCAGCCTGGAAGGTGCGAGTCAGATACGCGATAGCCGGTGTCGGCATCGGCCCCAACAACATCACATCAGCACCAGCAGCAGACAGCCCGGCCTCCAGAGCAGATTCGAACATGTAACCGGAGATCCGCGTATCCTTGCCCACCAGCACCCGACAGGCGCCCATGCTACGAAACGCCATGCCCGCGGCCCAACCGAGCTTGAGCATGAAATCAGGGGTAATAGGAAACTCGCCAACCCGACCACGAATGCCGTCAGTGCCAAAATATTTCTTAGTCATAAATGCTCCATCATTCTTATTCGGCTGATTCTACTGCCTCGATCATCCGCACTACATCTACTGTCTCGGCCACGTCGTGTACGCGCAAAATCCGCGCCCCTTTGACCACGGCCAACGCCGCGAGAGCCAGACCGCCATGCAATCGCTCTCCAACCGGACGATTCAACGCCAGACCTATCATGCTCTTTCGCGAAACCCCAACCAATAGGGGCCGCCCCAAGGCATGCAGGGCTTCCATATGTTTGAACAGACTCAAGTTGTGTTGCAGGCTTTTCGCAAAACCGAAGCCCGGATCAAGAATGATCTGCTCGGGAGAGATACCAACCGCTGCGCATTGAGCCATACGCTGCGCCAGAAACTCGCCAACCTCGCCTGTCACGTTTCGATACTGCGGACTGTCCTGCATGTCACCTGGTTCGCCGAGCATATGCATAAGACACACCGGTAGCCCCGTGGCCGCCGCGGCATCAAGTGCGCCATCGCGTCGCAGTGAGCGCACATCATTGATCAGACCCGCACCCAGTCGCGCAGTTTCGCGCATGACTGCAGGCGTCGAAGTATCGACCGAGATAATCACATCGAGTTCGCGATGAATCCGCTCGACAATGGGCGCCACGCGCTCAAGCTCTTCGATTGGAGAAACCACCCGAGCCCCCGGCCGGGTCGACTCACCACCGACATCAATCAGTGTCGCACCTGCCGCAACCATAGATTCAGCATGACGCAAAGCCGCATCGACCTGACTGAAGCGGCCGCCATCAGAGAAGGAGTCAGGAGTGACATTAAGAATACCCATCACGTGCGTGCGGGCCAAATCAAGAACCCGGTTGCCGCAAGGCAACCGGGTCGAGGACGGTACAGAAGTCATTTCAAACCTTAGACGTCGGCAGCAGCGCCACCGATTGGAGTTTCCGGACGCTCATCCTGCACCACCGGAGGCGTTCCGGAAGTACCGGTGCCGCCCGACCAGTCGCGAGGCTCACGCGGAGTCCGTCCAGCCATGATGTCGTCGATCTGCTCAGCATCGATAGTCTCGTACTTCATCAAGGCATCCGCCATGGCGTCGAGCTTGTCACGGTTATCGGTAAGGATCTGCTTGGCAGTACCGTAGCACTGGTCAATGATGCTGCGCACTTCGGAGTCGATCAGCTTCGCGGTTTCACCCGAGAAACTAGCGTGCTGACCACCACCGCGACCCAAGAACACCTCGCCTTCTTCCTCTGCGTACATCAGTGGGCCGAGTTTTTCGGACAGCCCCCACTTGGTAACCATGTTCCGCGCAATCTGGCTGGCGCGCATGATGTCGTTAGAAGCACCCGTTGTGACGCCATCAAAGCCCAAGGTCATTTCTTCAGCAATACGACCGCCATAAAGCGAGCAAATCTGGCTGATCAACGCACGTTTGGACAGACTGTAACGATCTTCTTCCGGCAAGAACATGGTGACACCCAACGCACGACCGCGAGGGATGATCGAGACCTTGTAGACAGGATCATGCTCAGGCACAACGCGACCGACGATAGCGTGACCCGCTTCGTGATAGGCAGTGTTCTGCTTCTCTTTCTCGGACATGACCATGGATTTGCGCTCTGCGCCCATCATGATCTTGTCTTTGGCCAGTTCAAACTCTTTCATCTCGACAACGCGCTTACCTGTACGAGCAGCAAACAACGAAGCTTCGTTCACCAGGTTGGCCAGGTCTGCACCGGAAAAACCCGGGGTACCACGAGCGATCACTGCCGGGGCGACGTCATCACCCATCGGCACTTTGCGCATGTGAACTTTCAATATCTGTTCGCGCCCACGAATGTCCGGCAAACCTACTACGACCTGACGGTCGAAACGGCCTGGACGCAGCAATGCAGGGTCAAGCACGTCAGGACGGTTGGTCGCGGCGATGACGATGATGCCATCATTCATCTCGAAGCCATCCATCTCTACCAGCAACTGGTTAAGAGTCTGTTCGCGCTCATCGTGACCACCACCCATACCGGCGCCACGGTGACGACCGACGGCGTCGATTTCGTCGATGAAGATGATACATGGAGCGTGCTTCTTCGCCTGCTCGAACATATCGCGAACACGGCTTGCACCAACACCGACGAACATTTCGACGAAATCGGAACCGGAAATGGTGAAGAAGGGCACTTTGGCTTCGCCAGCAATAGCTTTAGCCAGCAAGGTTTTACCGGTACCCGGAGGACCGACCATCAGCACACCGCGAGGAATACGACCGCCAAGGCGCTGGAACTTGCCCGGATCGCGCAAGAACTCGACGAGCTCACCTACCTCTTCCTTGGCTTCATCGCAACCAGCAACGTCGCCAAGAGTGGTTTTCACCTGGTCTTCGGATAGCAAACGCGCCTTGCTCTTGCCGAAACTCATCGGCCCGCCCTTCCCTCCACCACCGCCCTGCATCTGCCGCATGAAGAACATGAAGACGGCAATGATCACCAGGATCGGGAAGCTTGCGACCAGAAGCTGGGTCCAGATGCTTTGCTGCTCAGGCTGCTTGCCTTCGACGACTACGTGGTTATCCACCAGGTCGCCGATCAGGCCATTGTCCTGAATAGCAGGACGAATGGTCTTGAAGCTGTCGCCGTCATTGCGCTTGCCGGTAATCACATAGCCATCTACCGCTACGCGCTCGACCTTGCCATCCTTCACTTGCTGGATGAAGTCGGAATAGTTGAGGGTCTGTGGCTCATTAGGGCTGGAGAAGTTGTTCATCACCGTCACCAGGACAGCCGCGATGATCAACCACAGGATCAGATTCTTTGCCATATCGTTCAATTAACTACCCTCTGAAGCAAGCTCCGCTAATGGCGCGCGCTTCGCATGATATTCACCAGCCTAACTTACTACAGAACCTACAGATGTGGCAGGCACCGTCTGTAACCCTTTGTGAAACTTTGACTACACAATTTTCGTTCTGCCGGATCTGTAAAGCGATACCAAAGAACCTATCGCCCTCATCAGAAACGCTCAATACTCTCGGAACCTTCAACGCCGCGAAAACCACGCCCCAGCAAATACTGCTCACGGGACCTGTCACGCGATGACAACGGCTTGCGCATCTGCACCTTGTCAAACAGCTTGCGGATGTCCTTGTGGTACTCGTCGAAGCCTTCACCCTGGAAGACCTTGATCAGAAAATCACCACCCGGGCGCAACACCCGACCGGCGAGATCCAGTGCCAACTCGCACAAAAACATCGCCCGAGGCATATCGACAGCCGCCATTCCACTCATATTGGGGGCCATATCGGAAATCACAAGGTCCACCTGCGTATTTCCGACAGCTTCGAGGATTTGTGCCAGTACCGCATCTTCAGTGAAATCGCCCTGAATGAAGTTCACATCAGGGATGCTGTCCATTTCCAGGATGTCGGAAGCGATCAGCCGGCCTTGGCCACCGATCAGACGACTGGTCACCTGCGACCATCCACCCGGCGCTGCTCCAAGGTCAATTACAGTCATGCCAGGGCGGATAATGCGGTCCCTCTCCTGGATTTCCAGCAGTTTGTAGCTGGCACGCGAACGGTACCCATCTTTTTGCGCCATTTTGACGTATGGGTCGTTGAAATGTTCTTTCAGCCAGTTAAGGCTTGTCTTGGAACGGGCCACGGGCCACCTCAAAAATAAACTCAAAAATAAACGGGTCGTGATTAACTGGGCGGTCCCGGACTCGCTCGGGTAAACTGGCCGCCGCTTTTTACAAGATCAGACACAGGGGTCAGATTATGCCGCTCACTCAAGAGCAGAAGAAACAGTACAAATCCATTGGCCACCATCTGAAACCAGTTTTGACTGTGGCTGACAACGGTTTGACTGAAGGTGTGTTAGCCGAACTTGAACGCGCTTTGAGCGATCACGAGCTGATTAAAATCAAGCTCAACATCCTCGAACGCGAATCTCGCCTGGGAGCCATTACCGAGCTGTGCACGGCTGGTAAGGCGGATCTGGTGCAAGTCATCGGGAAAATGGCGTTGATTTACCGCAAGAACGCCAAAGTAAACAAGCAACTGTCGAACGTCCATCGCTTCAACTGACGTCGAAAGGGTCAAGGGTGCGCTTCGCGCACCCTGCCGCTCCATCCCGGCACTGGCTGCAATACCAGTACAAGGCCAGAAAAACCCAAAACAAGATAGCTGAACAACTGCCAGTGAACCGCTTCGGGCAAGCTGACGCGCACCACGAAATACATCGCACACGCATACAGCGCCATCAACAGCAGTTGACCGCGAATATCCCGCCATAGACTCGCCAGGCCCTCGGCCTGTATCAGCACCAAAACCTGCAGAATCCCGCACGCAGCTGCAAATCCTACCAGCAACGCATTCAGCATATTTCCAGTTTCTTCGACCAGCAGCGGCGCCAGGCCAATTTGGCCCAACACCGGCAGCAGACCAATGTGCAGCAACCATACGCCTCCGACCCACAACATCTGGGCCAGCTGCCAGAGCATGGCGCCCGCATGCAGCGGGAGCCTTCTTTTAGATGTGACGGACTTCAACAATCTCGTACTCGATAACGCCACTTGGAGTTTTGACTGCAACCACATCACCCTCTTCCTTGGCAATCAAGGCGCGAGCGAGAGGCGAACCGACCGAAATCTTGCCCTGCTTGAAGTCAGCCTCATCCTCACCAACGATGTGATATGTCACGCTCTCATCGGTTTCGACGTTGGCGATTTCGACGGTGGTGCCGAAAATCACTTTGCCAGTGCGAGGAATGGTCGTGACGTCGATGATGACCGCGTTTTGCATGCGACCTTCGATATCACGAATCCGCGCTTCAACCATGCCTTGCTGCTCACGGGCTGCGTGGTATTCGGCGTTTTCCTTCAAGTCACCCAACTCGCGGGCCGTACCAATATCCTGGCTAAGCTTCGGACGGACGACCTTGGTCAGGTGAGCGTGCTCTTCCTCCAGGGCGCGAGCGCCCTGAACAGTCATTGGATATTTGATCATGCCTTCAATCCTGCGTGTAGATCCTGCAAGCGGCGTACGGTCTTTTCCGGACCGAACTTGAGCGCTTCACAGATAGCTTCGCCAGCAGCAATGGTGGTAGTGCAGTAGATCTTGTGCTGCAAGGCGTTGCGACGAATGGAATAGGAATCAGCGATCGATTGACGACCTTCAGTGGTGTTGATGATCAGCGTGACTTCGTCATTCTTGATCATGTCGACCACGTGCGGACGACCTTCGGTCACCTTGTTCACACGACGCACTTTCAGGCCCGCCGCCTCAATCATCTTGGCAGTACCGGCAGTAGCGACTACTTCAAAGCCCAAGTTGATCAGATCGCGAGCCACACCTGCAACCAGCGGCTTGTCATCGTCACGCACACTGATGAACGCAGTACCGCCGGTCGGCAGCACTTCACTGGCGCCCATTTGTGCCTTGGCGAACGCCTCACCGAACGTATCGCCAACGCCCATCACTTCACCGGTGGACTTCATCTCAGGGCCGAGAATAGGGTCAACGCCAGGGAATTTGGCGAATGGGAACACCGCTTCTTTCACGCTGTAGAAGTTCGGAATGATTTCTTTGGTGAAACCAATTTCCTTCAGGGTTTTACCAGCCATGACGCGCGCAGCGATCATCGCCAGGGAAACACCGATGCACTTGGACACGAACGGAACGGTACGTGATGCGCGCGGGTTTACTTCGATGACGTAGATGTCTTCGCCTTGCAGCGCCAACTGCACGTTCATCAAGCCAACAACGCCGAGCTCCAAGGCCATTTTCTTGACCTGTTCGCGCATTTCGTCCTGGATGTGCGCAGGCAACGAGTAGGGTGGCAGCGAGCAAGCGGAGTCACCGGAGTGCACGCCAGCCTGTTCGATATGCTGCATGATGGCGCCGATCACCACATCAGTGCCGTCGCAAACTGCATCGACATCCATCTCGATGGCGCAGTTGAGGAAGTGATCCAGCAGCACCGGGCTGTCGTTGGACACTTTCACTGCATCGCGCAGGTAACGCTTGAGCTCGTCTTCTTCGTAAACGATTTCCATCGCGCGGCCGCCCAACACGTAGGAAGGACGAACAACCAGCGGGTAACCAATCTTACCTGCAGCACGAATGGCTTCGTCTTCGCTGCGCACAGTAGCGTTTGGCGGCTGACGCAGATTCAGACGCTCAACCATTTGCTGGAAGCGCTCACGGTCCTCTGCACGGTCGATAGCGTCAGGGCTGGTACCAATGATCGGCACGCCAGCTTCTTCCAGAGCACGAGCCAGCTTCAGCGGAGTTTGGCCGCCGTACTGGACGATCACGCCTTTTGGCTTCTCGACACGAACGATTTCCAGCACGTCTTCCAAGGTTACGGACTCGAAGTACAGACGGTCCGATGTGTCGTAGTCAGTGGAAACAGTTTCCGGATTGCAGTTGACCATGATGGTTTCGTAACCATCGGCACGCAGCGCCAGCGCGGCGTGAACGCAGCAGTAGTCGAACTCGATACCTTGGCCAATACGGTTCGGACCACCGCCCAAAATCATGATCTTGTCACGATCCGAAGGGTTGGCTTCGCACTCTTCCTCGTAGGTCGAGTACATGTAAGCAGTGTCGGTAGCAAACTCGGCTGCGCAAGTATCAACGCGCTTGTAAACCGGGAACACTTCCAGCTTGTGACGGTGGCGACGCAGGTTTTTCTCGGTAACGCCCAGCAGCACAGCCAGACGCGCATCCGAGAAACCCTTGCGCTTGAGGCGATACATCGCATCGCGATCAATTGAAGACAGAGCCATGGTCTTGATCTTCTCTTCGTCCTTGATCAGATCTTCGATCTGCACCAGGAACCAAGGGTCAATCATATTCATGCCGAAGATATCTTCAACGGTCATGCCCGCGCGGAACGCGTCAGCCACGTACCAGATACGCTCAGCACCAGGCACAGTCAGCTCGCGCTTGAGCACGGCCATGCTTTCCGGGTTGCTCAGATCGAGCTTTGGATCAAGACCGCTTACGCCCACTTCCAGACCGCGAAGGGCTTTTTGCAGGGATTCCTGGAAAGTCCGGCCAATGGCCATAACTTCACCAACCGACTTCATCTGAGTCGTCAGGCGTGCATCCGCCTTCGGGAATTTTTCGAAAGCAAAGCGCGGCAGCTTGGTCACAACGTAGTCGATGGACGGCTCGAAGGACGCAGGAGTAGCGCCGCCGGTGATTTCGTTCTGCAGTTCGTCCAGGGTGTAGCCGATCGCCAGTTTGGCAGCGATACGCGCAATCGGGAAACCAGTGGCTTTCGAAGCCAGTGCCGAAGAGCGGGATACACGCGGGTTCATTTCGATCACGACCATACGGCCAGTGTCCGGGCAGATACCGAACTGAACGTTGGAGCCACCGGTTTCAACGCCAATCTCACGCAGTACCGCCAACGAGGCGTTACGCATGATCTGGTATTCTTTGTCGGTCAGGGTCTGAGCCGGTGCGACAGTGATCGAGTCACCGGTGTGCACACCCATCGGGTCAAAGTTTTCGATGGAGCAGACGATGATGCAGTTGTCCTTCTTATCGCGGACAACCTCCATCTCGTATTCTTTCCAGCCGATCAGCGATTCGTCGATCAGCAGCTCTTTGGTCGGCGACAGGTCCAGACCACGAGCACAGATTTCTTCGAACTCTTCACGGTTGTAAGCGATACCGCCACCCGTGCCGCCCATAGTGAAGGACGGACGGATGATGCACGGGAAGCCAAGCTTCTCGAGAACCACATTGGCCTCTTCCATGCTGTGGGCGATACCCGAACGCGGGCAGTCCAGACCGATGGACTTCATCGCCTTGTCGAAACGCGAACGGTCTTCGGCCTTGTCGATGGTGTCGGCATTGGCGCCGATCATTTCCACGCCGAATTTCTCCAGAACGCCTTCGCGCTCCAGGTCCAGGGCACAGTTCAGAGCGGTCTGGCCGCCCATGGTCGGCAGCAGCGCGTCTGGACGCTCCTTCTCGATGATCTTGGCAACGGTCTGCCACTTGATCGGCTCGATGTAGGTCGCGTCGGCCATGTCCGGGTCGGTCATGATGGTCGCTGGGTTGGAGTTCACCAGGATGACGCGGTAACCCTCCTCGCGCAGGGCTTTGCAGGCCTGGGCGCCGGAGTAGTCGAATTCACAGGCCTGGCCGATAACGATCGGGCCAGCGCCGAGAATCAGGATGCTTTTTATATCTGTACGTTTTGGCATTAGTTGTCACTCAAATCCGCAGGTCCGACGGCAATCCCAAGGGAGAGGCCGCCTTGAACATTTTCCGAGGTGCCTGAGGGAAATCAGCCGGGTTACCGGGCTCGCCTCAGGCGCCTTTTCGCTACATTCTCAAGGCGCTCGATTAGCGGCGCTTGGCCATGGCGTCGATGAAGCGATCGAACAGTGGCGCCACGTCATTCGGGCCAGGGCTCGCTTCAGGGTGACCCTGGAAGCTGAACGCAACCTTGTCGGTGCGCTCGAGGCCTTGCAGGGTGCCGTCGAACAGCGATTTGTGGGTCGCCCGGACGTTGGCCGGCAGCGTCGACTCATCCACCGCAAAACCGTGGTTCTGGCTGGTGATCATCACGACGCCGGTGTCCAGATCCTGGACCGGGTGGTTGGCACCGTGGTGACCATGACCCATCTTCATGGTCTTGGCACCGGAGGCCAGGGCCAGCAGCTGGTGGCCGAGGCAGATACCGAATACCGGGATCTCGGTTTCCAGAACGTCCTTGATCGCTTGAATCGCGTAGTCGCAAGGCTCCGGATCGCCAGGGCCGTTGGACAGAAACACGCCGTCAGGCTTAAGTGCCAAGGCTTCGCTAGCTGAGGTTTGCGCTGGAACCACGGTCACACGGCAACCGCGCTCTACCAACATGCGCAGGATGTTCAGCTTAACGCCGTAGTCGTAGGCAACCACGTGGTACGGAAGCTCGGAGGCTTCAATGGTTGCATGACTGTCAGTTTTCAGGTCCCAGACAGTGGAGCGCCACTCGTAGCTTTCCTTGGCGCTGACGACTTTCGCCAGATCCATGCCTTTCAGGCCTGGAAAGCCGCGTGCTGCCGCGATAGCCGCTTCGTCGGAAATGTTGTCGCCAGCCATGATGCAGCCGTTCTGCGCACCTTTTTCACGCAGGATGCGTGTCAGGCGGCGAGTGTCGATACCGGCGATCGCCACGACATTGTTGGCTTTCAGGTAATCGGACAGGGACATCGTGTTACGCCAGTTGCTCGCAACCAGTGGTAGGTCGCGAATCACCAGACCGGCCGACCAGACACGATTCGACTCAGCATCTTCCGGCGTAGTGCCGGTGTTGCCGATGTGCGGGTAGGTCAGGGTAACGATCTGTTGGGCATAGGAAGGATCGGTAAGGATTTCCTGATAGCCGGTCATTGCGGTGTTGAACACCACCTCACCAACGGTTTGACCGTCGGCTCCAATGGCTTCGCCGCGAAAAATGCTGCCATCAGCAAGGGCGAGTATGGCTGGCTTAGTCAAGAAGACCTCCCGTAAATAAAGCCTGAAAGGGCGATCGCAGGTTGCAAAAAAGCGGAATGACGTATAGACACGTCACCCCGCTTCTTCGTCGAATTATCTGCGCGCTTTTAGTGGACACACTAAAGCTGTAGCTTACAGAAAAAGGCTTTTTTGGTCCACCGCTAAAGAGCCTTAAAGGCAGAGGAATGCGACAGAACATCGCTTAGCGGGAAAAAACAGGGCTCAAACGCTTGGTCGAGCCCTGTTTGGGATGCCTCTCAACGCAGATCAAGCACATCCTGCATGTCGTACAAGCCTGCGTCACGACCCTCCAGCCACAACGCAGCACGTACCGCACCCTTGGCAAACGTCATGCGACTGGAAGCCTTGTGAGTGATCTCGACGCGCTCACCGTCGGCTGCGAACAGCACCGTGTGATCACCAACGATGTCACCGGCACGCACAGTCGCAAAACCGATGGTCTGACGATCACGGGCGCCGGTTTGCCCCTCACGACCGTAAACCGCCACTTTCTTGAGATCGCGCCCCAAGGCATCGGCAATCACTTCACCCATGCGCATCGCCGTACCCGACGGCGCATCGACTTTATGCCGATGATGGGCTTCAGTGATTTCGATATCGACCTCGTCGCCCAACACACGGGCGGCGGTGTCGAGCAGTTTCAGGCACAAGTTGACGCCGACGCTGAAGTTGGCAGCGAAGACGATTGGAATGTCTTTACCCGCCTCAGCCAGCAGCTGCTTCTCTTCAACACTGAAACCGGTGGTGCCGATGATCATGGCCTTGCCTGCCTTGCGGCAAAACGCCAAATTCGTCAGGGTCACCGTCGGGTGAGTAAAGTCGATCAGCACGTCGAACTCATCAGCTACCTTGGCCAGATCGCCCGACAATGGCACACCGATACGACCCAGCGCGGCCAGCTCACCGGCATCGGCGCCGACCAACGTGCTGTCAGGGCGATCCACAGCCGCCGTCAGACCCGCACCCGGCGTCTGCTGCACGGCCTCGATCAAAGTCTTGCCCATGCGCCCTGCAGCGCCCATCACAGCTATACGTCGCATGCCTGACTCCTTACAAATCGCCGAAGAAACGCTTCACGCCTTCGAACCAACCAGTCGTTTTTGGCGAATGAGTATTGTCATCTGCCAGAGAGCCGCGCAACTCTTCCATCAACTCACGCTGACGGCGACTCAGGTTGACCGGCGTCTCGACCGCAACGCGGCACATCAAGTCGCCTGCACCGCCGCCACGAACCGGCGCGACGCCCTTACCGCGAACCCGGAACTGCTTACCGGTCTGTGTACCTTCAGGAATCTTCAGCTTGACCCGACCATCGAGGGTCGGGATTTCCAGCTCGCCACCCAGAGCCGCATCAACGAAGCTGATCGGCACTTCGCAGAACAAATGCTTACCGTCGCGCTGGAAGATCGCGTGCTCACGCACATTGATCACCACGTACAGGTCGCCAGTCGGCCCACCTTGCGCACCTGCCTCGCCTTCGCCAGACAGACGAATACGGTCGCCCGTATCAACGCCAGCCGGCACTTTTACCGACAGGGTTTTGGATTCTTCGACACGACCTTGACCATGGCAGGAGTCGCACGGATCGGCAATGACCTTGCCTTGACCATGACAACGCGGGCAGGTTTGCTGCACCGAGAAGAACCCCTGCTGCATCCGCACCTGACCAATACCACCACAGGTCGAGCATGTGATCGGCGAGGAGCCTTTCTTGGCACCAGAACCATCACAAGGCTTGCAGTTGACCAGTGTCGGAACACGGATATTCACGGTCGTACCGCGCACCGCCTCTTCCAGATTCAGCTCCAGGGTGTAGCGCAGATCGCTACCGCGCTGAGCACCGCCACGGGAACCGCCGCGACCACCACCGAAGAAATCACTGAAGACATCACCAAAGATGTCCGAGAAATTCTGACCACCAAAACCGGCACCGCCGCCACCCATGCTTGGGTCAACGCCCGCATGACCATACTGGTCATAGGCTGCACGCTTGCTGGAATCGGACAGCACTTCGTAGGCCTCATTGGCCTCTTTGAACATATCTTCCGACGCTTTGTCATCGGGATTACGGTCCGGGTGATGCTTCATCGCCAGACGACGGTAAGCCTTCTTCAGGTCCGTCTCGCTGGAGCCGCGCTCTACACCCAACACTTCGTAATAGTCACGCTTTGCCATAAGTCTTTGCACTCTTAAGGACGTTCGGCAAACCCCTCCTGAGCCTCGCCAAACTCGTTGAGCCCCAATACAGGCCCGGACCCAACTCACGTCAATTCAACGATCCTGGTCTTTGATTTGCAGCCAAAAAAATGGCCATCGGGTACGGTAATTATCGACCGAAAAGCAGGAGCATCCCGACCGTACCGCCAGCACCCGAACGTTGTCGCATGCTGTAAAAATTCGCTTACTCCAGACACGCCAACGCGGGAGCAAGCTCCCGCGCGGCGACATCCTACCAGTCACCGCTTAATCGCAGTCAACCGGCCGACCAACTAGCTTACTTGTGGTCTTTTACTTCTTCGAACTCAGCGTCGACAACGTCGTCGGCTTTTTCGGCCGATTCAGCTGGCTTGGCCGCTGCGTCTGCCGGATTGGCTTGCTCGGCGTACATTTTCTGAGCAACCGGAGCAGACAGCTTGGACAGCTCTTCAACCTTGGCTTCGATGGCAGCCTTGTCGTCGCCCTTAACAGCGGCCTCAAGTGCAACCAGAGCAGCTTCGATCGCAGTTTTCTCTTCAGCAGTCACTTTGTCGCCAGCGTCTACGATCATTTTGCGAGTCGAGTGAACCAGAGCGTCGCCTTGGTTACGGGCGCCAGCCAGCTCTTCGAACTTGCGATCTTCGTCGGCGTTGACTTCAGCATCGCGAACCATCTGCTGAATTTCTTCCTCGGACAGACCCGAGTTGGCCTTGATCACGATCGACTGAGTTTTGCCGGTAGCCTTGTCTTTGGCACCTACGTGCAAGATGCCGTTGGCATCAATGTCGAAGGTCACTTCGATTTGCGGCACACCACGTGGAGCTGGTGGAATCTCGGCCAGGTCGAACTTGCCCAAAGACTTGTTCTGTGCGGCTTGCTTACGCTCGCCCTGCAGTACGTGAATCGTCACTGCGCCCTGGTTGTCATCGGCAGTCGAGAACACCTGGGATTTCTTGGTAGGAATCGTGGTGTTTTTCTCGATCAGCGCAGTCATCACGCCACCCATGGTTTCGATACCCAGAGTCAGCGGGCTGACGTCGAGCAGCAGAACGTCTTTCACATCACCAGCCAATACCGCGCCTTGGATAGCAGCACCCATGGCAACAGCTTCGTCTGGGTTGACGTCTTTACGAGCTTCTTTACCGAAGAACTCGGTAACCAGCTTCTGAACCAGTGGCATACGGGTCTGACCGCCGACCAGGATCACGTCGTTGATCGCACCAACTTCGATGCCAGAGTCTTTGAGCGCAATACGGCAAGGCTCGATAGTGCGCTGAACCAGGTCTTCAACCAGCGCTTCCAGCTTGGCGCGAGAGATTTTCACGTTCAAGTGCTTAGGACCGGTCGCGTCTGCCGTGATGTACGGCAGGTTGACATCGGTCTGCAAGCTGGAGGACAGCTCGATCTTGGCTTTTTCAGCGGCTTCTTTCAGGCGCTGCATCGCCAGCGGGTCACCTTTGAGGTTCATGCCGCTTTCTTTCTTGAATTCGTCAACCAGGTAGTCGATCAAACGAATATCGAAGTCTTCACCACCGAGGAAAGTGTCACCGTTGGTGGACAACACTTCGAACTGGTGCTCGCCGTCGACTTCAGCGATTTCGATCACGGAAACGTCGAAAGTACCGCCACCCAAGTCATAAACGATCACGGTGTGATCGCCCTTGGCCTTGTCCATACCGTAAGCCAGAGCGGCTGCAGTTGGTTCGTTGATGATACGTTTTACGTCCAGACCCGCGATACGACCAGCATCTTTGGTGGCTTGACGCTGACTGTCGTTGAAGTAGGCCGGAACGGTGATCACCGCTTCAGTCACTGACTCACCGAGGTAATCTTCGGCGGTCTTCTTCATTTTCTTCAGGATTTCAGCCGAAATCTGAGGCGGAGACATTTTCTGGCCGTTAACTTCGACCCATGCATCGCCGTTGTCAGCCTTGACGATCTTGTAAGGGACCATCTGAATGTCTTTTTGTACGACTTCTTCGTCGAAACGACGACCGATCAAACGCTTCACCGCATACAGGGTGTTGTGCGGATTGGTCACAGCCTGACGCTTGGCCGATTGGCCAACCAGAATTTCACCGTCGTTGGCATATGCAACGATCGACGGCGTGGTACGCGCGCCTTCGGCGTTTTCGATGACTTTGGCTTTGCCGTTCTCAAGAACGGAGACGCAGGAGTTGGTAGTCCCCAGGTCGATACCGATAATTTTGCCCATATTAACTCTCCCGAAACTTTGGATTTGGTTGCCGCAGCAGTGGTGGCTAACTGCGGTAGCACTTAAACGCTTGACTTCTAAATGGGGGCCTTGCGGCTAATTTCAAGCTTGCTCGTCAATCGAAGGCGAAACTGCCGCAGGCGCCTTACTGACCACGACCATTGCCGGACGCAGCAAACGACCATTGAGCTGGTAACCCTTTTGAAACACCTTGAGCACGCTGTTCGGCTCAAGATCGGCGCTTTCCTGCATGGCCATCGCCTGATGATGCGCAGCATTGAAGGGTTCGCCTTCAGGATCGATCGCTTCCAACTGATAACGCTTCAGGGTGTCCTGGAACATTTTCAGGGTCAGTTCGATCCCTTCGCGCATCGGGCGAATGCTTTCGTCATCCGGACTGGACATCTCCAGACCACGCTCGAGGCTGTCGATAATCGGCAGCAGATCGCCAGCAAATTTTTCCAGCCCGAACTTGTGGGCTTTTTCCACGTCCTGCTCGGCGCGACGGCGGACGTTCTGCAGATCGGCAGCAACACGCAAAGCCTGATCATGGGCGCTGGCCAGTTGCTCTTCGAGCAGTTGTACACGAGCCGTCAGGTCATCACCCGAAGCCTCGGGAGCCTGATCGGCGTCTAGATTTTGCGTATCCAGCGTCTGTTCGTCAGCCATAGTTTTCTCCTTTCAATTTCGTCCGCGAGCTCGACTCGCACTTCTGTCCCGGTATATGGGGTCGCAAATTTCAGGTTCAAGGGCTGACAGCACGGCAAAAAAACATTAACCCTTCGTTACACCCGGATATAGTCATTCCTGGACGCACTAAAAAATATCGTTACCCAAGCAAATCGAGCTAAAGGAAGCCATTGTCAGCCCGAAACAAAACACTGTATAAATAACCAGACCTAAAGCCTGGGAGCGGCCTCTATGCTGGTGCACCTGTCTGTACATAACTACGCCATCGTTGAACATCTCGATCTGGAGCTGGATCGCGGGATGAGCGTAATCACAGGCGAAACCGGCGCCGGCAAGTCGATTATGCTCGACGCTTTGGGCCTGACCCTCGGTGACCGAGCCGACAGCGGCGTAGTTCGCCCGGGCGCGGACAAGGCCGATATTCTGGCAACCTTCGACCTGGTGGACATTCCAGAAGCCAGCGCCTGGCTGGCCGAGCGCGACCTCGACAGCGACGGCCCGTGCATTTTGCGCCGGGTAATCACTGCCGAAGGACGCTCACGCGGCTATATCAACGGCAGCCCCTGCCCACTCGGCGATCTGAAAGCGCTCGGCGAGCTACTGATCGACATTCACAGCCAGCATGAACATCAATCCCTGCTGAAAACCGATACCCATCGTCGCCTGCTCGACGAATACGCCGGCGCCACTGACCTGGCCCGCCAGGTACAACTCGCCGCCCAGCGTTGGCGCCAGACACGCCAAGAGCTGGAGCATCTCTCCAACTCTGGCGATGAACAGCGCGCTCGGCATCAGCTGCTCAGCTACCAGCTCGAAGAACTGGAAAACCTCGGCCTTGGCGAGAACGAGTTGGAGCAGCTCGAACAAGAGCACAAAAACCTGACCAATGCCGAAACCCTGTTGGGCATTTGCCGACAGGTTGTCGAGCAGTGCAGCGAAAACGATTCAGGAAATGTACTAAACGCCCTGACGGCCAGCCTTAACCGCCTATCGAGCGTGAACAATTCCGTAGGTGCACTGGGCGAAGCAACTAATCTGCTGACGAGCGCGCAGATTCAGGTTGAAGAGGCCGTTGGCGAACTGAATCGATTTCTCGATCACTTCGACGCCGACCCGGCACGCCTTCAGCAACTCGAGGAACGCCTCGATGCGATTTACACCCTCGCCCGCAAACACCGCATCCAGCCCACCGAAGTTGCAGATATGCAGCAAAAGCTGCTGGATGAGATCGAAACGCTGAACGCCAACGACGAATCTATTGAGCGACTGGGTGACGAGCTGGCGTCCTTCGCCCGGCATTATCAGGAGAAAGCCAGAGAGCTGAGCGATTTGCGCCAACAAGCGGCAGCCAGCCTGGCCAGCGCTGTTGAAATGGAGATCCAGCGTCTGGGTATGCCCGGCGGGCGCTTTACCATTGAGCTTCGCCCCAACTCCAGCAACGAACTACTGCCTAATGGCCTGGAACAGGTGGAGCTGCTGGTCAGCGCCAACCCTGGACAACCGCTCAAAGCGCTGGCCAAAGTGGCGTCAGGTGGCGAACTTTCACGGATCAGCCTGGCAATCCAGGTGATTACCGCGCAAACATCCCGAATACCAACGCTGGTGTTTGACGAAGTGGACGTCGGTATCGGCGGGCCGACTGCCGAGATTGTTGGCCAACTACTGCGCCGGCTTGGCGAGCGCGGGCAAGTCCTGACTGTCACCCATTTGCCGCAAGTGGCAGCCCAAGGTCATCAACACCTTTTCGTGCACAAAGTACGCGGCAACAATGCCACCCACACCGCTGTATCCAAGCTAGGTAAAACCGAACGGATCGAGGAAGTAGCGCGCATGCTAGGCGGCATTGATCTCACCAAGGAATCCTTGGCGCACGCAAAAAAGATGGTCGTGACCGCGAAAATCTAAGCTAATAGAAAGCACGAAGGCGACCCTAGGGTCGCCTTCGATCGTTTCGCGGTTCCCCGCGCGACATGCTTACTTTTTCTTGCGTACGTACAACACCAAATTGTGATCTACCATCTCGAAGCCATGCTTCTCAACGATCGCCTTTTGAAGCTTCTCGATTTCTTCGTCGAAGAATTCGATTACTTCGCTGGTCTCAACGTTGACCATATGGTCGTGATGCTTGCCGTCATCCAGCTCGAATACCGCGTGACCGCCGTCGAAATTATGACGGACCACCAGTCCAGCAGCTTCAAACTGAGTCAGAACACGGTAAACCGTGGCCAGACCGACATCCTCGCCAGCTTCCATCAGCGCCTTGTAAACGTCTTCGGCACTCATGTGTCGCTGCTCGGCGGAATCGAGCATTTGTAGAATTTTGACCCGTGGCAGGGTCACTTTAAGGCCGGCTTTACGTAGTTCGCTATTTTCAACCATGGTCAGCTTTCTCGCGGATGCTGCTTCGCAGCTTCTCTTAATGCGGGTATGATCGGGGTTTACGTTGTCCCAGCCAAGATAGTGGAAGTCGCCCACCGATGCAAAACACCAAGCTCCTGCTAACCAGTTTCACCCTCGTGGGACTGCTCGCACTCGCCGGTTGTTCATTCCCCGGGGTTTACAAAATCGACATCCAGCAGGGCAATGTCGTCACGCAGGACATGATAGACCAGTTACGCCCGGGAATGACCCGCCGGCAAGTACGGTTTATTATGGGCAACCCTCTGCTGACCGACACGTTCCATGCCGATCGCTGGGATTATTTGTATAGCCTGCAGCCAGGCGGCGGTGAACGCCAACAGGAACGCATCAGCGTTATCTTCAATTCCAATGACCAACTCGCCAGCCTGTCAGGTGATTTCAAGCCTGGCGTAAGCCGTGACGAGGCCATTCTCGGCAAGGACAGCGGCACTGCGGTGACTGCTCCTGCTCCTGCTCCAGCGGAAAACGCCGAGAAGCCGAAACCAGAGAAACCGGTCAAGCCAGGCTCCCTACTGGATCAGATCCAGAAGGACGTGGACCAAGTAGAAACCGTTCCGGTCCCGACGCCAGAACCAATGGGAACCTCGCCGCAATAAATTGCAACACAACAAAAAGCCCGGCATGTCCGGGCTTTTTGTTGTGCGTCGTTTAGTAAAGGCTATTGATCCCGCGCTTTAGCTTGCGCGGCTTTAGCTGCACGCAATCGACGGACTTCTTTCGGATCAGCCAGGAGCGGACGATAAATTTCTATTCGATCCCCCGCTTGCACTGCGCGACTGTCTGGATCAGACACCACCTTGCCAAAGATCCCCAGTGGACAATTCACCAGATCCAGTTCGGGAAACTGCGCACCAATCCCCGACCCCAACAGGGCGGCACGCAAAGTAGAGCCCGCTGGCACAGCCGCCTTGAGTAAAACCTGACGGTCTACGGCGGCATACACCACCTCGACCTCAATCAATGACTCAACCATGCAACTGCTTGGCGCGCTGGCAGAACGCATCGACCAAGGTATTGGCGGCCTGATTGAACAACGGCCCCAAGGTTGCCCGGATAATCGGGCCAGCATAGTCAAAGGCCAGATCAAGACTGATCTTGCAGGCCTTCTCACCCAACGGTTTGAACACCCAGACCCCGTGTAACTGATTGAACGGGCCTTCTTCCAGATTCATCTCAATCGAATGCCCCGGAACCAAGGTGTTGCTCGTCACGAAATGCTGGCTGAGCCCGCCCTTTGCGACGGCAAGACTGGCGCGCATGTGCTCGCCGCTGGCCTCCAGAACCTCGGCAGAAGAGCACCAAGGCAAAAACTCCGGGTAACGCGCCACATCATTGACCAGGTCATAGAGCGCTTGCGCCGGATAGGGCAGCAGGGCCGAACGTTGAATATGTGTCGTCATGTCAGCGTCACTTCCACAGCTGTGCGGCAAACACTACGAGAATGCCGATTGGCGCCACATAGCGCATCAAGAACAAAGTCAGAGCAAACAGAACCGGACTGCGCATCGACAACTCATCGCGTACAGCGTCGCGCCCCATCACCCATCCTGCAAACACCACGAAACATAAACCACCGAGAGGCAGCATGATGCGCGAGGTGAAGAAATCAATCACGCCAAAGAAGTCCAGACCGCTTGCCGCACCCCATTGATAGAGATGGAAACCTGCGTCATCGTTCACGAAAAATTTGGCTTTCTGCCAGATATTGAAGGAGAACACCGTCCCCAAACCAACGAACCAGCAGATAAATGCCAGCCAGAAAGTCACCCAGCCGCGGCGAATTTTAGTCCGTTCAACCAGGTAAGCCACCATCGGTTCCAGCAGGGAAATCGCCGAACTCCAGGCCGCAATTGCAACCAGAATGAAGAACACTACGCCCATCAACTGGCCGAACGCCACGTTACCAAAAGCGAATGGCAGGCTGACGAACATCAACCCAGGCCCCTCGCTCGGGTTCAGACCTGCGGCAAACACAATCGGAAATAAGGCCAGCCCCGCGAGCAGCGAGACAAACGTATCCAGCAGCGCAACACCGACGATGGTCCCGGAGATCGACGAGTTCTTCGGCATATACGCGCCGTAGATCATAATCGAGCCGACACCGACGCTCAGCGAAAAAAATGCATGCCCCATGGCGGGCAGCAAGCCGTCGAGCAACCTGGAAGGGTCGAAATCGAACATAAAATGCACACCCTCCATGAAATGTCCGGTGGTCAGGCTATAGCCCAACAGGATCACCAGCATCACAAAGAGCAGCGGCATCATGATGCGCAGGCTGCGCTCCAGCCCGGCGACCACGCCCCTGGCGATCACCACCGCCGAGAGCAGCATGAAAATCGTGTGCCAAAGTGTCAGGCGCCAAGGATCGGCAATCACGCCACCGAAATACGCACCGACCTGGTCCGCCGTCACACCCTGGAAGTCGCCACGACCCATGTCGATGATGTAATCCAGCGACCAACCGCCAACCACACTATAGAAAGACAAGATCAGCAACGCCGTGACCATCCCGGCAAAAGCGCCCCAGGACCATTTGGCCGAGTGTCCCGCCTCAAGCGCTAGCACCTTCAAGGCATTCGCCGGGCTTTGCCGGGCGCGTCGACCAATCAGGGTTTCGGCCAGCATCACTGGTACGCCGATCAGTGCGATACAAGCCAGAAACACCAGCACGAACGCACCGCCACCGTAGACGCCGACCATGTAAGGGAACTTCCAGATACTACCCAAGCCCACGGCCGAACCAGTCGCAGCGAGTATAAAGACCCAGCGGCTAGCCCATCCGCCGTGGACAGAAACCTTGTCTGTCGACATCGTTAACACGTCCAACCGATCAAAAAAGAGGGCGCATTGTCCGGGATTCACTCAACGTGCTCAAGCACGCAGCTTCACCGTAGCCGACAAGCGTGCAACTCCCTATAATGCCGCCCCTATGGCTAAGCAAAAGAAACACCCAACAGGGACCATCGCGCAAAATAAAAAGGCGCGTCACGATTACTTCATCGAAACCCGTTTCGAGGCTGGTCTGGTCCTGGCCGGCTGGGAAGTAAAGAGTCTGCGTGCAGGCAAGGCACAACTGGTCGACAGTTATGTGCTGCTTAAGGATGGCGAGGCCTGGCTGCTTGGTAGCCATATCTCCCCCCTCACCACCGCCAGTACGCATGTCATCGCCGACCCCACGCGCAGTCGCAAACTGCTGCTCAACCAGCGCGAGCTGGAAAAGCTGTTTGCCGCCGTGCAGCAAAAGGGTTACGCCTGCGTCTGCCTCGCGATTTACTGGAGCAAGCACTTGATCAAGTGCGAGATCGCTCTGGGCAAGGGCAAGAAGGAATACGACAAGCGTCACACCGAGCGCGAACGCGATTCCGATCGTGAATTGCAGCGTGCAGTGCGGAGCAAGGGCAAGGAAGATTAATCTTCCTGCTGCTTGAAACCGCTATCGCGAGCAAGCCCGCTCCCACACGATCTATGGATGCCGACATTTATGTGGCAGACCTAAGACTTGTGGGAGCGGGCTTGCTCGTGAATACAATCGCACAAGCGATAAAGATTTAACTGACTGAACCCAACCTACATCCCCTTGCGTCGCTCCGCCCGAGCCATGCGCTGCACTTCCTGACGCACTTCTTCCAGCACTTCCTGCACATACAGAATGTGTCGGCTGGAGACTTCCCGCGCCTGCTCCGCCCGCCCCTCGATAATCGCCAGGTACAATTCCCGGTGCTGACTGATCAGCATGTCGCGGGTTTCGGTACGCTGCTTGTACATACCGCCGATGTTGGTCACCACGTTACGTTTGAGCAAATCGAACAGGCCGCGAATGGTGTGCAGCAACACCGCATTATGACTGGCCTCGGCAATCGCCAGGTGGAATTTCGCATCAGCCGCGCCCTCTTCCAACCGGCTCACTTCACCAGAGCGCGAATAGCAGTCCTGCAACTCGTCGAACGCCGTGGTCAATCGCTCGCGATCGACTTCGGTCGCCCGTAACGCTGCGTAATAAGCACAAGATGCTTCGAGGGTATGCCGGAATTCCAGCAGGTCGCGTTGCGCTTCAGGGTTGCTTTCCAACAAATGCAGCAGCGGATCGCTGAAGGTCGAACCCAGCGATTCCACCACATAATTGCCGCCGCCCTGACGACTGACCAACAGCCCTTTGGCCGCCAGCTTCTGGATCGCCTCGCGCAATGAAGGACGGGACACACCAAATTGCTCGGCCAGCGCCCGCTCGGCCGGAAGCCGCTCGCCAGACTTCAGCGTGCCCTCGAGGATCATCCCCTCGAACTGCTCGACAATATCGTCAGACAAACGGCGCTGACGAATTTGATCAAACCCCATAACTCATTCTCCACGATCCCGGCGGCTCGCCGGGCTGTCTATTCTGGCCTATTGGCGCCGCGCCAGCACCTACCAGACAGCGTTTGACTGGCCTGATCAGAAGACATTTGTATGGCGCATACGACAAAAGTTTTAGGGCGACAAATTGACACATCGCTCATAAGGCTTTTAACCTAGCCCACAGCGATTGTAAATTGGTATTACCAATTATCCAAGAACGCTGATCAGTGCCTGACCAACAACAATTAGGGGCCACCCCATATGCAAACCTGGCAACAGCTTTATAGCCCGCTCGGCAGTCTCGGCTTGTCCGCCCTCGCGGCAGTCATTCCCATTGTATTTTTCTTCCTGGCCTTGGCCGTGTTCCGCCTCAAAGGACACGTCGCCGGGAGCATTACCCTGGTTCTGGCTATCCTGGTGGCGATCTTTGCCTTCCAAATGCCGGTCGACATGGCGTTCGCAGCGGCCGGCTACGGATTTGCCTACGGACTGTGGCCCATCGCCTGGATCATTGTCGCCGCGGTGTTCCTCTACAAATTGACGGTCAAAAGCGGCCAGTTCGAAGTGATCCGCAGCTCAGTGCTGTCGATTACCGACGACCAACGCCTGCAAGTGCTGCTGATCGGCTTCTGCTTTGGCGCCTTCCTTGAAGGTGCCGCCGGTTTCGGTGCACCGGTCGCCATTACCGCCGCACTGCTGGTAGGCCTGGGCTTCAACCCGCTGTATGCCGCCGGCCTGTGCTTGATCGCCAACACCGCGCCCGTCGCATTCGGCGCACTGGGGATTCCGATCATCGTTGCCGGGCAAGTGACCGGTATCGACGCCTTCAAGATCGGCGCCATGGCCGGTCGCCAACTGCCACTGCTGTCGGTGTTTGTACCGTTCTGGCTGGTGTTCATGATGGACGGCCTGCGCGGCGTCAAGGAAACCTGGCCGGCGGCATTGGTGGCGGGCTTGAGCTTCGCCGTGACCCAGTACTTCACCTCGAACTTCATCGGTCCCGAACTGCCGGACATCACTTCGGCATTGGTCAGCCTGGTCAGCCTGACCTTGTTCCTCAAAGTCTGGCAGCCTAAACGTACTGCAGGAATGCAGATCGCTGGCGCAACCTCGGCGTCAGTGGTCACTTCCAGCGCTGGCGGCTTTGGCCAACCACGGGTTACCAAGGCATCACCTTACAGCCTGCTGGAAATCCTCAAGGCCTGGTCGCCGTTCCTGATCCTCACCGTGCTGGTCACCATCTGGACCCTCAAGCCATTCAAAGCGATGTTCGCCGCCGGCGGTTCGATGTATGCCTGGGTGTTCAACTTTGCGATTCCTCATCTTGATCAGCTGGTGATCAAGACCGCGCCAATCGTCACGGCCCCAACCGCCATTCCGGCCGTGTTCAAACTCGACCCTATTTCGGCGACCGGCACAGCGATTTTCTTCTCCGCGCTGATCTCGATGCTGATACTGAAGATCAATTTCAAAATTGGTCTTACCACTTTGAAAGAGACATTCTACGAGTTGCGCTGGCCGATTCTGTCGATCGGCATGGTGCTGGCTTTTGCCTTCGTCACTAACTATTCAGGCATGTCTTCGACCATGGCCTTGGTACTCGCCGCGACCGGCGCCGCGTTCCCCTTCTTCTCGCCGTTCCTTGGCTGGCTGGGTGTATTCCTGACCGGTTCCGATACCTCGTCCAACGCGCTGTTCAGCTCGCTGCAAGCGACGACCGCGCACCAGATCGGCGTCAGCGACGTCTTGCTGGTCGCGGCGAACACCAGCGGTGGCGTAACCGGCAAGATGATTTCGCCGCAATCGATCGCCGTGGCCTGCGCCGCGACCGGTCTGGTGGGCAAGGAATCCGACCTGTTCCGCTTCACGCTCAAGCACAGCCTATTCTTTGCCACTATCGTCGGTCTGATCACCCTGGCTCAAGCCTACTGGTTCACCGGCATGCTGGTGCACTAAGAGCCACACGCATTACGGTAAAAACCGACGCTGGGCCACCCCCGGCGTCAGCTATTCACAACCCGGTCTGCAAGGCTGCTGAAAGCTTCACACCTTATATTTCAGCGGCTGCATAGACGGATAACCGGGACCACCCGGAGACGCGCCTGATGAGCGAGCTTTTTTACAACGCAGTGCCAAACGCGACCCGCGTCGCACCACCGCTGCCCGAACCGCGCCAATACCCTGGCGAGAAACCGCAAAGGGTTTACCTGTTCGGTACGTGCGTGGTTGACCTGTTCTATCCCGAAGCCGGGATGGACGCGATTCACCTGCTCGAGCGCGAAGGTATTCGTGTCGAGTATCCGCAAGGGCAAAGCTGCTGCGGGCAACCGGCCTACACCTCGGGTTACACAGAACAGGCACGGCAGGTCGCACGCTCGCAATTGGCGCTGTTCGCCGGGGATTATCCAGTGGTGGTGCCTTCGGGTTCCTGCGCAGGAATGTTGCGTGAACACTACGCCGACTTGTTCAAGGACGAGCCGGATACGTTGAAACAGGTTCAGGACTTGGCGGCGCGGACCTACGAGTTAGCCGAGTTCCTGCTGTTCGTCTGCAAGGTGCAGCTCAAGGACAGCGGCCAGCCGGTCAAGGTGGCACTGCACACCTCCTGCTCGGCGCGGCGGGAAATGAACACCCACCTGCATGGGCGTGAATTGTTGTCACAACTGAGCAACGTGGAGCGGGTAGAACACAGCCACGAAAGCGAATGCTGTGGCTTTGGCGGGACTTTCAGCGTCCGAATGCCGGACATCTCCGGCGCGATGGTCGCCGACAAGACCCGTGCATTGAAGGAATCCGGTGCACACCAGGTGCTGAGTGCCGACTGTGGCTGCTTGATGAACATCAATGGCTCGCTGGAAAAACAGCAAGAAGCGTTACGCGGGCAACATCTGGCCAGCTTCCTCTGGCAGCGTACCGGAGGTGCGAGATGAGCACCTCAACGCTGATTCCTGTTCACCAAGTGCCAAAAGCCGTCGAAGAAGATTTTCGCACCCGGGCTCACGAGGCTTTGGCCGACACGCAACTGCGAAACAACTTTCGCAGCGCGATGGATTCACTGATGAGCAAACGTGCGGCGTCGTTCAGCGATGCCCACGAAAGAGAACATTTACGAACGCTCGGCAATGCCGTCCGCGCTCGTGCGTTATCCAAGTTGCCCGACCTGCTCGAGCAACTTGAACAAAACCTGACCCGCAACGGTGTGACAGTGCACTGGGCGGAAACGGTGGACGAGGCCAATGACCTCGTCCTCTCGATCATCCGGGCTCACGAGGCGCGGCAAGTGATCAAGGGCAAATCGATGGTCAGCGAAGAGATGGAGATGAACCATGTCCTCGCGGCTCAAGGCATTGAATGCCTGGAGTCGGACATGGGCGAGTTTATCGTCCAGCTCGACCACGAGAAGCCTTCACACATCATTATGCCGGCAATCCACAAGAATGCCGGTCAGGTCGCGTCCTTGTTCCACGACAAACTTGGCGTGGAATACACCAAGGACGTAGACCAACTCATTCAGATCGGTCGCAAAGTCTTGCGGCAGAAATTCTTCGAAGCGGACATCGGCGTCTCCGGCGTCAACTTCGCCGTGGCCGAAACCGGCACCTTGCTGCTGGTCGAGAACGAAGGCAACGGCCGCATGTCGACCACCGTGCCGCCCGTGCACATCGCCGTCACCGGGATCGAGAAAGTCGTCGAAAACCTGCGCGACGTGGTGCCCCTACTCTCGCTGCTGACTCGTTCTGCCCTCGGTCAGCCGATTACGACCTACGTCAACATGATCTCCGGCCCGCGCAAAGCCCATGAGCTGGACGGTCCGCGAGAAGTGCATTTGGTGCTGTTGGACAACGGTCGCAGTCAGGCCTTTGCCGACAGCGAATTGCGCCAGACCCTGAACTGCATCCGCTGCGGCGCGTGCATGAACCATTGCCCGGTTTATACGCGCATCGGCGGCCATGCCTATGGCGAGGTCTACCCTGGCCCGATCGGCAAAATCATCACCCCGCACATGGTCGGTCTGGCGAAGGTCCCGGATCATCCGAGCGCCTCGTCGTTGTGCGGCGCCTGCGGTGAAGTCTGCCCGGTGAAGATTCCCATCCCGGCGTTGCTGCGCCGCCTGCGCGAAGAAAACGTCAAAGCTCCGGATAGCCCCAACCCAGTGATGCGCGGCCAAGGCAGCAAGTACTCGCGCAAAGAACGCTTCATCTGGAACGCCTGGGCCCGGCTTAACAGCTCGCCGACCTTGTATCGGCTGTTCGTTTTCTTCGCTACCCGCTTGCGCGCCCTTACGCCAAGCAACATCGGCCCGTGGACGCAAAATCACAGCGCACCGAAACCTGCCGCCCGTTCACTGCACGACATGGCCCGCGAACACCTGGCCAAACAGGGAGATCGTTGATGAGCGCCAAGCAGAACATCCTCAACAAACTGCGCAAAAGCCTGACCGGCACCACACCGGTGGCCGACAACTTCGACGAAGCGCTGGTGACCGAGCCGTGGACTTATCCACCGGAACAGCGCATCGCCCAACTGCGCAAACAGATGGAAGCGGTCCACACCGAAATCCACCTGACATCCGAACAGGCCTGGCCCGAACTGCTCGCGCAACTGCTGCGCGACCGCCAACTGCCGAGCCTGTTGATCGCGCCAACAACGCCACACGGCCAGCGCGTGACCGAGCACTGGGAACACAATCCGACGCTGCCAACACTCAAGGCTTACGATCGCCCCGTGGAAGAATGGAAAGCCGAGTTGTTCAACGACACCCCGGCCAGCCTCACCACCACCCTCGGTGCCATCGCCGCCACCGGGAGCCTGATCATCTGGCCGACCCGCGAAGAACCGCGCTTGATGAGCCTGGTGCCACCCGTGCATTTCGCCCTGCTCAAGGCCAGTGAAATCCATGACAACTTCTATCAGGTGCAGCAGCAATTCGAATGGGCCCAAGGCATGCCAACCAATGCCTTGTTGGTGTCCGGCCCGTCGAAAACCGCCGACATCGAACAAGTCCTGGCTTACGGCGCCCACGGTCCGAAAGACCTGGTGGTGCTGATCCTGGAGGACCAATGAGTCTACCGGCCGCTTTTCTGCGTGATGCACAGCAACTGATTCCTCAGGATCGACGCTTCGACGACCCGCTCTCGACGTTGGCGTTCGGCACCGATGCCAGTTTCTATCGATTGATTCCCAAACTGGTGATTCGCGTCGAGTCCGAAGACGAAGTGGTCGCGCTGCTCAAACTGGCGCAAAGAGATCAGGTCCCGGTGACCTTCCGCGCAGCAGGTACCAGCCTCTCCGGTCAGGCCATCAGCGACTCGGTGCTGATCGTCCTTGGCGATAACTGGAACAGTCGCGAAATTCGCGGCCAGGGTACGCAGATCCGTCTGCAACCGGGCGTCATCGGCGCTCAGGCGAATGCCTGGCTGGCACCCTTCGGGCGCAAGATCGGCCCGGACCCGGCCTCGATCAATGCCTGCAAAATCGGCGGCATCGTCGCCAACAATGCCAGCGGTATGTGCTGCGGTACCGCGCAAAACACCTATCACACCCTGGCCGGCATTCGCCTGGTATTGGCCGATGGCAGCTGTCTCGATACCGAAGACGCAAACAGCGTTGCGGCCTTCCGTGACAGTCACGCCGACCTGCTGGAAAGACTTGCAACACTCAGCCGTGAGACCCGCGCCAACACCGAACTGGCTGCGAAAATCCGCCACAAATATCGTCTGAAAAACACCACCGGCCTGTCGCTCAATGCCCTGGTGGATTTCGACGAGCCACTGGATATTCTCAGCCACTTGCTGGTGGGTTCCGAAGGCACGCTCGGCTTCATCAGCGCAGTGACTTACGACACCGTCATCGACCATCCGAACAAAGCCTCGGCGCTGATCGTGTTCCCCGATGTCGAGACCTGCTGCAACGCCGTCACCGTACTGAAAAGCCAGCCAGTCTCGGCGGTTGAGCTGCTCGACCGCCGCAGCATGCGCTCGGTGCAGAACAAACCGGGGATGCCGGCGTTCGTTCAGCAATTGTCCGCCAACGCGTGCGCCTTGCTCATCGAGTCTCGCGCCGCCACATCAAAGCTGCTGCAGGAGCAACTGGTGCAGATCATGGCTTCGCTGGTCTCGTTCCCAGTGGAAAAGCAGGTCGACTTCACCGAAGACCCTGTAGAAAACGCCAAGCTCTGGGCGATCCGCAAAGACACCTTCCCCGCCGTCGGCGCGGTGCGCAAAACCGGCACCACGGTGATCATCGAAGACGTGACCTTCCCGGTAGAACAACTGGCCATCGGCGTGAACCGTTTGATCGAGCTGTTCGACAAGCATCACTACGACGAAGCGATCCTGTTCGGCCATGCGCTGGAAGGCAATCTGCACTTTGTCTTCACCCAAGGCTTCAACAGCGCTGAAGAAGTCGCGCGCTACCAGGCCTTCATGGACGATGTCGCGCACCTGGTGGCGGTGGAGTTCGGCGGCTCGCTCAAAGCCGAACACGGCACCGGGCGCAACATGGCGCCTTTCGTTGAGCTGGAATGGGGCCGCGACGCTTACCAACTGATGTGGCAGCTCAAGCGCTTGCTCGATCCGAACGGCATTCTCAACCCGGACGTGGTCCTCAGCGAAGATCCGCAAATCCATCTCAAGCACCTGAAGCCACTGCCCGCCGCCGACGAGATTGTGGATAAGTGCATCGAGTGCGGTTTCTGTGAACCGGTCTGCCCGTCAAAAGGCCTGACCCTGAGCCCGCGCCAGCGCATCGTGATCTGGCGCGATATCCAGGCGAAAAAACGCGCCGGCATCGATACCTCGGAACTGGAAGAGGCCTACCAATATCAAGGTATCGACACCTGTGCCGCCACCGGTCTGTGCGCGCAACGCTGCCCGGTGGGAATCAACACCGGCGAGCTGGTGAAAAAACTGCGCAGCCGCAGCGCTAACCACACCAAAACCGCCGAATGGCTGGCGACGAACTTCAAGACTGTGCTGCAAGGCGCGCGCTTCACACTGCATGCCGCCAACGGTGCGCGCATGTTGCTGGGCGCACCGCGATTGGCGAAGATTTCTGCTGCGGTGACCAGGCTGTCCAAAGGCAAAGTCCCGCAATGGACCAACGCCATGCCGCAACCGGAGCGGGCTATTCGCTTCAGTCCGACGGTGACTGATCAACGTCCTCGGGTGGTCTATCTGGCGGCCTGTGTGTCACGAGTCATGGGGCCCGCTGCGGGCGACAAAGAGCAGATGTCGCTTTACGACAAGACCCGCAGTCTGCTGGAGAAGGCCGGTTACCAAGTGGTGTTCCCGGACAATCAGGACAGCCTGTGCTGCGGTCAGCCGTTCGCCTCTAAAGGCTACGCAGAACAGGCCGAACACAAGCGTCAGGAACTGATCGGAGCTCTGCTGCACGCCAGCCGTGGCGGCCTCGATCCGATCTACTGCGACACCAGCCCCTGCACCTTGCGCCTGGTGCAAGACCTCGGTGATGTGCGGCTTGACCTGTACGACCCGGTGCGCTTTATCCGCACGCACTTGATGGACCGGCTAGACTTTACCCCTCAGGAAGAACCGATCGCGGTGCATGTCACCTGCAGTACTCAGCATCTTGGGGAAAGCCAGGCGCTGATCGATCTGGCCCGCCGTTGCAGCAACAACGTGGTCATTCCCGAAGGCATACACTGCTGTGGTTTTGCCGGCGACAAGGGCTTCACCACGCCCGAACTGAATGCTCATTCGCTACGCACACTCAAGGATGCGGTACAGCACTGCAGCGAAGGTATCTCCACCAGTCGCACCTGTGAAATTGGTCTGACTCAGCACGGCGGGATCGATTATCACGGGCTGGTCTACCTCGTGGACCGGGTCACTCAGGCCAGAGCGGTCTGAAACCGGCGCACGGGAAAAGGGGCGTTTTAGCCCGATACCGGTAAGTTAAGCCGCCACGCGATCCGTAGCAGCTGCCGCCAGGCTGCGTTCGGCTGCGAAGCGGTCGTAAATCCTGCTTCCACGGTTAACCTGAAAGACCGCGGTGTCTGATTTTACGACTGCTGCGCAGCCGAACGCAGGCTTCGCCAGCTGCTACAGGGAGTGTGCCGAGCCTGAAACTCTTTAGCTGACTGGCATTAGCGTTTGGGCCTCTTTTTAGTACCCAGACCCCGGAAAATTCTTTCACTTCATCGCAAGCAAAAACAGAACCCTTACGCGCCGCCACAGTCCATTTGTTAAGCCCCAACAAGCGTGGCCCAAAGCCAATCTGTTCAAGGAGATACCCATGAAGCGTTCTGCCCTGGCTGGACTGCTCATCATCACAACAATGCTGGCCTCCCCCGCGTTTGCTTCAAGCGACAGTGATCAATGCGTGATGAACCTTCAAGCAGTCAATAACAAGCTGGCCAGCGCTGCCACGTTGGACGCCGCCACCAAAGGTGGTGCAATAACCAAAACCGAACAAGCCAAGGCCGCCCACGCCGCAAACAATGACAAAGAGTGTGTTTCCCTGACACAGCAGGCGCTCCAGGACATTCAAAGCCACATGAATAGCCAATAGGGCCGGGCCAGAGCCAATCCAGCGTTGCCCCTGACGCGCAAGCACGGACAGATGGTCGACTCGCAGCGCGCATTGGCGTACACTGTGACTACCTGCTGGTTATACACAGCAGGTTCGGGGCCGTTTAGGATTCGACGCCGGTTGCGAAACTTTAGGTGCATGCCGAGTTGGTAACAGAACTCGTAAATCCACTGTTGCAACTACTTATAGTTGCCAATGACGAAAACTACGAGGGGCAAGCTCTCGCAGCGTAAGCTGCCTTAGCCCCCCTCCTGGTCGCTTCGGCGCCAGCAATCACTAGGGGATGTCTGTAAACCCGAAGTGATTGTCATATAGAACAGAATCGCCGTGCAGTACGTTGTGGACGAAGCGGCTAAAACTTACACAACTCGCCCAAAGCACCCTGCCCGTCGGGTCGCTGAGGGTTAACTTAATAGACACGGCTACGCATGTAGTACCGACAGCGGAGTACTGGCGGACGGGGGTTCAAATCCCCCCGGCTCCACCACTTCATCATCTAAAGACGTCCACGGACGTCTTTTTTTGTGCCTGAAATTCAGCAAAATCAAGGGTTTAAGCGCCACTGGGCGCTGGAGAGGTTTTTTGAGTTCCAGCCGTTTGGGTATTCCAAATGGTATTCCAAGCCATCCGGTGCTATTTTTTGGAATACCAAAACGGTGTCAGAGGTAGCTCTCATGCCTGCTCCAGCCCTTCGCCTTTCCGACCGCCAGCTCAAGGCAGTCAAGGCAAAAGACAAGGATTACGTCCTCAGCGATGGTGACGGCCTTCAGCTCCGAGTCAGGAGCAATGGCTCGATGCTGTGGAACTTCAACTACCGCGAGCCGGTAACCAAAAATCGTATCAATATGGGGCTGGGCACATACCCAGAGCTCTCGCTAGCGAACGCCAGGAAGAAAGTGGTGGAAGCACGCGAGCTGCTTGCACAAGGCATTGATCCCAAGGTGCAACGCAATGCACAGGACGAAGCCAAACGAGCGGAGACGGAACATACGTTCGAGAACGTGGCCACCGCCTGGTTCGAGCTGAAGAAGGACTCCGTCACGCCGGCGTACGCCGAAGACATTTGGCGATCGCTCACGCTGCATGTATTTCCAGACCTGAAAACAACGCCGCTCTCGAAAATTACCGCACCGATTGTCATCGAACTGCTTCGACCGATTGAGGCCAAAGGCAGTCTCGAGACAGTGAAGCGATTGAGCCAACGGCTCAACGAGATCATGACCTACGGGGTCAATTCAGGACTGATCTTTGCGAACCCCCTCAGTGGCATTCGCGCAGTGTTCAAGAAACCCAAGAAACAGAACATGGCCGCGCTACGACCCGATGAGCTTTCCGAGCTCATGATCGAAATCGCGAACGCCAGCATCAAGCGGATCACCCGCTGCCTGATCGAATGGCAACTGCACACTATGACCCGTCCTGCCGAAGCGGCTACCGCCCGATGGGTAGACATCGACTTTGACAAACGCATCTGGACCATCCCGCCGGAGCGCATGAAAAAACGTCGTGCACACACCATCCCGCTGAGTAGCCAGGCACTCGCAATACTGGAGACGCTCAAATCTCACAGCGGCCACAGGGAATACGTGTTTCCGGCAGACAGAAATCCACGTACCCACGCCAACAGCCAGACCGCCAACATGGCGTTAAAACGCATGGGCTTCCAGGACCGCTTGGTCAGCCACGGCATGCGCTCCATGGCTAGCACCATCCTGAATGAGCATGGCTGGGATCCCGAGCTGATCGAAGTTGCCCTGGCACATGTCGATAAGGACGAAGTTCGAAGTGCCTACAACCGTGCGAACTACATCGAACGCCGTCGGCCGATGATGGCGTGGTGGAGTGAGCATATTCAGAAGGCGGCAACTGGCAGCCTGTCGGCCTCTGCGATCAATCAAATCAGGGACAGCAACGTCGTGCCGATACGCTGAGGGCCCAAAGATTGAAAACGGGAGCCACAGTCGCCGAGCACCTCGCATTCTGCGGAGCAAACGGTCAGTAACAAAATACGTAATGAATGCTAAACGAGGTACATTTACGCCCAACAAGCACGATCAGCAGTGCCGGGATGTCGCAACCATGCCGGCGTGACAGGGAATTGGGGTTATGGACAAAAAGTCGCTTTCCGAAAGGGACATCTGCAGTAAGTACATCGCTCCGGCCGTCCAGCAAGCTGGCTGGGATATGCATAAGCAGGTGCGCGAGGAAGTCGGCTTTACCAAGGGGCGCATCATCGTCCGGGGCAAGCTGCATAGCCGTGGCGAATCCCGCCGAGCCGATTTCATCCTTTACCACCAGGCCAATCTGCCGCTTGCGGTAATCGAGGCGAAGGACAACAAGCATTCCGTTGGCTCAGGTATGCAGCAGGCGCTAGGTTATGCCGAAGCGCTGGACGTGCCGTTCGTGTTCTCCAGCAATGGCGATGGTTTTCTTTTCCATGACCGCAGCGGAACCGGCAAGCAGGTAGAGACCGAACTTCGCCTTGACCAATTCCCCAGCCCCGGCGAGCTCTGGCAACGGTACTGCCAGTGGAAGGGCTTGGACGACCAAGCCCAACACAAGATCGAAGCGCCCTACTATGACGACGGTTCCGGGCGTATGCCGCGCTACTACCAGATGAACGCTATCAACCGTACGGTTGAGGCTGTAGCACGCGGGCAAAATCGCATACTGTTGGTCATGGCCACCGGCACTGGCAAGACCTACACCGCCTTCCAGATCATCTGGCGGCTGTGGAAGTCGAAGCAGAAGAAACGCATCCTGTTCCTCGCCGATCGCAACATTCTGGTGGACCAAACCAAGAACAACGACTTCAAGCCCTTCGGGCAGGCGATGACAAAAATCGCCAAACGCCAGATCGATACCTCCTACGAGATTTATTTGTCGCTCTATCAGGCCGTCACTGGCACTGAAGAAGAGATGAACACCTACAAGCAGTTCTCCCGCGACTTCTTCGACCTGATCGTGATCGACGAATGCCACCGTGGCAGCGCCGCCGAGGATTCCGCCTGGCGTGAAATCCTCGACTACTTCTCCAATGCCACCCACGTCGGCCTCACCGCCACACCGAAAGAAACCAAAGAGGTATCTAGCATTACCTACTTCGGTGAGCCGATTTATAGCTACACCTTGAAGCAAGGCATCGAAGACGGCTTCCTCGCGCCCTACAAAGTGGTGCGCATTGACTTCGATAAAGATCTACAAGGCTGGCGTCCGCCCAAAGGCATGCTCGACAAAAACGGCGAGCTGATCGAAGACCGTATTTACAACCTTAAAGATATGGACCGCACGCTGGTTATCGAGGCGCGCACCCAACTGGTGGCGCAAAAAGTTACCGAGCTCCTCAAGGCCACCGATCCGTTTCAGAAAACTATCGTCTTCTGCGACGACATCAACCACGCCGAGCGCATGCGCCAGGCCCTGGTCAACCTCAACCCCGAGCGTGTGGCCGAAAATCGAAAGTACGTCATGCGCATCACTGGGGATGACCAGGAAGGCAAGGCCGAGCTGGATAACTTCATCAACCCGGAAGAACGCTACCCGGTTATCGCCACGACCAGCAAGCTGATGACCACCGGGGTCGATGCCCAGACCTGCAAGCTGATCGTGCTCGACCAGCACATCAAATCGATGACCGAGTTCAAGCAAATCATCGGTCGCGGCACCCGCATCAATGAGGATTTCGGGAAGTACTGGTTCACCATCATGGACTTCAAAAAGGCCACCGAGCTATTTGCCGACCCGGCCTTCGACGGCGAGCCGGTGGTGATCTACGCGCCAGAAGGTGAGGACTCCCCCGTGCCGCCAGATGACACGCTAGCCGATGAAGACGGCATCATCGCCGGTCCGGACACCGAGGAAGATAATTCGGAATTCACCGGTGAGGATGGCGACAAGAAGCGTATCAAGTACGTCATCGACAACATCCCGATCTACGTCATTGCTGAGCGCGTTCAGTATTACGGCCCGGATGGCCGGCTAATCACCGAGTCGCTGCACGACTACACCCGCGCCTGCGTGCAAAAGCAGTTCGCCTCGCTGGATGACTTCCTGCGCCGCTGGAGTGATGCCGAGCAGAAGAAGGCCATCATTGAGGAGATGGCCATTCAGGGAGTGATGTGGGAAGCCCTGGCAGAGGAAGTGGATAAGAAACAAGGTAAAACTCTCGATCCGTTCGACCTGATCTGCCATGTAGCCTTTGATCAGCCCGCCCTCTCACGTCGCGAGCGAGCCGAGCAGGTAAAAAAACGCAACTATTTCGCCAAGTATTCTGGCGCAGCCCGCCAGGTGCTGGAGGCGTTGCTGGATAAATACGCCGATACCGGTATCGAGCATATAGAGGACATCAAAATCCTCCAGCTTGACCCGTTCAGCCAGATCGGCGCCCCCATTGAGTTGGTCAAAGCCTTTGGTGGCAAGGCAGGTTACAGCAAGGCCGTCCATGAGCTCGGCGACGAGCTTTACGCAAGCTAAAGACCAAGCACCGACGACATGCCAAAGCAGCTATCCACACTATCCGGTAGAATTTCGCCCCCTTGCGGTATGCGTTGAGAGAACTTCATGTCCATTAGCTCCACCATCAAGTCCATCCAGGACATCATGCGCAAAGACGTTGGCGTCGACGGCGACGCCCAGCGCATCGGCCAGTTGGTCTGGCTGCTGTTCCTCAAGATCTTCGATGATCGAGAGCTGGAATGGGAATTGATGAACGACAGCTACCGCTCGCCGATCCCCGAGAGCTGTCGTTGGCGCACCTGGGCCGCCGACCCGGAAGGCATGACCGGCGATGCGCTGAAAGACTTTATCGACAACAACCTGTTCCCGCAGCTGCAGAACCTGCACGAGTACAGCAACACGCCATCGGCCTTCGTAGTGCGCAGCGTGTTCGAAGACGCCTACAACTACATGAAGTCCGGCCAACTGCTGCGCCAAGTGATCAACAAAATTCAGGAAGGCGTGGACTTCAACAAAGCTCAGGAACGCCATGAGTTCGGCAACCTCTACGAGCAACTGCTGCGCGACCTGCAGAACGCCGGTAACGCGGGCGAGTTCTACACCCCACGCCCAGTCACCGAGTTTATGGTGAGCATGGTCGATCCGAAGTTGGACGAAAAGGTCATGGACCCGGCCTGCGGCACCGGCGGCTTCCTCACCTGTGCCATTGAACACAAGCGCAGCCGCTATGTAAAAACCGCCGAAGACGAACGCACCCTACAGGCCAGTATCTTTGGCGTGGAGAAAAAGCCGCTGCCGCACTTGCTGGCCACTACCAACATGATCCTGCACGGCATTGAGGTGCCCAACCAGATCCGCCACGACAACACTCTGAGTAGACCTCTGATCAGTTGGGGCCCGAGCGAGCGTGTGCACTGCATTGTCGCTAACCCGCCGTTCGGCGGCATGGAAGAAGACGGCATCGAAACCAACTTCCCCGCTACCTTCCGCACCCGCGAGACTGCCGACTTATTTCTGGTGCTGATCATGCACTTGCTCAAGGACGGCGGCCGCGCCGCAGTGGTGCTGCCCGATGGCTTCCTGTTCGGCGAAGGCATCAAAAGCCGCATCAAAGAAAAGCTGCTGACGGAGTGCAACTTGCACACCATCGTTCGCCTACCTAACGGCGTGTTCAGCCCCTACACCGGCATCAAGACCAACCTGCTGTTTTTCACCAAAGGCACGCCGACAAAACAAGTGTGGTTCTACGAACACCAATACCCGGCCGGGGTGAAGAACTACTCCAAGACCCGCCCCATGCGTATCGAAGAGTTCGCCGTGGAGCAAGACTGGTGGGGCAGCGAAACCGATGGCTTTGCCGCGCGGGTGGAAAACCAATTCGCCTGGAAGGTCAGCGTCGAAGAGCTTCAAGCACGCAATTGGAACCTCGACTGCAAAAACCCGCATATCAGCGAACAGATCAGCCACGACCCGGACAAACTGCTGCGCAGCTACGCCGCCCTGCAAGGCGAAATCAGCGACCTGCGTGATCAGCTCAAAGCGGTATTGGCCGAAGCGCTGGAGCGTCAGGCATGACCGCGTTGCTCACGGACAACCTGCCGCTGCTGGCCGGCGCGCCGAATGGCATTAAGAAGCTGCGCGAGCTGATTCTGGAACTGGCGGTGCGCGGCAAGCTGGTGCCGCAAGATCCAAGTGATGAGCCGGCCAGTGAATTGCTAAAGCGGATTGCGGCGGAGAAGGCGCGGTTGGTGGCTGAGGGGAAGCTCAAGAAGCAGAAGCCGCTGGCTGAGATTACTAATGAGGAAAGGCCGTTTGAGCTACCGGCAGGATGGGAGTGGTCCCAGCTCGGGAGGATTTCTAGTGATGTTCAATATGGCTTCACTGCATCCGCTAATCACCAAAGCGGAGAGCCCTTACTTCTCAGGATCACTGACATCCAAAATGATGGGGTCAACTGGGATACCGTTCCTGGGTGTGAAATTTCTCCGAGCGAAATTGCCGGTTATGAGCTGAAAAATGGCGATATCGTTATTGCTCGAACAGGAGGGACCATTGGTAAGTCGTATCTTGTCTCAGGGCTTACCCATTCAGCTGTGTTTGCCTCATATTTGATCCGAATTGGCCGCCTTGACGCTATGTACCCTGACTTCACGAAGGTATTTTTGGGTTCTCAGTTTTATTGGAAGCAGCTTTATGCCAACTCAATGGGCACCGGGCAACCAAATGTAAACGGAACCGCGCTAAAAGGGCTGTTAATCCCGCTCGCCCCCATGGAGGAACAACACCGCATCGTTGCCAAAGTTGATGAGCTGATGGCCCTTTGCGACCGCCTGGAAGCCCAGCAGACCGACGCCGAAAGCGCCCACTCCCTACTGGTGCAGGCGCTGCTAGACAACCTGACCCAAACCAGCGACCCCACCGACTTCGCCGCTAACTGGCAACGCCTGGCCGAACACTTCCACACCCTATTCACCACCGAATCCAGCATCGACGCCCTCAAACAAACCCTGCTACAACTGGCCGTGATGGGCAAACTGGTGCAGCAAGACCCCGACGATGAACCCGCCAGTGAGTTGCTGAGGCGGATTGCCGTGGAAAAGTCGCGCTTGGTGGCTCAGGGTAAGGTCAAGAAGCAGAAGCCGCGGGCAGAAATTGGCGAAGAAGAAAAGCCATTCGAACTACCGAAGAATTGGGTTTGGAGCCGACTAGGTAGCCAGGTTATCGACAGTGGAGCAGGCTGGAGTCCAAGCTGTGAATCGAGGCCCCGAGAGGGCCTCGAATGGGGAGTACTGAAGGTTAGTGCCGTGTCGTGGGGTGCTTACAACTCCGAGGAAAACAAGGCGCTGCCCGCAAATTTAGAAGCTCGCCCCGAGCATGAGGTTGCTGAGGGTGACTTTCTTGTCTCCCGCGCAAACACAGCAGCGCTTGTGGCGCGAAGCGTCGTGGTAGAGAAGACACCAAGCCGACTGATGCTAAGTGACAAGATCGTACGACTCAAGTTGACTGACCGGTGCGATCGGCGTTATGTAAATCTAGTCAACAGTGCACCACATGCACGCCAGTACTACGCGCAGGTAGCCGGTGGTACCAGCAGCTCCATGAAAAATGTGTCACGCGAACAGATTCTGAACTTGCCAATTGCGCTCCCTCCGCTCGCCGAACAACAACGTATCGTCGCTAAAGTTGATCAGCTAATGCATCTATGTAACACCTTCAAGCAACAGATAACTGCAGCCAACGGCAAGCAGACCGAGCTGCTCAGCGTCTTAATGGCTGAGGTGTAGGAGATTCACATGCGCCTAAAGTCACTCTCGATCGGTCATTACAAAAACCTTAAGAATTTCAGCCTAAGCTTTGACGGTAGTAGTTTCATTGATGTGTTTGTTGGAAAAAACGGCAGTGGCAAGTCAAACTTATTCGAAGCACTACTAGAAATTTTTCGCCATCTCTACGAATATGGCAGGGAAAAGACAGAGCCTAAATTCGACTTCTCCATCAATTATGAAGTTAACGGAATTGCCACAGATATTACTTGGGAGGCAGGCAGGCTGACCATTAACGGCCGAGAGCGCACAACCATCGGAGAAACACTGCTGCCAGACAATGTATTGATCTACTATTCCGGTCATAATGACATCGTTTCAGGCGTGGTAAATGACTACGAAGATGCTTTCAGAAAGCGAATCAAAAATGCTGACTTTAATGAAAGCCGCCGCTTTATCGGAATAGGTCCCGAATACAAAGCTCTCCTGCTAGCGGTGCTGCTGATGCAAAAACCAGACAACAAAGCTCAGCAATTCATCTGTGAAAAGCTCGGCATAGCCACGCTCGGAATCACGAAACCTGGGGGACGGGGACTTACTCAACCCGTAGTCAGACTTGAACTCAAGCGCCCGGTGTACGCAAAGGGCATCAGCTACAACATCGAAAACAATGATGAGAGTGACCGGTACTGGAAGCCGGCAGGGATTACCAAAACGTTCCTTGAGCGCTTAACCAAGTGTGTTAGTCAAGAACCTAGCGAGATGGCGTTAGCCGAAGGCTATTTTTCCTCGGACGATCGCTACACTCTATATTTCGATATTGCCAAGATTCAACGGGAGTTTGACGACGTTAGTGCTCAGGAATTTTTCCGTCAGCTCGACAATCTAAAAACACTTGGAATGCTAGCGGATATCGCAATACCACTCCAACTCCACAACGGCCTGGACGCCAGCATTGCGAACTTCAGTGATGGCCAGTTCCAGTCGGTCTATATTTATTCCATCGTCGAGCTGTTCAAAGACCGAAACTGCCTCACCTTCTTGGATGAACCCGATTCGTTTCTACATCCTGAATGGCAGTTCGAGTTCTTGAAGCAAGTGATAGAAATCACTGACACTGCGGCTAAAAATAGCCATGTATTAATGAGCAGCCACAGCGCTTCGACCATCACGACCGCAAACGAAAATATCATAAATTTATTCGAGCTTGATGGCGACAAGGTTATAGTAAATAAAGTCAACAAAGCAGATGTCATCAAGTCACTCTCCGCCGGTCTCATTTCCTTCTCTGAGAGCGAGGCTCGCCTTAATATTCATCATGCTCTGAAAAGTACAACAGGCGCGGTTCTGTTTACCGAGGGCATAACCGATGAAATGATTCTGGAAACCGCATGGATGAAGTTGTACCCAGCACAGAAGTGCAGCTTTGGAATTCAGAATGCTTTCGACAGAATATTTCTGAGAAATTTATTTTCACGTGAGGAACTTGAAAAAAACTTCCCCGGCCGAATCATGTTTGCTCTTTTCGATTTTGATGAGGCTTATGATGATTGGAATGGTCTCAAAAAGGAATGTGACCTAGTTACTGACCCCCACAAAGGTTTGTCAAAGCAGCTCAAGTGTAAATCTCATTATGCTTTGCTGTTGCCAGTCCCTAATATTGAAATACTGAAACGGCAAGTTCTCGACCCAAAGGGAAAACCGTGGGGCAAAGGTGTGGACTCTCACCTGTCCATTGAGCTGCTTTTCTACAAGGAAGACCTACCTGATCAGTGGTTCCATAAAAAGGAAACTTCAGGCGGCGGTGAAATAATTGAATTCATTGGTGACAAGGTATCTTTTGCTAAGAATTTCGTACCTACATTGGATGCTGACTGCTTCGAACCCTTCCGTCCAGTCTTTGAATTTATCCAGTCAAAATGCGAAATTTAAGTAAATACTATTGTAGTTTTTTTGCTAATTGAGATTCGCGTCTGTGGCAGCGGACAGCTCTGACCACCCCGCGCCAGGAAACAGGGAATGCCAATCAAAACCGAAGTCTGGAGCGTTGGGCTAACGCCGACCTATTGCAGGAAACCATTCTGCCAAGCGAGCAGTTGCGGGAAGACATGATCGTCATGTACACCCCAACTGCTGTCGAATGAATGGATGCTGATCGGCTGCCAATAAAGCACCGGGCGGGCGAATCGATCTGCTGGCCATCGCACCGGATGGCGACAACTTCGTAATCCGTAACGTTCAGCATGACTGCGCTCCTCCAACCAAGCCCCTGCGCATGGGAAGGCTCTGCATTCCCATGCGCAGGGGCTCACATTTAAAAAGATAACGAACAGTTAATCGCGCATCCCCCACTACTCACGATTATCGTCCTTAGCTAGATGACCTTTTCATGGCGACAGCGGCGACACCGGCGACAAGCCACGCCCTGCCTGGCCTGGAGTGTGGCGACAAAAGTGGCGACAGTCGCCACTTTATAACCGACATCGGTTAAAGGCTTGACCACTTTTGTTCGCAGGTGTACGAGTGAATGCGCAAGCCGCTGTCATCGACAGCAACCCTTAGAGGTAGCCCGAACCTAAAAAGCTACGCCCCATGGTGGGTGGTTCTCCCCAAGTGCGATAAGCGTCCGGCAGCTCGCACGGTTACAGCCTTGGCTGTGATGGATGCCTATTACACATCAATGCCCTCCGAGGCATCTGCTCTCCACTTCGCTGCCCTGCAGCAACTCCACCGCTTGGCTCATTAATGCGCCAACTCGCGCCCGTCTCTTTCGTCTGGAAAGAGACGGGCGCATCTCACACTGCTGCAGCCCTGCTCGCATGGGGCTTTGCGGCATTCCCCCTCGTGACAATCGGCGTGACAAACACCGATGTCACCAGCAACAGCGATGCAGATGATGGTGCCGCAGCCCACGGAATGGACTGCACCTGACTGACAGTCAGGCATGCCCCGATCATCGCATCACTGCCTTCACCTGACTCAGGATCTCGCGGCACCGGTCTCGTCAGCCCGTGCAGCCTCCACCCGCCCACCGCTATCGGTGTTCAGGAGGCCAGATCATGAAATGCCCAAGCTCCCGGTAGTAAAGAGCCGTCAGTCCCGCGTGAGTGGACAAACCTCACAGGTCGCAGGGGCCTTGATCCCTGATAACACTCAACAACCGTGGCGGGACGAGTGAGGACGACGTCGATAATCCCAGGAGAATTGCGATGCAATCATGCGAAGCGTTCGAGCCACCACAACCGTTGCTGGAATACCAACAGGCGCCACTGCCCTACCCGGTCGAAGCATTGGGAGAATTGTTGAGCCCTGCAGTCGAACGACTGGCCGAGGTGATCGGCGTACCTTGCGCCATGGCGGCACAATCGGTGCTGGCCAGCGCTGCCCTGGTGAGCCAGGCTCATGCCAATGTTCAACTCGACGGCCGAACCTATCCGCTGTCCCTTTACCTACTGACGGTGGCGTCCTCGGGTGATCGCAAAAGCGCGGTGGATCAGCTGGCACTGAAGGCGGCGCGCAACTGGGAACGACAGCAGTGGACCCTGTATGCGGAAAAGCTCAAAGCCTACCGCACAGCCACCAGCATCATGGCCAAACCCAAGACCTCAAAGAAACACGCGGAAGCGGAAAACAATGAGCTATCAGAGCCGGTACCACCGAGACTGATCATCGCCGAGCCGACTATTGAGGCTCTGGTCAAAAGCCTGTGCCAGGGCTTACCCAGCATGGGGTTGTTCAATGATGAAGGGGGCCAGTTCTTGGGCAGCAGCACCATGAGCAAAGAGAACCTGCTCAAGGCGATTACCACCTTATCGACCCTATGGGATGGCAGCCCGATCGACCGGGCGCGCTCCATGGCCGGAGAAAGCCTGCGTGCCTATGACCGCCGCCTCAGCCTGCATCTGATGCTACAGCCCTATCTGGCCAACCAGTTGTTCAAAGACCCGGTAATCAATGGTCAAGGCATCCTCGGCCGTTGCCTGATCAGTTGGCCCGAGCGCCTGGCCGGCCAGCGGCTCTACAAGGCAATCGACCTGACCCGAGATGCCAAGGTCCAGCGCTACCAACAGCGGATCACCGCCCTGCTGCAAAAGCCCTGGTCACTTCACCAGGATGGATCACTCAATCCCGCCACACTGGAGCTGACGGCCCGTGCCCGCCGAGTCTGGATCGATATTCACGACACCATCGAATGTCAGTCTGGTGAGTTTGGTGAACTGGCCGGCATCCAGCCTGTCGCAGGCAAAGCGGCGGCGAATGTACTGCGTATCGCAGGTGTGCTGGCCTTGGTTGAGGAGGCCAGTGTCTTGGAGGAAGCACACATCCAGCGCGCCTCCACGCTGATGGATTATTACCTGGCTGAGATCCAGCGCCTGACCGAACAGGAGCCGGTCAATAGCCGACGCGAAGAGGCGGATCGGCTGCTGCGCTGGCTGGTGCAGAAAGGTTGGAGCCAGTTCACAGTCCGCGACGTCAGTCGCAACGGCCCTCGCTTTGCCCGCAAAAGCAGCCGCCATACCGCCATTTTATTCGTCGAACTGATCACTTCTCGCTGGCTGACCAGCCGCGACGGCACCACATTCGAGGTACGCCATGTTCCGCCTCAATGACGCGGTGCGCCGCTACCAAGCGCAGCATCATTCGCAACCTGAATCGCGGCGTGTCGCCGCCTCTGTCGCCACCTTGTCGCCACGCGCCAGGCCAGAAACCACGCGGGTTGTCGCCACTGTCGCCGCTGTCGCCACACCACCACTTGATCCTGCCCACATCGCCTTGCTGCTCGAACAGCTGCGCGAGGAAGGGGCACTGCTGCTGCACCACGAGAATGCCCTTCTGATCCGTCCTACACACTGGCAGCAGGTGGACAGGCTCAGTCCCCACTGGAAAGCCTTGCTGCTCTTTCTGCAAACGAACGAAAACGGAGATGACGATGGCCCTGGTCGGTCGGCGTGAGGGTCGCAACTTTGGCTATGGCCGCCAGCTGAGTTACGCCGGCCCACAAGCGCTCAAGGATCTGTTCGGCGGCGGCCACTTCGCCACGGTCAAAGCGCATAGCGATCGCTGGCAAGCGTTCGTGCGTTGGTGTCGGTCAGAGGACGGCCCCGGTTACAACGATGCGCGCCAGATTGATCGACAGACGCTGCAAGACTACGCCACATATCTGCGCCAGCAGATCCAGCAAGGCGAACTCGGCATCGCTACTGCGCAGAACCGCCTGAGCAGCGTCAACCGCGCCCTCGCGGCGCTACGCGGTGATCAGGACGTGAGGATCGCAAGTCCGAGCCAGGCTTTGGGACGGCATCGCTCAACCCTTCGCGCCAGCGCACCAGACGGCCAGGATCGTCAGCAAGTGCAACGTGTGATGCAGGAACTCACGGAGTGCCACTATGGGCGTGTAGCCGCGATTGCGTTGTTGGCAAGAGAGACCGGAATGCGTCTGCGCGAAGCTATTCTCGCTGACCTACCGCGCTTGCAACGCGAGGCCCACCGGCTGGGCCGCATCAACATCCAGGACGGAACCAAGGGTGGCCGCTCAGGTGCCTTTGCGCCCCGTTGGATCGACATCACGGCGGAGGCAAAGGCAGCACTGCAATTAGCAGTAAGCGTCTCCCCAAGTGGTAGCCGCAATATACTGGCTCGAGACGAAAGCTACGCTGCTTTTCTAAGACAAGTCGTGCGGCCAGCCCGAGATATCCTCCATGAGTACGGCATGAAAGGGTTACACGAGCTTCGAGCTTCGTTCGCCTGCGAACGCTACGAACAACTTACCGGACACGCTGCACCGGTCAATGGTGGGCACTGCTATCGCATCGACCGTGAACTGGATCGACAGGCGCGTCTGCAGATCAGCTATGAGCTCGGACACCATAGAATCGATGTGGTGTCCGCATACATTGGCGGCCGGTCATGAGCCGACCGTTTGATATGTCTTTGTTCCTGAGGGGTGTCCTGACTGGCTCGATGGCCACACAGCAACGACACCTGCGGCAAGCTCTAATCATGCAAGCGGCCATCCGACAGAGATGGCACCACGATACCCCCTGGACCTGGCAGCACAAGCATGTGTGCTGGTTCCTAGTTCACCACCTGAGGCATCGTTCTGAGGCGACCCGATACTACTATCGACTTACCGCCCAATTGATCCGGAAACGGTTAGGTAAATGATTATTGTTGGGATGGCGCCCGCCAAACATCCCAAGCGGCTCCAGCCAAAACGCTCTAATGATGTCAAAATGACTTGACGGAATCTCAATGTGGTGCTCGAATCTTGGGATGCCTTCAGGAGGCGAGCGGGTGCCCTTGTACTCTGGGATGCACCTAGAGAGATGGACGTTGGCGAGATAAAGCTTATTGCCAACGAATCTAGCGACTTACTTTTACGTGGTTGCGCCCGTGGACAGCCCGACTTCGGTCGGGCTTTTTTATGGAGAAAAGTCATGAGTCTGGAAAAAAAGTTAATTGACCTTATAGATTTCGAAGGACTAAAACTTACCGACAGGCAACACGCCTATCACAATGCACTTCATCTGGAACATGAGAGGAAGAGCAGACGGCTGTCCAGCCCAGGAGTCAAGGATGTAAAGACGCCTGCATATTGGATCAAAGACAAAAAATTCAATCCATTCTATGTCCGAAAACACAAAAAACAAATCGCGCATTCAATTGCAAAAAAAATCATTGCAGGCACCTACACTCCAAACAAACCTGAAATAAAGAAAATCCCAAAATCTTCTGGCGGCACCCGATCGGTAACTATTTACCAAATTCCTGACGCCGCCGTCTCCAGAATGATATATGAGCAACTCATCAGAAAAAATAAACATCGTTTTAGTTCATTCTCATATGCCTATCGCAACGACAGAAATGTTCACTTTGCAATACAAGACATCGGCATTGAACTAGCTCAAAACTCTAGAATATATGTAGCCGAATTTGACTTTTCTAAATTCTTCGACAGCATCGACCACAAATATTTATTTGAGCAGTTCTCAAATAACGGCTTTTTAATAAGCACCCCCGAAAAGCAAATAATAAAATCTTTCTTAGGCGAGGACGGAAAAGGTATTCCCCAAGGCACATCGATTTCATTATTCCTAGCCAACCTAGTCTGCTGGCGATTAGACCGCGAACTTGAGCAGGCAGGCCTGCGATTTGCGAGATATGCCGACGACACCATCATCTGGTCAACAGACTATGATCGAATCAGCAAAGCCTCTCAAATCATAAACGACTTCTCTTTTGACACCGGCGTAGCCATAAACTCCGAAAAATCTAAAGGCATAAGGTTACTTTGCGAACAAAAGATGAAAGTCGAAATGGAAAGTACTCACTTTATAGATTTTCTGGGGTATTCCATATCAACCAAAAACATTTCAATCAAGAAGTCATCCGAAAATAAAATAAAGAGACAAATCAGCTACATTTTATACAAACACCTAATTCAACCTTTGAGAGGGACAAAGCTCGCAGCTCTGAAAATCCCGGCCAACAACAAGGATGAAAATCTCGTAAGTGCCATTATGGAGATCAGAAGATATCTCTACGGGGACCTTACGGACCAAATGATTGCAAATTACATAAACGGAGTGAGCAATCGAATATTCTTCAAGGGCATCATGAGCTTCTACCCATTAATCAATGACGAGAACCAGCTGAAGGAGCTAGATGGCTGGCTGGTTACGGCAGTTTATAAGGGAGTAAACATTCGCGGAAAATTGTTAAAAGCCTGGGGATATAACCGCGACCACAACTTCCCGTTCAATGTTAGCCATGGCGAAATTATCACCGAATTCAGAAAACAAAAAATTCACGGCAAAAAACTTCTAAAACTCCCTAGCTTCTATTTCATCTACCAGGCGCTCAGCAAGGGGCTGACGGATTTTGGTGTTGAAGGGGTTATGAACCCAACATCGAACACTTATAACTACTACACATAGATTCGTCCTTTTCTCAGTCAACAGTAGCGCGTAAGCTGCAGTTAATTGGAGAGTCGTCTACCAATAGGTGCGTGAGGGTGCTACCCCACGCCATTCTAGACCGTCGTCTGGCAAGCGGCTGACCGCCTGGACGTCAGTTCTAGCAGGACGGTAACCCACTTTCCAGAAAGTACCGTCTGGCTTGAAAGAGCTCCTCCACCCATATGATTCTGCAAGGAACATACAAGCTAAACACGAGCAGAAATAGCAGCTAGCTGCGTCGTAAACTCAAATATCTCGGCCGCTACCGATTTAATATGATGATTAGTATCGAATGATATCCAATTTGTGGAGCTACCAGTAATCCCTCCCAAGCTACATTCCATTATCTTCAAATCACCCCAGCTAAACTCAGGCTTTCTGTAGTGAACGGAGTTGACAATCACTCTCGATAGTTTTTGACTCTGAGCATAGCCATCTTCACCCTGTACCGAGTGCCCTCGAGCAATAAAGAAGGCATTACTTATGGTATACCGGATTTTCACATTCATATTGGTAGCAATGATATCGGACGCTCGCGGATTCCGTATCCCATAATCACCAAAATACAATGATGCGCTAGGGTTAGCCGACATAAAGCCTTTCCACACAATCATTTCTTTTCTTTGCACCAGCCCAGTAGAGTCTCGTTCTTTCACTGCTTTTTCAATTGAGTCAGGAATTGAACTGGCGCTCATGATTATGTAATCGAACCCTAAACCTTTCATGTGCCCATAAGCAGTTTCCACAATTTCCATCACTTCTTGCACAGGCAACCTGGTCACGTCACCAATATCGACAAGCACCGGAGTACTCGCTTCATTCAAACCTGCACTGGCAACCATGTCTTCAATGATTTCATCTAAGTGATCCAAGTCACCAAAATCTTCAATTGCTATGCTATCCAACCTGATACAAAAAAACGCTTTTTCAGGCAAGACCATATTTTTTATGGTTTCTTGGTATTCAATCGATTCCCACCGATCATAACCAATGACTGGGCATACGATGACGCCTAACTCACTTAGTGCGGAGCAAACATAGCTTAAAACCTGCTCCCCTCCCTCAGTGGCAAAGCCAACAGGCCACTGAGAAGCGTCCAATATCACGTGCTTTCCTTTGAACACTGCGGCGATACTCTGCGCACGCTTATCAAGATAGTCTTCGTAAGGCGTGCTGCTTCGTTTACGCGCACGTTCGAGATCAGTTCCGTCCAGCTTGGTCACTTCAAATATAGGTGTGCAACGAGCGATGGTCGATGCATCCAGACGCTTGAGAGCTTCCATTTCCCCGGCCTTCGCACGAACAATTGGAAAATACTGTGTATTCATAATTAACACCTCAGAGGTTTTCAAGTTGAACTCGGACCAATCCCTGGCCTATAAGATCTGAAAACTGATTATAGTTCCCTACTTCTTTCCTAACACGCCCTGCGACTATGGCCGGATGTATATTTAGCTCCTTAGCAAGCTCAACAATAGTTTCCTTACTGGGTTTTAAGTACGCATCAGTACGCTTCCATATAGATCGCGGTATGAACGCATCTCTAGCAATTCTATTCGCCTCAGACTCACGCTTATCCGTACTCGCATGTTCCAAGTCATCCAGAATAGCTTCACTGGTATCATCGATATGTTTCCACACATGAACCAGCTCATGCACTAACGTAAACCAAAAATTATCAACTCTGTCATAGCGAAGCGTGAGAGCAATTATGGGCGTCCCATCTAAATCTTTTAGAGCTGCTCCATCAAGCATCGTCCCTTTTAACTGCGGTTCTATAACCACTGCAATGCCATGCTGCTTGAGAAACTCGATGGCCAATCTTGGCCCTTCCTCGAACCTACTAAATTGCACTACCTGCTTGATAAAACCGTCTCCAACTTTCGACTTCTCATAAGCTGGCAACTGGCTTTTTATTTCCCTAGTCCTTTGAATAACTCTTGCAAGCCAAGCATAAAGCGCGTAACTCGTGGTAGGCGTAGGCGAGTCGCCTGACAATGTGCGTCGAAAGGAAGCGCCACCTTCCTGCAAACCCATATCTACTATAAAGCCCTGAACAATTTCCTCGACGGTTTTTTTCGCCTTGCTCGTGATGCTATCTATCCATCCTCTAGCGACCATCTCCTTTACCGGAAACTTAGACCAATCAACGTTAGTTTTTTTTGGGCTGCTACCAACCTCGTCTAGCCCGACTAATGTATCAGCTGAAATTCCTAGACCAACGGCGAGCGCCCGAATCATCGGTACTGTAAGCGGTCGTTTTCGAGCAAGTATTTCGGAAACTCGACTTCTAGTTCCAAAATATGGAACTAAATCAGCCTGCTTCAATCCTTTCTCAGCCATTCTAAAAAGGATTGCATCAATCGGATCTGGAGCTTCAACCGGATATTTCTGCTTCTCGTAATCCTCAATCAGAATCGAGAGCAATTCAAGTCTGTCGCTTTCTTCTGTACCCAGTTTCGGAGAAGCAATTATTAGCGAATGCACCTCATTGAAGTATTCGAGGTACTGTTCCTCTGTTTTGATAATTTTCGGGATCAGAGTATTCATAATTTCTTCACTATTGCAGTGATAACAGCAATTCCTTGGGCAAATGCGACTTTCAATTCTAAAAATGTGCTCGATCCGCATACGGAGAAGAGAAAGGTGTCCTCGCCAGTAACGAGAGCATTCGGGTATTGCTCAAGCAGCTCACCAGGGACCTTCCATCTCGCATGGCCAATTTCGCTCACCCAGACGCAAATCCATTTGCGGATGTGTTCGCCTTCAACCTGTAGAGGGGGTAGTTTTTCTCTGCCTAGCAATCTCATGATCGTAGCTTTGTTCCCAATTTGGGAACAAAGCTACCTCGAGGCCTCGCCTGAGTCAAGCGGATATGTTCCCAATTTGGGAACGCTTGGTTTACGTGGCGCTGACGCCGACGCCGAATTGGCCCCATTCCCCAGGATGAGGCAGCCCCGGCCAAGCCAAAGCTTCAAAGGGCGAGACTGTAGAAAGTCAGGTGGGGCTGAGATATCTCTGCTCCTGGTACCGGCATCAATAGACAAGCGTGTGTTGAGGAGAGGTACTGGCTTCCTGCTGCCCTCGTTGCACTCAATCTCCCAATTGCCACCGGCCGATCTTCCCGCAAGCCGAGTGGCATGCTATGGATTGGCTCACCTCAATGCCTCTACCCGATATGGCTATTGGTCAACTGCAACGTCCTTTCAGCATGATCTAGTAGATCGGCGGCCTAGGGCTCCTACGAAAGATGAGAGAAGCACGTTGACCGAACGGTATTCCAGTTGGTATTCCAGAAAAAAATAAAAAAATAAAAAAATAAAATTATTAATAAATTCAAAAAGATAAAAGATCAATTCAACTTACCCCGGCCCACCAATTTGTCTTCCCAGGAAGACCCAGAAAAGCCGTAAAGCCTAGAGAAATCAACGCTTTACGGCTTTTTTGTTGCCCGCGTTTTCCCACCTCATCCCGGGACATCCCACGGTTGACGGGGGTGTTGGCGCTGATTGAAAACTGACCCCCCACCCTGCCGATTGAAAATTGACCCAGGGCGGATTGCTGATTTTTGCATCAGCAATTGTGGATAAGCTTAGCAGCAGTGTTCCGGTGACAGATGCATCAAGCCCCACCGCATGTAGGCATGCGGCAGGGTATTTCCGGTGCAGATCAAGACGGCTCATCGTCCTCTGTACCATCATCGTCCTTGCGCTTTCGTTCACGTGATTTGATCTTTGTCTGGGCGGCCAGGCTGCTGTGTTGCAAGCGGTAGGACTCGTTGCCCGTTTCGACGATGTGGCAGTGGTGTGTCAGCCGATCCAGCAACGCAGTGGTCATCTTGGCGTCGCCGAACACACTCGACCATTCCGAGAAGCTGAGGTTGGTCGTGATGGCCACGCTGGTGTGCTCGTACAGCTTGGACAGCAGGTGAAATAACAGTGCGCCACCGCTCTGGCTGAAGGGTAAATATCCAAGTAATACTGGTTGATTGTGATCGGCTCTCCTGACTCCCGGTCTCGTATATCGCCGACATTTATCCAGCGCTTATCGATTTCTTCAGCAGGAGAGGCTTTCTGGAAAAACACGATGTCAGTGGTTACTTCCGTCAACGCATTCTCTTTGAATGCAGTATTTGGCAGTCGGATAACTGATCAATCAGCGCATGCGCTCGTGTTCTTCCGACATCAAGAGCGCGGTAGCCTTTTTTAAAATGGATTTCTCCCGCTCAAGACGAGCGATCCGGGCTTCCAGCTCCTGGATTTTCTGCTGCTCGGGCGTCAGGGCTTTGTTCTGTACTGTCGTGATGGAAGCCTGCGCTGGTTCCCATTTCATTGCCCGCGAACTGGTTACCATCCTGCTTGCTCTGGTCCCAGGAAAGCAGCACGCTCTGCTGGCGGCCGTTGGCCTGCATCAGTTGCTGAAGCAGCCTGAACCAGACGTCGGGGTCGAGCACACACTCGTAGCAGATGCCCACCAGATCCTCTTACAGACTTTCCCTGTCGCTGGTCGTCTCTTTCGCCAGCTATATCGGTCCGGGATAATGGCTGACAGCCATTACGTGCGGAATTTGGCAAGGCATGAATAGGCGTCCGCCGGCTGGCGTGGGGGTGGACAAGGACGCGGCCTGTCAACCCCGGTGGCTCAGTCGTTGATGTCTTCCGCGTTGTGGCAGGCCACCTGACGGGCGTCCAGCAGGCGCTGCTCCGGCACCTCCACCTTGCAGCGCTCGGTGGCGTAGGGGCAGCGCTTGTGGAAAGCGCAGCCCGGCGGCGGGTTGAGTGGGTTAGGCAGTTCGCCGACGATCTTGATTTTCGGATTGTTGGGGTCCGGGTGAATGGTCGGGGTGGCCGACAGCAACGCCTGGGTGTACGGGTGCAGGGGACGCTCGTAGATGTCGTTCTTCGGACCGATTTCCACCGGGCGGCCGAGGTACATCACCATCACGTCATCGGCGACGTGTTGCACCACCGCCAGGTTGTGGGAGATGAACACGTAGGCGGTGTTGAACTCTTGCTGCAGGTCCATGAACAGGTTGAGCACCTGTGCCTGGATCGACACGTCCAGCGCCGAGGTCGGTTCGTCCGCGACCAGCACTTTCGGTTGCAGCATCATCGCGCGGGCGAGGGCGATCCGTTGGCGCTGACCGCCAGAGAACATGTGCGGGTAACGCTGATAATGCTCTGGGCGCAAACCCACTTGCTTCATCATCGCCTGCACTTTCTCGCGACGTTCCGAGGCGCTGAGGCTGGTGTTGATCAGCAACGGTTCGGCGAGTTGATCACCGACTTTCTGCCGAGGGTTCAACGAGGCGTACGGGCTCTGGAACACCATCTGCACGTCTTTGCGCAGTTGCTTGCGTTGAGCCTTGTCAGCACCGGCGACTTCCTGTCCGGCGATTTTCAAGGAACCGGAGGACGGCTCTTCGATCAGCGTCAGGGCGCGGGCCAGGGTGGATTTGCCGCAACCCGATTCGCCGACGACGGCGAGGGTCTTGCCGGCTTCCAGTTCGAACGACACACCGTTCAGGGCGCGCACGGTCGCATGGCCCTTGAACAGGCCACGGGACACTTCGTAGTGACGGGTGAGGTCGCGGGCGGTAAGTACGACGGCCATTACGCCACCTCCTGGTTCAGCGGGTAGAAGCAGCGGGCGAGGCTGTTGCTTTTCGGGTCGAGGGCCGGACGTTGCGCACGGCAGCTGTCTTGCACATACGGGCAGCGCGGCGACAACAGGCAACCTTGCGGACGGTCATAACGACCGGGAACGATGCCCGGCAGGGTCGACAGACGCGTGGCGCCGAGGCTGTGTTCCGGAATCGCCTTGAGCAGCGCTTCGCTGTACGGGTGCGCCGGAATGTCGAACAGTTGTGGCACCTGACCGACTTCGACCGCCTGGCCGGCGTACATCACGCACACGCGCTGGGCGGTTTCGGCCACGACGGCGAGGTCGTGGGTGATCAGCACCAGGCCCATGTTCTGCTCTTTCTGCAATGCCAGGAGCAGGTCCATGATCTGTGCCTGAATCGTTACGTCGAGGGCAGTGGTCGGTTCGTCGGCGATCAGCAGTTTCGGCTCGCCGGCAATCGCCATGGCGATTGCGACCCGTTGGCTCATACCGCCCGACAGTTGATGCGGATAAGCATCCATACGGCTGGCGGCACCCGGGATTTCGACCTTTTCCAGCAGTTCGATGGCGCGCTTGCGGGCGGCCTTGCTAGACAATTTGAGGTGCAGACGCAGCACTTCTTCGATCTGGAAGCCCACGGTGTAGCTCGGGTTCAGCGCGGTCATCGGGTCCTGGAAAACTATGGCCAGGTCTTTGCCGACGATTTGCCGACGCTGACGGTTGCTGAGCTTGAGCATGTTCTTGCCGTCGAAATTCAGCGCATCGGCAGTGACGATCCCCGGATGTTCGATCAGGCCCATCAGCGCCATCATGGTCACGGATTTACCCGAACCCGACTCGCCAACGATGGCCAGTACTTCACCCTTGTCCACGGAAATGTCGAGCCCGTCGACCACCGGAACGGCGTTCTTGTCGCCGAAGCGAACGTTGAGATTCTTGATTTCTAACAGTGACATTTGAATCTCCTCAGGCGGCGTTCTTGAGTTTCGGGTCCAGCGCATCGCGCAGGCCGTCGCCCATCAAGTTGATTGCCAGCACGCTGAGCAAAATGGTCAGGCCCGGCAGGCTTACCACCCACCAGGCGCGTTCGATGTAGTCGCGAGCCGAAGCCAGCATGGTGCCCCACTCAGGGGTTGGCGGTTGAACGCCAAGGCCGAGGAAGCCCAAAGCTGCGGCATCGAGAATCGCCGAGGAGAAGCTCAGGGTGGCCTGAACGATCAGCGGCGCCATGCAGTTGGGCAGCACGGTGATGAACATCAGGCGCGGCAGCGTTGCACCGGCCAAGCGCGCGGCGGTCACATAGTCGCGGTTCAGCTCGCCCATCACCGCAGCGCGGGTCAGACGAACATAGGACGGCAGGGACACCACGGCGATCGCGATCACGGTGTTGATCAGGCCAGGGCCAAGGATGGCGACGATCGCCACCGCCAGCAGCAGCGACGGCAGGGCCAGCATGATGTCCATCAGACGCATGATGGTCGGGCCAAGGATGCGCGGGAAGAACCCGGCTAACAGACCCAGCAGGATGCCCGGGATCAGCGACATGACCACCGACGACAAGCCGATCAGCAACGACAGGCGCGAACCCTGGATCAGGCGCGACAGCAAGTCGCGGCCCAGCTCATCGGTACCGAGCAGGAACTGCATCTGTCCACCTTCGAGCCAGGCCGGAGGGCTCAGCAGGAAGTCGCGGTATTGCTCGCTCGGGTTATGCGGCGCGACCCACGGGGCGAAGATGGCACAGAAAATCACCAGCAGCATGAACAGCAGGCCGGCGACGGCGCCTTTGTTCTTGGAAAACGCTTGCCAGAATTCTTTGTACGGCGACGGGTACAGCAGGCTTTGATCCACGGCGGAGGCGGTGGCGGCTACTGAGGAAATTGGAGTGCTCATTGGTATGGACCTCAGCGCTGATGACGGATGCGTGGGTTGGCAAAGCCGTAGAGGATGTCCACTACGAAGTTGACCAGAATCACCAGGCAGGCGATTAACAGGATGCCGTTTTGCACCACCGGATAGTCCCGGGCGCCAATGGCTTCGATCAGCCATTTACCGATGCCCGGCCAGGAGAAGATGGTTTCGGTCAGGACCGCACCGGCCAACAGGGTGCCGACTTGCAGGCCGACCACCGTCAGCACCGGAATCAGCGCGTTACGCAGACCGTGGACGAACACCACGCGCGATGGCGACAGGCCTTTGGCGCGGGCGGTGCGAATGTAGTCCTCACGCAGTACTTCGAGCATCGACGAACGGGTCATCCGCGCGATCACCGCCAGCGGGATGGTGCCGAGCACGATGGCCGGCAGGATCAGGTGATGCAGGGCATCGAAAAAGGCACTGACGTCATCGGCCAGCAACGTATCGATGAGCATGAAGCCGGTGCGCGGCTCGATGTCGTACAGCAGGTCGATCCGCCCGGACACCGGGGTCCAGCCCAGGGAAACCGAGAAGAACATGATGAGGATCAGGCCCCACCAGAAGATCGGCATCGAATACCCGGCCAGGGAGATACCCATGACCCCATGGTCGAACAGCGATCCTCGCTTCAGGGCCGCAATGACCCCGGCCAGTAACCCGAGGATGGCGGCGAACAGCATGGCGGCCGAAGCCAGCTCCAGGGTGGCGGGGAACAGGGTGGTGAACTCGGTCCACACGCTGGTGCGCGAGCGCAGGGATTCCCCGAGGTCGCCGTGGGCCAGCTTGCCGATGTAATCGAGGTACTGGGCGTACAGGGGTTTGTTCAGACCTAGGCGTTCCATTGCCTGAGCGTGCATTTCGGGATCGACCCTGCGTTCGCCCATCATGACTTCCACGGGGTCGCCAGGGATCATGCGAATCAACGCGAACGTCAGCAAGGTGATGCCGAAGAACGTGGGGATCAACAACCCCAGTCGGCGGGTAATAAAACTCAGCATTTGGGCGAGTCACTCCTTATCTTTTTTATAATGTCGGTCAGCGTGCTGGCCGTTCTCAGCAGTTCAGGAAGCGTGGGTAAAGGCTGCGGCTCGACGTTTCCCGGTGTGGCGCTTTATTTTTTTCGTTGCGGCAGGTGAGAACGTCCTCGCTGGTCTGGCGCCAGCTCGAGGAAGGCGAAGGGGCCGCTTGGCCGGCCCCTGTCACTCACTGTTCGTTGGAGACGCCGTAGAAGCTGCTGAGTCCGAAGGGGCTGATATGGAAGTCCTTCACACTGGCGCGCATCGGCTGGTAGATAGTCGAGTGTGCGATCGGGGTCATTGGCGCCTGATCCTTCAAGCGGTGCTGTGCTTCTTTATACAGCTCGGTACGCTTGGCCACATCGGAGGTGGCCTTGGCCGCCTTGATCAGTTTGTCGAAGTCGGCATCGCACCACTTGGCGAAGTTGTTGCCGTTGACCGCGTCGCAGCTGTAGAGGGTGCCCAGCCAGTTGTCCGGGTCACCGTTGTCGCCAGTGAAGCCGATCAGCATGGCGTCGTGCTCGCCGGCGTGGGCGCGCTTGATGTACTCGCCCCATTCGTAGCTGACGATGTTGGCCTTGATGCCGATTTTGGCCCAGTCGGCCTGGAGCATTTCGGCCATCAGCTTGGCGTTGGGGTTGTAGGGGCGCTGTACCGGCATGGCCCAGAGGGTGATTTCTGTGCCTTCTTTCACGCCTGCAGCCTTCAGCAGCTCCTTGGCCTTCTCCGGGTTGTAGCTGGCGTCCTTGATGGTCTCGTCGTAGGACCACTGGGTCGGCGGCAGGCCGTTGACGGCCAACTGGCCGGCGCCCTGGTAAACGGCGTCGATGATGGCTTTCTTGTTTACCGCCATGTCTAGCGCCTGGCGTACTTCGAGCTTGTCGAACGGCTTGCGGGTGAAGTTGTAGGCGATGTAGCCAAGGTTGAAGCCTGGTTGACTAGGCATCTTGATGTTCTTGTCTTCCTGCAGCGGCTTGATATCGGCCGGGCGCGGGAAGGCGGTGATCTGGCATTCGTTCTTTTTCAGCTTTTGCATGCGCACCGAGGCGTCGGTGGTGATGGCGAAGATCAGATTGTCGATCTTCACGTCTTCAGGCTTCCAGTAATCCTTGTTGCCCTTGTAGCGAATCTGGGCGTCTTTCTGGTACTTGCTGAACACGAACGGGCCAGTGCCGATCGGCTTTTGGTTGATGTCCTGGGCCTTGCCTTCCTTGAGCAACTGGTCGGCGTATTCGGCCGACTGGATCGAGGCGAAGCTCATGGCCAGGTTCTGGATGAAGGCTGCGTTGACACCGTTGAGGGTGAACTTGACGGTATGGTCGTCGACTTTTTCGACCTTGGTGATGTTTTCGTTCATCCCCATGTCGGTGAAGTAGGGAAATTCGGTGGGGTAGGCCTTGCGGAACGGCATGTTCTTGTCGAGCATGCGGTTGAAGGTGAACAGCACGTCGTCGGCGTTGAAGTCGCGGGTCGGCTTGAAGTAGTCGGTGGTGTGGAACTTGACCCCGTCACGCAGGTGGAAGGTGTAGGTCAGGCCATCGGGAGAAAGGTCCCAGCTGGTTGCAAGGCCCGGGATGACCTTGGTGCCGCCACGTTCGAACTGCGAGAGCCGGTTGAATACGGTTTCGGCTGAGGCGTCGAAGTCGGTCCCCGTGGTGTATTGGCCTGGGTCGAAGCCAGCTGGGCTGCCTTCGGAGCAGAACACCAGGTTGCTGGCGGCGTGGGTGAAGCCGCAACCGAGGATCAGGCCGGCGGCGATCATGGTCTTGAGCGTTGTTTTTTTGCGCATGCGAACCTCATTGTTATTATTTTGAGGGCGGCAGATCAGGTAGTCCATTCCTGGGGGGATGCACCTGATCCTGCGGCTTTACGGGCCGTAGGCTGCCTGTCATTTGCGAACAGGGAGCCGAAGGCCGACGTCCTGGCTCGGGCGGTAGCGCTGAAGGGGGGGGATACTCGCGCCGCCACCGGCCGAGGGAAAACTTAAGTCATTCTAAAATCAATTTCAACTTAAATTCAGTGCTGCTTACTTTTTGGGTGCGCCCGGTCAGGCCGCGGGGTGATCGTCGAGTAGCCCCCCCATGGTGGTGACGACCAGCACTTCGGCAACATCGTCGCCAGCGTTGGCGATGGAATGCGGCTTGGTGGAGTCGAAATGCACCGAGCCCCCGGGGCCGAGCGGGTAGTTGTGGCCTTCGATGGCGTAGACGATTTGCCCGGAGAGCACATAGGTAAACTCTGCGCCTTCGTGGGAGATGAGCTCGGACTGGTAGCCCACCGCCATAGTCATCTTCATCGCATTGACCAGGTTGCCGGGGAAGTTGCTGGACAGGCGCTCATAGACCAGCGGCTGGCTGCCAATGGTATAGCGCACGCGCTGGCCCTGGTGGGAGTCGGGCTGGGGTTGGGCGGGCTGGTCGAACAGGGTGTTGAGCGGAATGCCTAAGGATTTTGCGATTCTCGCCAGCGAGGAGATGGACACGCCAGTGAGGTTACGCTCCGCTTGGGACAGGAAGCTAGCGGTGAGGCCTGATTCAGTGGCGACTTGGTTCAGGGTCTTGTTGGCGGCGCGGCGGTAGCGGCGCAGCCGTTCCCCGATCTGCTCTACGGTCATTGGCGTGGCTCGTGCTCTAAAAGGCGCCAGTATAGCGGGCGGCGCATTGCAGAAAAGGCTTTTTGCGTTACTGAAATTAAGTGACACTGAAAATATGCATTGACGATTATTTAAGTCATGCTTAAATTTCGAGCACTGCAACATAATTCGGGAGAACGAGATGACAGTAGGTGTAGGTGGCAAAACTCCGGAACAGGCTCTGGCCGGCCTGGCGAAGATGACCGCGGGCATGAAGCCCATCGGCCTCGACGAATACCAGTCACGCATTGCCAAGGCCCAGGGCCTGATGCTCGAGCAGGGCATCGCCGCCCTCTACCTGAACGCTGGCAGCAACCTGTGCTACTTCACCGGGGTGAAGTGGAGCCCGAGCGAACGCATGGTCGGCGCCGTGCTGCCCGCCAATGGCCCACTGGCCTATATCGCGCCGGCATTCGAAGAGGGCACCATTCGCGACTTCCGCGAGGTGGATGGGGTTATCCATGGTTGGCATGAGCACGAGAGTCCCTACCGCCTGCTGCTCGACATGCTCACTGGAATGGGCATCGCCGCCGACGCAGTCGTGGGTCTGTGCCCGTCCCTGGCGTTCTTCATGTTCGACGGAATCCGCCGCCTCGGATCGGGCTTGGAGTTCGTAGACGCTTCTTGCGTGACAAACCTGTGCCGCTATCACAAATCCGCTACAGAATTGGCGCTGATGCAGCGCGCCAAAGACATGACCATAGAAGTGCAAAAGGCTGCCGCCAGCATCCTGCGCGCAGGCATCAGTACCACCGAGGTTGCCGAATTCATCCGCGAGGCGCACCGCAAGGTGGGCGCGCCGGGTTCGACCTTCTGCATCGTGCTGTTCGGCGAGGCCAGCGCCTTCCCCCATGGGGTGAAGCACGCGCAGGTGCTCAAGGACGGCGACATGGTACTGATCGACACGGGCTGCCTGCTCCACGGCTACCAGTCGGATATCACTCGCAGTTACGTGTTCGGCACCCCGAGCGACCGCCAGCGCGCCATGTGGAACCTGGAAAAGACCGCCCAGCAGGCCGCCTTCGACGCCGCGCGCCTGGGCGAACCCTGCCTGGTGGTGGATGCCGCCGCGCGGCTTAGCCTGGAAGCCGCCGGTCTCGGCCCGGACTACCAGTTACCCGGCTTGCCGCACCGCACCGGACATGGCATCGGCCTGGACATTCACGAAGGGCCCTACCTGGTGCGTGGTGACCAGACGCCGCTGGCCGAGGGCATGTGCTTCTCCAATGAGCCGATGATTTGCGTGCCGGGCGAGTTCGGCATTCGCCTGGAGGATCATTTCTACATGACCGCCACTGGCCCGCGCTGGTTTACCCAGCCGAGCCATTCCGTAGACGACCCGTTCGGGTTGGAGGCCTGAGGGCAGGCTTGTGACCCGGCGCGGACAGCACCTTCGCGTAATTGTTCGCCCCCCACCGGCTAGCGGGTTCCCGGCTACCGCAGCGCCATCCTGCAGCTGCGTCAGGCCCTCCAGTTCAACACCAACCTGCGTCCGGTGCGCAACTGGCCCGGAATCTCACATCGGTCGGGGGGATTATCCTCCGCGAGAACAGCGAAGGCCTCTACAGCGGACGCGAGCACATGTAGCCCGAAGGTGTTGCCATCGTCGAATGGGTCATCCGCCGTGCCGCCTGCGAGGCCTTGGCCCGCCACGTGCTGGATGTGGCCAAAGCGCGCAAGGCCCGGCGTATCACCTTGGCTCGCCGCATTCCAGGCAATGATGGGGTCATGCCGAGATAAGGGGCGATTCACGCTATAGGAAAACTCCTCAAATATTGTCAAACACCTACAACCTCAATGCCCAGTAGCCTGCCGATACTGACGCGGAGTAAAACCGGTCAACCCCTTGAACTGCCGGGTGAACGCACTGTGGTCGGTATAGCCGCACTGCAGTGCAACCTCGGTGATGGGCATATCGGTATGCAGCAAACGATGGGCGTGCTCCAGGCGAACCTTCTGGATCATCTGCCGTGGCGTCAGGTGGAAGACTCGCTTGCAGTACCTCTCCAGTTGCGCCACTGAAATGCCGGCGATACGCGTCAGCTCGCCCAAGGTGACGCGGCGGTTGAAATGCGCGCGAATGTATTCGTCGACCGCGGCCAAGCGCTGGTATGCCGGGTGCGTGTCGCTGGCCGATTGCAGGTCAACCGAAATCCCCGCCAGGCCGATGATTTCGCCGTTGCGGTTATACAACGGCCGTTTATGGGTCAGGCACCAACCGGGCTCTCGACTGCCGTACAAATGCAGTTCCAGCTGGTCTTCCAGGACAAAACCCTGCTCCAGAACACGTCGATCCTGTTCGGTATAACCGGGGCCCAATTGCGCGGGGAATACCTCGGCGCTGGTTTTTCCGAGCAGCGGTTGCAACTGTTTCAACCCACAGCGCTGAACCAGGGTGCGATTGGCCATCACATAACGCGCCTGGATATCTTTGATAAAGATCGCGGCATTCGGAATCACATCCAGCATTGGCGATAGAACAGCCACACCTGCTAGCAATTCTTCGATGGTTTCAGGACGACCCTGGTCGCTCCCCTGCGCCAGGATCGCAAACGCGCTTAGCGTCATGAGTCTCACTCTCTCACGGGTCCGATAGGCGAAAGTCTACGCTTGAGCCCACTCGTCGGCAATTTCGAATTGTGCTGATTTCGTCATCGACGCCAGTGAAAAGCATCAATCTCATAATTGCTGATAAGTCCATTCTAGAGCCCTTGCGTGCCTCGTCAGAAAACTCTGACGGTTTGACTAGCAAGCGTCAGCCCGGGCCCAGGAAGGTGTCGGTAATTACACACCACGACCTATGGAAGTGAATGGCTCTTGGCGATCTGGACGCGCCAATTCCAAAAAACCGGATTTTTAACAAGTGCGCGGTTTGTGACCGCAACGTTATCTACGGCGATCCCGGCGATAGCGTTTTCAAATGACATCACTCCTGCCTATCCAATAACCCACAAGAAGGCGACGCCATGTCTGGCAAAGGCAAGTTTAAAAAACAACTTTCATTGATAGACCTTACGTTTATCGGACTGGGAGCTATCTTTGGCTCGGGCTGGTTGTTTGCAGCCAGCCACGTTTCCGCTATCGCGGGGCCGGCGGGCATCTTTTCCTGGCTGCTGGGCGGGTTTGCCGTGCTGCTGCTGGGCATTGTTTACTGTGAACTGGGCGCGGCGCTGCCACGGGCCGGTGGTGTGGTTCGCTACCCGGTGTACTCCCATGGCCCGTTGCTCGGCTACCTGATGGGCTTCATCACCCTGATCGCGTTCTCCAGCCTGGTGGCAATCGAAGTGGTTGCCTCTCGCCAGTATGCTGCCGCCTGGTTCCCCGGGCTGACCCAAGCCGGCTCCAACTCCCCTACGGTGATTGGCTGGCTGATGCAGTTCGGCCTGCTCTGCCTGTTCTTCATGCTCAACTATCGCAGTGTGAAGACCTTCGCCAAGGCCAATAACCTGGTCAGCGTATTCAAGTTCATCGTTCCGCTGTTGGTGATCGGTGTGCTATTCACCTTCTTCAAACCGGCAAACTTCCAGGTCCATGGCTTCGCTCCATTCGGCATGTCAGGCATCGAGATGGCAGTTTCCGCTGGCGGTGTGATCTTCGCTTTCCTGGGGCTTACCCCCATCATCTCGGTGGCCAGCGAAGTACAGAACCCACAACGCACCATTCCGATTGCACTGATCCTGTCTGTGCTGCTGTCCACCGTTATCTATGTGCTGTTGCAGACGGCCTTCCTCGGCGGCGTGCCCACCGAGATGCTGGTCAACGGTTGGGCGAGTGTCTCCAAGGAACTGGCGCTGCCTTATCGCGATATCGCCCTGGCCCTGGGCGTGGGTTGGCTGGCCTACCTGGTGGTCGCTGATGCGGTGATCTCGCCTAGTGGTTGCGGCAACATCTATATGAACGCTACACCGCGCGTGGTCTATGGCTGGGCGAAGACCGGCACCTTCTTCAAGGTCTTCACCCGCATCGACGAAAAGTCTGGCATCCCGCGCCCTGCGCTGTGGCTGACCTTCGCCCTGTCGGTGTTCTGGACCATGCCCTTCCCTTCCTGGGAAGCCCTGATCAACGTCGTATCCGCTGCGCTGGTGCTCAGCTACGCCGTGGCTCCGGTGTCCGTGGCCGCCCTGCGCCGCAACGCCCCCGATATGCCGCGCCCGTTCCGGGTCAAGTGGATGGCTGTACTGGGCCCGCTGTCGTTCGTCATCGCCGCGCTGATCGTCTACTGGTCGGGTTGGGACACCGTGTCCTGGCTGCTTGGCCTGCAGATCGTGATGTTCGTGGTGTACCTGCTGTGTGGTCGCTTTGTACCGACCGAGCACCTGAATCTGGGCCAGCAAGTTCGCTCTTCCTTGTGGTTGATCGGCTTCTATGCCGTGACCATCGTACTGTCCAAGCTCGGTAGTTTCGGTGGCATGGGCGTACTCACTCACCCCTTCGACACCCTGGTCGTGGCGGCCTGCGCAATGGGTATCTATTTCTGGGGCGCGGCGACCGGTGTACCGGCGCATCTGGTCCGTCTGGAAGACGAGGACGATGAACAGGTGGCCCATCAGGCACCTGCCCACACTCAGCGTCCCATTGGTGCACACGCCCGGGCTTAATCCCGAGATTCAGGTAACCAGCGCTTCACTGCTGGGCAAACGGAGAACAGAGCATGAGTAACCGCATCAATCTCAGTCTTGATCAAGTCTACGATCTGGCACTGCGCGCGTTGACTCACAACGGCATGGCCGAGGATCACGCCCAGGCGATTGCGGATGTCATCACCCAGGGGCAACGCGACGAATGCCACTCCCATGGCCTCTATCGCGTCCTGGGGTGCGTTCGCTCTCTGCGCTCGGGCAAGATCGCCCCGGCGGCACGGCCAACCTTGACCCAACCGGCACCATCGATCGTGAAGGTCGATGCCCATCAGGGCTATTCGCAACTGGCCTTCCAGACCGGCCTGCCGGTTCTGGTCGAACAAGCGCGAAAGCAAGGCGTTGCTGCACTGGTCATCCGTAACTGCTTTCATTTTTCGGCGCTCTGGCCCGAAGTCGAAGCCATTGCCAGGCACGGACTGGTGGGCATGGCAATGACCCCAAGCCATGCCTGGGTCGCGCCTGAAGGCGGCAGCAAAGGCGTGTTCGGCACCAACCCGCTGGCATTTGCCTGGCCCCGGCCAAACCGGGAAGAGCCCTTCGTGTTCGATTTCGCCACCAGTGCCATTGCCCGTGGCGATATCGAGTTGCATGCCCGCCAGCAACAGCCCATTCCCCTGGGCTGGGCCCTGGATGCCGAGGGCGCACCGACGACTGACGCTCACGCGGCGCTGGCAGGGGCCATGCAGACCTTCGGCGGCCACAAGGGCTCGGCGCTGGCCGCCATGATCGAACTGCTGGCAGGTGCCCTGATTGGTGACATGACCAGCGCCGAATCCCTGGCCTTCGATGACGGTGTCGGTGCGACGCCCTGCCATGGCGAACTGCTCCTGGCCTTCGATCCACAACGGTTTCTTGGCGATGACCTCGAACACAGCCAGCAACGCGCCGAGCAGTTGTTCGCCGCGATCACCGATCAAGGCGCCCGCCTGCCCTCGCAACGCCGCTTCGCGGCCAGGCAGCGCTCGAAACGTGATGGCGTCTGGCTGGACCGCAGCCTGGTGCAGGACATCGAAGGTTTGCTGGCTTAGCGGATTGCCGATCGCGCCATAACGAGATTCAAAGCCTTTTTGCGCTTCTAAAGGATAGGTTTATGAAACAAGTACATATCATTGATTCTCACACCGGCGGCGAACCTACTCGCCTGGTGATGAAAGGCTTTCCCCAGCTGGCCGGCAATACCATGGCCGAGAAGCGCGATGCCCTGCGCGACCAGCATGACCAATGGCGTCGTGCCTGCCTGCTGGAGCCCCGTGGCAACGATGTGCTGGTCGGCGCCCTGTACTGCGAGCCGGTCTCGCCGGATGCCACCTGTGGCGTGATTTTCTTCAACAATGCCGGCTACCTGGGCATGTGTGGTCACGGCACCATCGGCCTGGTTGCCTCGTTGCACCACCTGGGGCACATCAGCCCGGGTGTTCACAAGATCGATACGCCAGTGGGCCCGGTCAGCGCCACGCTGCATGAAGATGGCGCGGTGACCCTGCGCAACGTGCCCGCCTACCGCTACCGCCAACAGGTGCCGGTCGACGTCCCTGGCCACGGCCGCGTGTACGGCGATATCGCCTGGGGCGGCAACTGGTTCTTCCTGGTGTCCGACCACGGCAAGGTGTTGCAGCTCGACAACGTCGAAGCCCTGACCGAATTCACCTGGGCGATGCTCAAGGCCCTGGAGGCCCAAGGCATCCACGGCGAAGACGGCGCCCTGATCGACCATGTCGAGCTGTTTGCCGAGGACGACCAGGCCAACAGCCGCAACTTCGTCATGTGCCCGGGCAAGGCCTACGACCGTTCGCCCTGCGGCACCGGCACCTGCGCCAAGCTGGCGTGCCTGGCGGCCGATGAAAAACTGGCCGCTGGCGAGCGCTGGGTCCAGGCCAGCATCACCGGTAGCCAATTCGTCGGCAGCTACGAATGGGAAGGCGAGCGCATCCGCCCTTTCATTACTGGCCGCGCCTACATGACCGCCGACAGCACGCTGCTGATCGACGAACAAGATCCCTTCGCGTGGGGCATTTGAGCCACCACGTCGGATGCCGTCCAGACGGCCCCTTATAGCTTCAATAGACCCAAATAAATTTTCCAGGAGTTACAACAATGACCGATAACATTTTCACTGGCTGCATGCCTGCCCTGATGACCCCTTGCACCGCTGACCGCCAGCCTGACTTTGACGCGCTGGTTGCCAAGGGCCTGGAACTGATCGATATCGGCATGAGCGCCGTCGTGTACTGCGGCTCCATGGGCGACTGGCCTCTGCTGACCGAAGCCCAGCGCCAGGAAGGCGTGGCGCGCCTGGTGGCCGCAGGCATTCCGACCATCGTCGGTACCGGTGCCGTCAACAGCCGCGAAGCGGTTTCCCACGCAGCCCATGCAGCCAAAGTTGGCGCCCAGGGCCTGATGGTTATCCCGCGTGTGATGTCCCGTGGCGCCTCTGCCGCCGCGCAAAAAGCTCACTTCGCCGCGATCCTGGAGGCCGCCCCTGGTCTGCCGGCTGTAATCTACAACAGCCCTTACTACGGCTTCGCCACCCGCGCCGACCTGTTCTTCGAACTGCGCCGCGAATACCCGAACCTGATCGGCTTCAAGGAATTCGGCGGTGCTGCCGACATGCGCTACGCCGCCGAGAACATCACCTCCCAGGACGATGACGTCACCCTGATGGTCGGTGTCGATACCCAGGTGGTGCATGGCTTCGTCAACTGCAACGCCACTGGTGCCATCACCGGCATCGGCAACGCCCTGCCGCGCGAAGTGCTGCAACTGGTAGCCCTGAGCAAAAAGGCCGCCAAAGGCGACGCCAAGGCTCGCCGCCTGGCCCGTGAGCTGGAAGCTGCCCTGGCCGTCCTGTCGTCCTTCGACGAAGGCTGCGACCTGGTGCTGTACTACAAGCACCTGATGGTGCTCAACGGCGACAAGGAATACACCCTGCACTTCAACGAAACTGATGTGCTCAGCGATGCCCAGCGCAATTACGCCGAGAACCAGTACGCGTTGTTCCGCCAGTGGTACGCCAACTGGTCGGCAGAGCAGAACGTCGCCTGACGCTCCGCCCACCACCCGCCTGCACGGCGGCGCCTCGATGCGCGCCGCCCCTATTTACGCCCAACTGCGAAGTCCCCGAGCCTCGCAGCTGAGCTCCCCTACTTCTCCAGGAACCGCCATGACTCTGACAGGCCAAATGCTGATCGGCACCCAAGCCATAACCGGCAGCCGCGAAGCGATCCGAGCGATCAATCCCGCCACCGACCAACCGCTCGAACCGGCCTATCTTGGCGGTACCGCTGAGCATGTAGATCAGGCCTGCGCCTTGGCATGGGCAGCCTTGGACCGCTATCGCGAGACGCCATTGGCGGCACGCGCCGAATTCCTCGAAACCATCGCCGATGAAATCGAAGCCCTTGGCGATGAGCTGATCGACCGCGCCGTGGCCGAGTCCGGCCTGCCGCGCCCACGTATCCAGGGCGAACGAGGCCGCACCTGCCACCAACTGCGCACCTTTGCCCGCACCGTGCGTGCCGGCGAATGGCTGGATGTACGGGTCGACTCGGCGCTGCCGGAACGTCAACCCCTGCCGCGCTCGGACCTGCGCCAGCGTCAGGTGCCGCTGGGTCCGGTGGCCGTGTTCGGCGCCAGCAATTTCCCGTTGGCCTTCTCCGTCGCCGGCGGCGACACCGCCTCGGCACTGGCTGCCGGTTGCCCGGTAGTCGTCAAGGCCCACAGCGCTCACCCCGGCACCAGCGAACTGGTAGGCCGTGCAATAGGCCGCGCCGTGGAAAAATGCGGTCTGCCTGAAGGCGTGTTCTCGCTGTTGTTCGGCTCGGGCCGTGAAGTGGGTATCGCCCTGGTCAGCGACTCGCGTATCAAGGCCGTAGGCTTCACCGGCTCGCGCAGTGGTGGCATGGCCTTGTGCAAGGCGGCCCAGGCACGTCCCGAGCCGATCCCGGTGTATGCGGAAATGAGCTCGATCAACCCGGTACTGCTCTTCCCAGCGGCGCTGCAAGCCCGTGGCGAAGCACTGGCGCAAGGCTTCGTCGCTTCCCTGACCCAGGGTGCCGGCCAGTTCTGCACCAACCCAGGCCTGGTGATTGCCCGTCAAGGCCCGGCCCTGGATCGTTTCATCAGCGTGGCCACGGACTTCGTCCAGCGCAGCCCCGCGCAAACCATGCTCACCCCCGGCATCTTCAGCGCCTATGAGGCCGGTGTCGGCGCACTGGCCGAAAACGCCCACGCACAGGCGGCGGCCACAGGCCTGCGGGGCGAAACCCCGAACCAATGCCAGGCCCAGCTGTTCGTCACCCAGGCACAGGATTTCCTCGCCGACCCGGCCCTGCAAGCCGAAGTGTTCGGCGCAGCGTCGCTGATCGTGCAATGTGCCAATGACGACGAAATCCGCCAGGTCACCGAGCACCTGGAAGGCCAACTGACCATCACCCTGCACCTGGATGACGCCGACCTGGAAAGCGCCAGGGCGTTGTTGCCGATCCTGGAGCGCAAGGCCGGTCGCCTGCTGGTCAACGGTTGGCCAACCGGTGTGGAAGTGTGTGATGCCATGGTCCATGGCGGTCCTTTCCCGGCCACCTCCGACACGCGCACGACCTCGGTCGGCACCGCCGCCATCCTGCGTTTCCTGCGGCCGGTCTGCTACCAGGACTTCCCGGATACCTTGTTGCCTGCCGCGCTCAAGCACAGCAATCCGCTGCTGCTGCGCCGCCTGCTCGACGGCCAGAGAGAAGCCTAGGAAATGTCGAACGCCTTCAATTCCAGCAACCCGAACGACACCGCTGACATTGCCGTGGTCGGCGCCGGTATCATCGGCGTTGCCTGTGCCCTGCAGCTGGCACGCCAAGGCCAGCGCGTGGTGGTCATCGACCAGCAGGAGCCCGGCCACGGTGCCTCGTTCGGCAATGCCGGGCATTTGGCGACCGAGCAGGTGTTCCCCATCGCCGATATGTCGATCCTCAAGCGCTTGCCCGCCATGCTCATGGACCCGATGGGCCCACTGTGCCTGGACTGGAAATACCTGCCCCGCGCCATGCCCTGGTTCACGCGCTTGTTGTTGAACCTGCGGCCGGCGCCTTTCCAGCGCACCGTGGCCGGCATACGTGCGCTCAACGAAAGCAGCCTGGGTGCCTGGCACCGGCTGCTGGAGTCGATCGAACGCCCGAACCTGATGAAGGAAGACGGCTCGTTGCTGGTGTTCGAGCGCGCCGAGTCGCGCCAGGCGATCGAAGCGCTACAGGCTCGCATGCGTCAACAAGCAGTACCGGTCGATGTATGGCAGGCCAAGGCCATCCGCGACGTAACCCCGCAATTGAGTGAGCAGATCCAGGGCGGGTTGTTCTTTCCGAGCACGGGGCATTTTCTTGACCCCTACAAGGTCGTCTGCGAACTGGTCGAGGCCGCCAAGGCCTGCGGCGTGCGCTTCGTCAAGCAACGGGTCCAGGACGGATACCTGCATGAGAACGGCGTCTCGCTGCACACCGACCAGGGCAGTTTGACTGCCCGCCAGGTACTGATCGCCTGCGGCGCCCACTCAGCCAAGCTCACCGCAAAGCTGACTGGCAAGAAGGTCCCCCTGGATACCGAGCGCGGCTATCACCTGATGCTGCCTCATGAACACGAGCGGCTGCCTTTCGCGGTCACCTCGCTGGAACGCAAGTTCATCATGACTCCGATGGCCGATGGGCTGAGGTTGGCAGGCACCGTCGAGTTCGCCGGCCTGGAGCGCCCCCCGACCATGGAGCGCGCCTGGCAGTTGCACCGGCTGAGCAAAGGCCTGTTCAGCCGCGACTTGAGCGCTGAGGGTGCCACGCCCTGGATGGGCTTCCGCCCGTCCTTGCCGGACTCCCTGCCGATCATCGATCGGGTATGCAACGGCAAGGTACTGCTTGCCTTCGGCCACCAGCACCTGGGCCTGACACAGGCCGCAGTCACTGCCGAGCTGATCGCCCAGATGGCTTCACCTGCGACCGTTACCCCCTCTCATCCGTTGCCGGGGCTCGAGCCGTACAGGCTGGATCGTTTCTGAGGCAATCGTGGGAAATGGCGATCTGCGGGCCCCATCGCCGGCAAGCCGTGCTCCTACGAGAGCAACGATGCACAACAGGAGCTTCAGGCAAAAAAAACGGGCTGCCAGGTATCACCTGACAGCCCGCTGGCCTCAAACCTCAATCAGTTCGGGGCTTGGTAAACGGATTCGAGAGCTGTTCAGAGGCACGCTGGATGGTGTCAGCGTGTACCCCCTCCCGGGAATCCGCCAGAAATGCGCCAAGCCGCAAAGTAGCATCACTGCTTATAGATGCCTGAGCCATCCAGCTAACGGCCTCGACAGCTAACCAGTCTCTTGCTCTAATCTGAACTAAGGCACAGATACGGCCTACTCTGTCGCACACGACCTGACCATCGTCAATCGACACAGCCACGATAGAAAATCAGTTGACTCAACCGGTCATTCCGGACGCCAGTTCAACTCCCTAAAAAACCGGCCGTCGAAAACATTTGCAGGGGGCACCACTCATCCTGCGGATAACGTTCATATCCCCAGACATTCGCGCACTTCTGAAACAACCAGGCTACGGGTTGATCACCCAGGCGCTGCCTAGCTTGAGAAAGCCCGCTTTTGCGCCAAGAGAACTTCATAAGCCAAACCTTCGGCGCAAATATTCAATCGACGAGCGACCTCAACAATCGGCTCGCCTCTAAAGAACGCCATGCCACTACCAGCCAAAGCACCATGTCAGAAGGCGGGCGTCGGCGGCGGATCGTCGCTTTATCGGCAAGCGTGGCTACAACCTCGATCCATTCTTGAGGAATGTGGTCAGTTACCTGAATCAACGACGCCGGTAAAACCTGCTCGCGTGGCCCATACCATGTGAAACAGGCATGCTGGGTCACCGCCGTTCCTGGCCCGCAACCGGCACCCAGCAGCAGGCGGCTGGTGGCGAAGGTGACGAGCAGTTGCGCGCGGGTCCAGACCAGTGCCATCACCGTCAGAATCCAGCGGGTGGGAGTTGGTTATCAAGAACGGAGTCCACCCCCTGGACATCAGCCGATAGCCTTGGCCGCGTTCAACTCCGTGATCTGCACCGCCGAATAACCTAGCGCCTGCAAGACCTCTTCGGTATGAGCACCGAGCGGTGAGCCTATATGCCGTGGCGCCGGTAGCCCACCCGAAAACTTGATTGGACAGGCGATCTGCTGTTGCGGGGCATGGCCGTCACGGGGTACCTGGGTGACCATCCCCCGGGCTTTTAACTGAGGGTGTTCTGCGGCCTCTGACATGCTCAGCATTGGCTCGACGCAGGCATCCATCGCCGAGAAACGCTCGCGCCACTCGGCAAAGTCACGCTTCTCGAACTCACTCTGGATCTCTCGCTTGAGCGCGCGTTGCTCTTCCAGTTTTGGCGATAAACCCACCGCGGCCAGTTCTGGACGGCCAAGGCCTGCGCAAAGCTGCTGCATAAACTGCGGTTCCAGGCTGCCGACCGAGAACCAGCGACCATCGCGCGTGCGGTAGTAGTCGTAGAAGCTACCGCCGTTCAGTGCCTGATTCTCCATCTCCGGCTCCACGCCACACGCCAGGTAGCCGGCCCCGGACATGGCATGCAGGCTGAAGACGCAGTCGGTCATGCTGATGTCGACCTGCTGGCCCTCACCGGTCTGCTGGCGTTGAATCACCGCCGCCAGCAGTCCCATCACCCCGTGGAAGGAGCCACCGGCAATGTCCGCCGCCTGAATTCCTAACGGCAGTGGCCCGGTTTCGCGGCGCCCCGTGTAGCTGGCGAGACCGGCCAAGGCCAGGTAGTTGATGTCATGCCCGGCACGGTCCTTGTAGGGACCGGTCTGCCCGTAGCCGGTAATCGACACGTAGATAAGCCTGGGATTGATCGCTTTGAGCGCCTCATAACCCACTCCGAGTTTGTCCATCACCCCTGGACGGAATTGTTCGAGGACGATGTCGTATTCAACCACCAACTGCTTGACCACCTCGACCGCTTCCTGTCGTTTGAGATCGAGGGCAATGCTGCGCTTATTGCGGTTGAGGTAGGCATGACTGGACGAGGTTCCTCCATCATACGGCGGCAGTACGCGGAGCAAATCCACCCGCGTTGGCGATTCGACACGCAGCACCTCGGCGCCCATGTCAGCCAGCAGCAACGAGGCGAATGGCCCCGGCAGCAATGTGGAGAAATCGAGAATTTTCAGTGAAGACAGCGGGCCTTTCATGGCGGCTCCAGATCAAAATAGCGAGGCTGCATTCGGCACCGCGTTCGTGCCTGCGAAGTAGACGGAGTAAAGCCGATTTAGCGAACCTGGCAAAGCCAGAGCCAGGTTCACTTCGCTCTATCCAGTCTATGGTTACTCCCAATGTAATAGCCGGTCACCTGACAAGCCGCTGGCGCACTCGGCGAAACGCGTTTCCAGCACATTGCGACGAATCTTCATGGTCGGCGTCATGCACCCGCTATCGATCGTCCAGGGCTCGCGCATCAACAGCAAATGGCGGATGCGCTCGTGCGGCTCCAGTCGAGCATTCAACTCATGCAGGGTGTTCTCCAGATCGCTTTCGACCTTCTCTCGCGCGGTGGCACGGGCGGCCGGCGTCAGTTCGATCAACGCCAGCGGCTGGTCCATCCCACTGCCCATCAGGCAGACCTGCTCGACCCAGTTGCTCTTGGCGATCTCGCCCTCGATCGGCGCCGGCGCCACGTACTTGCCCTTGCTGGTGTTGAAGATGTCTTTCTCCCGCCCGGTGATGCGCAGGTAGCCGTCAGCGTCTATCTCGCCCTTGTCGCCGGTATGCAGCCAGCCGGCGCGCAGAGTCTCGGCCGTCTTCTCCGGCTCCAGGTAATAGCCTGTCATCAGAGCACGGCTGCGAAACAATATTTCACCATTCTCGGCGATGCGGACTTCGTTATCCGGCATCGCTCGACCGACAGTGCCAAAGCGCACCTGCGCCGGTAGGCAGAAACTGCCATAACCTCACCTAGATATTGGGGCTTAGAAACTCACATTTAAGCTGGCCGCGAGGAAGTCGCGGTCGGTATTGGTGTTGAAGTCGCCGCCATAGAAGTCGGTGTAGCTGATGGTTGCCGTGTATTTGGACAGGTAGTCAGCGTTCAGGCAGATGCTTATTGCCTTGTTACCTTACTGGAAGGTCGGCCCGTAACCTTTCACGTCATGGGAGAACGCCATGTTTGGCCGCAGGTTACCAATGACTTAGAGGGTCCGACGGCGAGCTTCCTTGACAGCATCGCCCCAGGTCAGGGGTTCACCTTACGCCTGGTGCCCGCCAACCGCTGGTTGCTCGGCCCACTGGTGGCTAGCAGTCTGGGGCAAGCGCCCGCCAGTGCCGCTCAGTTGCGCACGGTGATTTCGCCGACCCTGGTCAGTGGCGGCATCAAGGACAATGTCTTGCCGTCGCAAGCCGACGCCGTTGTCAACCTGCGCATCCATCCACGCGACAGCATTGCGAGCGTACGCGATCACGTCATCGCGGCGGTCAATGACCCGCAAGTGACGATCAAGGTCTTGCCCGGCGCCCGCGAGCCGTCGGCGATTTCCGACATCAATGGCGAGGCTTACCGCTACTTCAGCCAGACTATCCGCGACAGTTTCGGCTCCACCCTGGTGGCGCCCAACCTCACCGTGGTGAGATAGCGCCTCGTCTGCGATCCCATACTGCAATCGAATTCTCGCATTCGGCGTCATGAACCCTGCTGACGTCGGCGGTATCGGCCGATTAATGAAGTGTTTGCACGGGGCCGCCCAGTACCCGACGTTTATATTCATGCACTGCGGCCATGAGTAATTCCGCATCGAGGCGTAGGCGTTCGACTTCCTCGGCCGGCTTCATTCCTTTCGCTTCGCTATACCGGCGCACTGCTTGAAATGCCTGCTGCACTAGCGGCTCACACGTCGCAATTTTCTCGTTAAGGTCTTCCACACTGACTTCCTATGCTGATCATTTGGTCAAGGCCGTATGGCCGCCTCGCGCGCCAGCCCAGCTATTCGAGATCGGTCATACGCTGCTGCCAGCTTTCCCGCTCTTTTGTCAGCCCGCAGGAACAGGCCGGAGAGCACCAAAAGCATCTAATCTTTTCATGGAAAGACGTCCGCCACTATCGGACAATTCTGAAAAAATATTTAAGTCGTTAGATCATCTACAAAATGCCGCCGCTGCTATCAACTCCCGTTCGTACCCACGCGCCCTCCCCTGAAACTATCGAATACCTGAACAGCCTGAACGTGGACCGCGCGCTCGTGTGTAGCCTTCAGACGGAGAGCTGCTGCCTGGCGGCTGGGTTTGCGCTGTTTGATACGAGTCTTCAGCCGACGTTGATTGCGGAGTTGACGGTAGGTTCGTCGCTGAATCGGACGGAAGGGTTGGAGGTCAGGATTTGGCAACATCACTTCAAGCACACCGTGGAATTGAGTGAGGTGTGATGGAAAGCTAATGCCGACGTATCCTCAGCTCGCCAAACAAGATGGAAATTGGGTACAGGCCACGTTTCTGATTTGGATGATCGAGTCAAAACCCAATTAGTCGTGGTCTTTCCCCATTTATCCCCCCAACCAGCGCGGGCGCTTCCTGGGTCCAGGAGGTTGTATCGCATAGCGTGCGATCATCAGAAAAGGTTCACTCTGGGGCGTTGCCGGCAAGGCATTGAGAACATAGGCGTCAACGGGCCGAGCGACTACATCACACGAGTTGTTCACACTTTGTTGAGAACTCCTCCCGTATACTTTCCCGAATGCCTGAATGTTCTTCGGCCCTATTCCTTTCCTTGGTAGCCAGAAGCCTATGTCTCGACCTGCCCCACTCTTATTCCTACTCACTTGCCTGTTGTTCTTTTTTGCCCTTGGCAATCACCAGCTGCAAGGCTCTACCGAAGCCCGGGTCGCCGGGATTGCAATGGAAATGCATCTGGATAACGACTGGGTGACACCCCGATTATTTGGCGAACCCTTTTTGGAAAAGCCGCCGCTGAGCCTCTGGATCGACGCCGGGGCTATCCGTGCGTTTGGCGGCACGCCTTGGGCAGTGCGGCTGGCCTCGGCCTTCGCCGGGCTGTTTAGCGTGATGTTGCTGTACACCATGCTGCGCAAGTTTGGTCGGCCGACAACCGTGGCCTGGGCCGCGGCCATTATGCTGGCGACCATGGCCAGTTATTGGAGCAATGTTCGCGGGGTGGGTGAGGATGCGCTACTTAGCCTTGGCGTGACGATGGCCTTGTTGGGGTTTTTTCAGGCTAACCGGCGACAGGCTGAACAACAGTCGACCATGGCGACCTGGTTGCTGTTCGCACTGGGCATCGCCATCGCAACCTTGAGTAAAGGTGTGCTGGGGCTGGCAATGCCGGGGGTGGTGATCTTCTGCTATCTGGTGGCCGACAGCTTCATCGAGAAACGCCTCAAGCTCTCGGACTGGTTACGCCCGGGCCTAATGACCTTAATCGGTCTGATCCCCTTGGCGATCTGGCTTTACATGCTCTACCAGAGAGGCGGTTTGCAGGCGCTGGGGGAAGTCTTGTGGACCAACAGCATCGGGCGCTTCGGCGGCTCGTTTGAATTGGCCGGACACTACGAACCGTTCTACTACTATCTGGCCAAGCTGCCAGAGGCCTTTCTGCCATGGAACATTCTGGTGTACCTGGGCCTTTGGCATTTCCGCAAAAGCTTGATGCAAAATCGTTACCTGTTGTTTTTCACCCTTTGGATGCTCGCGCAGTTCACCTTGCTGTGCTTCGCGTCCAGCAAACGCACGGTGTACCTGATGTCGCTGACGCCCGCCGCTGCCGTGCTGGCGGCCGAGTATGGTTCGGTGCTGTACGAGCGTCTGCGCGGACACACCAGCGCTACGACGTTTATCGGCAAGCTTGCCCGGCACCGCAAAGGCCTGGTGGTTGGCGTGCTGAGCCTGGTGATTTGCATCTACCTGGCGGCCGCGCAATGGGCTGCGCCCCACGCAGACCGCAAATTGTCCTTCCTGCCGCTGACCACGCAAATTCAAACAATGCAGGCCAACGGGCAAGACGTCGCGCTGTACCAGGCCAATGAACGCACGGCCGGAGCCAGCGTGTTTTATACCCAAAGCCGACTCAAGGGGTTGGAGACCGAAGCTGAGCTGAGTGAATTTCTCACGGTATCACCTAATCATGTGGCGCTCATGGCCAGTAATACTGAACCAGCAGCCCCCTTGAAAGTGCTGAAAAAAATGCAGGTGGGGAAACAGGATTATTATTTCGTTGGGCAATAGTCCGACAGCCCCACGCTAACTGCAGGCAAAAAAAACGGCACCTTCATCAGGTGCCGTTTTTTTTAGATTTCGCCAGAATCAAACGCGCTTTTCCTGGCGAATCAATCCATCACTGAACGTTCTTGAGCTTGACCACATCACCGGAAATCGTAGTGGTGTAACCGGTCAGGACCCAAGCCCAGAACCAGTTTTCCTGAACCTGAGTATTGATCATCGCATCGCCGCCCTTGGCTTCGATCGCAGCATTCTGCGCGCGGACAAAACGGTCGTTCTGCCGAATCGGGATGACGCCAAACAACAGAAGACCGGTGGCTTTCGCTTCGCTGTGGCCGACTACGGTGTATTGGCTGCTATCCAGGTGCTGGGTTTTCATCGCGGTGCCCGTGCAACCGCTGACGGCCAGGGCAAATAACAGAGAGGCGACGACTTTGCTTGCGTACTTCAAGGGGAAACTCCATGGCGAATAGCTCGGGATTCATTTCTCAAGCCCGGCGTACTCTAACGGCATTAGTAGCCAATTAACATCACCCAGTTCAACAAAGAAATCCTGGCACGCAGACAAAAGACGGTGTTCACCAACCCGTCCAGCCTGCCATCCGATGCCTGCCTTGGAGCGTCAGCCAACGGACCGGTTGGAGAGACAAACCTATCTCGTTAGTTGGTAACAACTGAATGCCAGTCGGACGCGTCAATAATCCCGAGCATCTGAGGCTTTCCAGTAGCCCCCGCAGTTGAAATAAACAGCGATGCGCCATAGCCCGGCGTCGGTGACGCAAACTTCATGTCTTTTTCAAGTTGCGACATGCACTCGCTGTGCGTCACCAGAATCAGATTCCGGCCGGCAACCTTATGGCTCAGGGCATCGTTCAACATGCGACCTTTGCAGTTGATCAGCCAATCCTGGGCCACGCTGAGCTTATTGAACATGAAGGAAGACGTCTGCGCCGTGCGGGTCGAAGGGCTGTGATAGATATCAGCCTTGTCCAGACCCAAATGTTCAAATTGCGAACCTAGAGCGACGGCGACGTCGCGGCCGCGTTCGGTAATACCATCGGCACTGCCAAGGCAAGTGGCGCTGGAGTGATCACAACGCTCAACGTGACGAACCAGAACAATCATCTCGCCCTTGGTCCAATCCGCCCTTAGTTGCGCTACCCCAGAGGCGTTGCCATGGGCCAGATCGGGTATTGACGCAGGTCTAAAAAGAAAAACAGTCAGCGCAATAACAAACAGCACGGACAACAGTACGACGGCAACATTTCTATATTTCATAGTGCCACTCAAGCCAAGTAAGCGCCTATCGCGACCACGACCAAGTCTTGGTTCCGCGATCAGGCTGCCCCTGTGGTGAATAATCGATAAGCGAGCCGTGCCAAACGTACAAAGCACCCTTGGCAACTGCGCTACTGAAAACGAGCGAGCCGTGATCCGGGCGCCCAAGCAACCGAAGACCATAGAGGGCGTGACATCGGGCCCCGGTGAAATGAATGTGAAAGAAATATTAAAAGGTGAGTACGTCTATTCACCGATAACTATCGCCCCCTATCCGCCGTGACAGAGCAACCATAGGCGCTCCTTGAACCCTTAAGGATCTCTGCAGGTGGTTATGCGTAGCACGCAATAGAGACAGCACGCCGTCATCGCCAATGAAGACAGGACAAAAACCGTTTCAGCTCTCGCTTTTGCTGCCGATACATCACTGCGACAAAACCTTGCTGGCTCAAAAAACAACAACCTTCCAGCCAACTGACGACCAACACTCGCACTGTTCCTGGAGGAATTTCAATGAATAGCTGGTTCGGCAATATCAGTGTCAACCTGAAACTGGGCCTGGGCTTCGGCCTGGTACTGGCGCTCACCACGGTCCTGGCCCTGACAGGCTGGACCAGCCTTGGCAGCCTGATCGATCGCAGCAACTGGATGAGCGACATCACCCAGCTGAACGCTGGTTTGACCAAACTGCGTGTCAGCCGTTTGCAGTACATGCTGACCGACGGCGACGAGACCGCCGCGCAGAATGTGCAAACCACCCTCGACGGGTTCGTTGCCCAGCAACAATCCCTGCTCAATAGTTTCAAGAGCCCGGAAAACCTCAAGCTGCTCAAACAGCAGAGCGCGACCATCGGCGCTTACCAGCAATCGCTGAACAAAATGCGCAGCGCCTACCGCGCCGGCAACGCCGCTCGCCAGGCCATGGGCGACAACGCCGAAACCGCCAACACGCTGATCACCTCGATCAACACCCGTGTGCAGCAAATGCCATTGAGCGACCAACGTTTCGAGCAGTTCCAGGCCATCACCCAGGCCAAGGAAGAGTTCCAGCTCGCCCGCTACGAAGTACTCGGCTACACCGGTAATACCAACGCTGAAACCGAACAAAAAGCCGTCGCCCAACTGAACGCAGCCATCGCCGGTTTGAACGATCTCAACGTGCATTTCAGCAGCACCCAGCAGGACGCCCTGCGTCAGTTGGAAAGCGCCATGACCAGCTACCGCAGCGCGCTGCTGGCCTATAAAGCCGCTAACAGCGATGCCGTTCAGGCCCGCAAGGAAATGACCGAGCAAGGCAATGACATCGTTGCCCGCAGCGATGAGCTGTACCAGATCCAGCTGGACCGCCGCGATGCCGAAAGCGCCCAAGCCCGTAGCCTGCAACTGATCAGCACCTTGCTGGCGTTGCTGGTCGGCATTCTGGCCGCCGTGATCATCACCCGGCAGATTACCCGCCCGCTGCGCGAAACCCTGGCCGTGGTCGAGCGCATCGCCTCGGGCGACCTGACCCTGGACGTGCGCGTCACCCGTCGCGACGAGCTCGGTGTGTTGCAGCAAGGCATTGCGCGAATGGGCGTGACCCTGCGCGACCTGATCAGCGGCATTCGCGATGGCGTCACGCAAATCGCCAGCGCCGCCGAAGAGCTGTCGGCCGTCACCGAACAAACCTGCGCGGGGGTTAACAGTCAGAAGATTGAGACCGATCAGGTCGCCACCGCCATGCACGAAATGACCGCCACCGTGCAGGAAGTCGCGCGCAACGCCGAGCACGCCTCACAAGCCGCCGCCGACGCTGACGGCCAGGCCCGCGAAGGTGACAAAGTGGTCGCTGAAGCGATCGCGCAGATCGAACGCCTGGCCACTGAAGTTGAGCGCTCGACCGACGCCATGAACGTGCTGCAACAGGAAAGCGACAAGATCGGCAGCGTCATGGACGTGATCAAAGCCGTGGCCGAACAGACCAACCTACTGGCGCTCAACGCGGCCATCGAAGCCGCCCGCGCCGGTGAAGCCGGTCGTGGTTTCGCGGTGGTCGCCGATGAAGTCCGTGGCCTGGCTCAGCGCACGCAAAAGTCCACCGAAGAAATCGAAGGACTAATCGCTGGCTTACAGAACGGTACCAAGCAAGTAGCTGTGGTGATGAACAACAGCCGCAGCCTGACGGACAGCAGCGTCGAGCTGACCCGCAAGGCCGGCACCTCGCTGGAAAACATCACCCGCACGGTGTCGAACATCCAGTCGATGAACCAGCAGATCGCCGCTGCCGCCGAGCAACAAAGCGCCGTGGCCGAAGAGATTAGCCGCAGCATCATCAACGTACGCGACGTGTCCGAACAGACCGCCGCCGCCAGCGACGAAACCGCTGCGTCGAGCATTGAACTGGCGCGGTTGGGCAACCAATTGCAGATGATGGTCAGCCATTTCCGGGTTTGACCTGATCGCGGGTAAATGATCGTTCCCACGCAGTGGGAACGATCAAATTCCTCAATGAAACCCCAACCGCAAATCCCCTTCCCGCGCCAAAAACTTCCCTTCCCTGCGCCCAGTCGCCTGGCCATCCACATAACTGCGCACGCCGTTAACCCATACGCCATCAATCCCCTCAGCCGCCCGCTGCGGGTCGCTGAAGTCGGCCACATCACGCACCCGCACAGGATCAAACAACACCAGATCCGCCCAATGCCCTTCGCGGATTTCGCCACGCTCGGCCAGGCCGAATCGTGCAGCCGAAAGCCCGGTCATTTTGTGCACGGCGGTGTGCAGTGGGAACAGCCCCACATCGCGACTGAAATGCCCGAGCACCCGCGGGAAAGCCCCCCACAAACGCGGATGCGGGAATGGGTCTTCTGGCAAACCGTCGGAGCCGATCATCGATAACGGGTGCGACAGGATGCGCCGCACATCAGTCTCGTCCATGCCGTAATACACCGCACCGGCCGGTTGCAGGCGACGGGCCGCGTCCAGCAGCGGCATGCCCCATTCGGCGGCGATGTCCATCAGGTCACGGCCGCCCACTTCAGGATGGGGTGTCGACCAGGTGATGGTGATGCGAAAAGCGTCGGTGACTTGTTTGAGGTCCAGGGTCGAAGAGCTCGCCGCATAAGGATAACAATCACAGCCCACCGGATGGCTCAGCGCCGCGCGTTCCAGGGATGCGAGAAGTTGCGGGCTGCGGCCCCAGTTGCCGGCACCGGCGCACTTGAGGTGGGAGATAATCACCGGGGCTTTGGCGTGACGGCCGATCTGGAATGCTTCGTCCATGGCCTCCAGCACCGGTTCGAATTCGCTGCGCAAATGAGTGGTGTAGACCGCACCAAAATCCGTCAGCTCTTCGGCCAGTTGCAACACCTCATCGGTCTCGGCCGAAAAGGCACTCGCATAGGCCAGTCCTGTGGATAAGCCCAAGGCGCCCGCCTCCAGACTCTCGCGCAGTTGCTCACGCATAGCGCTGATTTCGCCGGGTGTGGCGGTACGATAGAGGTCGTCCAGGTGATTGCTGCGCAACGCGGTATGACCCACCAGTGCCGCCACGTTCAGGGTCGGGTTGGCCGCTTCGACCGCGGCGCGGTAGTCGCTGAAACTCGGGTAGACGAAAGCGCTGGCGGCACCCAGCAGGCTCATCGGATCCGGCGGCTCGCCGCGTAAACTGACCGGCGAGGCGCTGATCCCGCAGTTGCCGACGATCACCGTGGTCACGCCCTGGCTGAGCTTGGGCAGCATCTGCGGCTGACGGATCACCACGGTGTCGTCGTGGGTGTGCACGTCGATAAACCCCGGCGCCAATACTCGCCCGGTCGCGTCGATTTCCTCGTCAGCGCAAGCACCGTTCAGGTCACCGATGCGTTGAATGCGGCCATCCAGAATCGCCACGTCGGCGAGGTAACCCGGCGTGTTAGTGCCGTCGATGACCAGGGCATTGCGGATCAGCGTGTCGTACTTCATTTCAGTCTCCCAGCGGCAGGCAATCAGCGCCGCCGCGGTAGTGGTCCAGCGCCAGTGTAATCCTGCGCAAACGCTCTTGGTTGTCTTCAGGCTGAGCCAGCGCCAGCTCGGTGGCAAGCACATCAATGCGGCGAACAGCCAGCCCATCAGCAGCGGCGACAGATGGAATTCGTGGGCCAAGCCGACGATCTGATCGGTCACGCCTGCGTCCACCAGAATCCGGTTCAGACCACCGGCAGCAGAATGGTCGCCATGGTTACAGCGCAACTCGGCAGTTTAGTGCGCGGTTCGCGGTCGATGAACTGACGTTCCAACGGGTTTTCCGCCGGCAGGTGTTCTTACATGGAATTGACTGGGCGGCCGAACGCGGGATTGGGGGGGTTGGCTTAGACTGCAGACCGTCCAGCGGACGTGGATCAAGTAACGCGACGTCAATTACGGGTTTATCAGCACACTGACGGGTGGAACCATCGATAGCCTCAACGCAAGTTCTTGCATCCTGGAAATGACCAAGACTCGGGCGCAGGAGCTGGAAAGTCTGGTTGGGCCTTGAACGATTGAACTGAATGTGTGCGATCAGTCATCAAATCGCCCCCTCACCCTAGCCCTCTCCCCATATGGGCGAGGGGGCAGACCGAGCCGTTTTTTCGAGCGACTGAGACCTGAAATACTGCGTCGAACAAAGAAGCCTGTGCATTGCGATTCACGCCCGGTCGCACGCCCCGACTCACTCCCGTAAACTCCCGCCTCCACGCATTTGTTACTGAAAAAATCTGCGCACTCCCTCGCTCGGCCCTGGACACCTCGATGCTCTCAACCGTTAAACAACACTGGTTTTCCAACATCCGCGCCGACGTGCTGGCGGGTCTGGTGGTCGCCCTCGCGCTGATCCCCGAAGCTATCGCCTTTTCGATCATTGCCGGGGTCGATCCAAAAATTGGTCTGTATGCCTCATTCAGTATGGCGGTAGTGATCGCGTTCGCCGGTGGTCGGCCGGGGATGATTTCCGCCGCAACGGGCGCCATGGCGTTGTTGATGGTGACGTTGGTCAAAGATCACGGCTTGCAATATCTGCTGGCGGCCACGCTGCTGTGCGGCGCACTGCAAATCGTCGCCGGGTTTCTCAAACTTGGTTCGCTGATGCGCTTCGTTTCGCGCTCAGTGGTCACCGGTTTCGTCAACGCGCTGGCGATTCTGATTTTCATGGCGCAATTGCCGGAACTGACCAATGTCACCTGGCATGTCTACGCGATGACCGCCGCCGGCCTTGGGATCATCTACCTGTTCCCTCATGTGCCGAAGATCGGCAAGGTCATCCCTTCGCCGTTGGTGTGCATTCTGGTGCTGACCGGCGTAGCGATGTGGCTGGGGCTGGATATCCGCACCGTCGGCGATATGGGCGCGCTGCCGGACACCTTGCCGATTTTCCTCTGGCCTGAGGTGCCGCTGAACCTTGAGACGCTGAAGATCATCTTCCCGTACTCGGCAGCCATGGCGGTGGTCGGTCTGCTGGAGTCGATGATGACCGCGACCATCGTCGATGAAATGACCGATACCCCGAGCGACAAAAACCGCGAATGCAAAGGCCAGGGCCTGGCCAATATCGCCACAGGTTTACTCGGCGGCATGGGAGGTTGCGCCATGATTGGTCAATCGGTGATCAACGTGAAATCCGGCGGCCGCACGCGATTGTCAACCTTGATTGCCGGCGTCGGGTTGTTATTCATGGTGGTTTTTCTCAGTGACTGGGTCAGCCGCATTCCGATGGCCGCGCTGGTGGCGGTGATGATCATGGTTTCCATCGGCACCTTCAGCTGGGACTCGCTGCGCAACTTCAAGCGCTATCCGCTCTCGACCAATATCGTGATGATGGTCACCGTCGCCGTGGTGGTTGGCACTCATAATCTGGCTTATGGCGTGTTGGCCGGGGTGTTGCTGGCGGCGATGTTTTTCGCCAACAAGATGGGGCATTACCTGAAGGTGGAATCACAGCTCGATGCGGCGAACAATCAGCGCATTTACAAGGTGATCGGCCAGGTGTTCTTCAGCTCCGCCGACAAATTCAGTGCCGCGTTCGACCTCAAGGAAACCCTGCCCAAAGTCTGCATCGACCTGACCCACGCGCACTTCTGGGACATCACTGCCGTCGCTGCGTTGGACAAGGTGGTGCTCAAGTTGCGCAGCGCTGGCGCCGAGGTTGAAGTGCTGGGATTGAATGAAGCGAGCGCGACCCTGGTGGATCGCTTTGGCGTGCATGACAAGCCGGACGGAATTGAGCGGTTGATGGAGCATTGATTGGGGGTTAGCCCGTTGTTTCAGCGGCGCAATTGAAACCGCTTCGCGAGCAAGCCCGCTCCCACAAGGACAGCGCAATACCTGTGGGAGCGGGCTTGCTCGCGATGGCCTCACCGCGGTTTTGAGCGAACGCCTCACACCATCTCGTTGCGAATCCACTCCACCACCGGCGTACGCTTAGGCGCCCAGCCGAGCAATTCACGGGCATGTTTGCCGCGAACCCGGCTATTGGAGCCCAGGCCGTAGTTGGCCATTTCATAACCCCACTCGGCATCGGCATCGGCCAGTCTTGCGCAGAGATCACGAATCAGCCTTCAAACACCGTCATGGCATAGGCCGCCAGCTTGCTCTGAATGAAGTCGAGGAAGCACTGAATGCGCAACGCCAGCTGCGAGTTACGGTAGTACACCGCGTTGATCGGTTGGCGATAACCGCTATTGGCTTCGGCCAACACCACCGTCAAGCGACCGGCCTTGATGTCATCAATGGTCATGAAGTGCGACAGGCACGCAATACCTTGCCCCTCCAGCGCCAGATGGCGCAAGGTTTCACCACTGGACGCGGATATTCCCGGCTGAATCTGCCAGCGATCACCTTGGGCATGGCGCAACGGCCAATGATTGAGGCTTTCGGTCTGGGTGAAACCCAGCAACGAATGCCCGGCCAGTTCCGCCACGGTGGCCGGCGTGCCGTGTTTCTCCAGGTACTCAGGGCTGGCGAGGATGTGCAACGGGCTGCAACCCAACGAACGGGCATGCAAGGTGGAGTCCGCCAACGGCCCGATACGAATGGCGATATCGGTGCTTTGTTCCAGCAAATCGATGATCAGATCGTTGCTGTTGAGCTCCAGCTGGATGTCCGGGTACAGCGTGCGAAATTCGCTGATGTACGGCACGATCGCGTGAAGCATGAACGGCGAGGCGGCGTTGATTCGCAGACGACCTGACGGCGTTTGCTGGCGTGAGGACAAGCGCTCTTCGAGGTGATCCATTTGTTCGAGAATCCGCTTGGCGTGCTCGAAAAAATACTTGCCCTCTTCGGTCAGGTCCATGCGCCGCGTGGTGCGGTTGATCAGCGTGGTGTCGAGCTTGGCCTCGAGCCGCGACAGCGTACGACTGACCGCCGAGGGTGTTTGCCCGACCTGTTCGGCCGCAGCCGAAATCGAACCGCACTCAATCACGCAGACAAAAATCTGCAACTCATCGGATCTGGCTTTCACGTGTGTCCTCTTTGTCGCATCAATGCGCAGCAAAATCTTTTCAGCGGTAACCACCGATATTAGCCGGATGTCACACAAAAGGAACGCTTACGCCGGCAGGTTGAAAACCTCGGTCAGGTGCTGCTCGTAGCGGGCAACATCGGCTTCGATGGCCGGACGCTTCATCACATCAACACAGAGGAAAGTCGGCAGACCGGTCATGCCGAGGAAGGTGTTGGCCTTGTGGAACGGGAAATACACCGCATCCACACCCTTGGCTTCGAAGAAGTCAGTCGGATCGTCGAAGGCTTGCTGCGGGGCGTTCCAGGTCAACGAAAGCATGTATTGCTTGCCCTGCAACAGGCCGCCGCTGCCGTACTTTTGCGAAGCATCGGAGCGAGTGCGGCCATCGCTGGCATACAGGCTGCCGTGGCCTTCGGTGAAGACTTCGTCGATGTACTTTTTGACGGTCCACGGCGCGCCCATCCACCAGCCCGGCATCTGATAAATGATCACGTCGGCCCAGACAAACTTCGCCACTTCCTCAGCAAGGTCGTAGCCCTCGTCGATATGGGTGACTTTCACATCAACACCGCCGCGATCCAGCACGCTCAACGCGGCGGCATGCAGCGTCGAGTTGTAGCGGCCGTCGGAGTGGGCGAATTGCTTGCCGCCGTTGAGCAACAGTACTTTTTTCATGGGGGGCCTCATCAGGGTCCAATCCGCAGCGCTGTGGATAAGTCGCTGGATTGAGAAGGTTAAACGTTGATGACGGCAGGGTATCGATGGAGCGCTCAAGGAATAAGCCCGAAGTCGTCAAAATACATTTGACCCATACGCACGAATCTTCATTTGATTGTTGCCGTAGACTTTTCGAACCCAGACTTGAGGAGATCTATATGAGCGACTTGCACGGTTTTATCTTGCACGCCAAAACCAGACCGGAAAAAGCCGAAGCATTCGAAGCGCTGTTTCGCGCGTATGTCGAACCGAGTCGCGCCGAGCCCGGTTGCATCGAGTACCACATGCTGCGCGACCAACAGGACCCGACGCTGTTTATCTTTTACGAAATCTGGCAATCCCGGTCGCATCTGGACGTGCATTCGAATCTGCCGCACATGAAGCAGTTCTTCGAGCAGCGCATGGATTATCTGGAACGCGACTTCGATATCCGCCGCATCGACATGCTCAGCCCATCGTCAGCTAGCCGCTGATCAACAGATGGCCGCCGAGCAATCCAAGGCCAATGAAGAACACCCGTTTGAACAGCACGGCGCTGATTCGCTGGCGTAACCATTGCCCCAGCAACATACCCAGCACGGCCGGCATGAGGGCGAGCAGCGAAGCACTCAACTCGCCGCCGCCCAACGCCCCGCGCCAAAACAGGCCGGCGGCCAGCGCCAGTGTGGAAACGGTGAACGACAGGCCCAGCGCCTGCACCAGTTCATCCTTGTTCAAACCCAATGCTTGAAGATACGGCACAGCCGGAATCACGAAGACTCCGGTGGCCGAAGTGATGATGCCGGTCAGTACGCCGCAGACCGGGCCGAGCCAGCATTCGGTACGGGCGTCTACGCGCAGTGTCGGCAAGAACAAACCGCTCAGGGCATAGAGCAGTAATGCCGCGCCCAACGCCCGCACCACCCAACTCCCGCCCTCGATACCCAACCACAGCGTACCCAACCCGGTGCCGATAAAGATCGCCAGCAGCATCGGCCACAGCCGTTTGATCAACGAACGCAAATGGCCACCGAAGGTCAGTTGCCAGACATTGGTCAAGGTCGCCGGAATGATCAGTAGCGCCGCAGCCTGCGCCGGAACCATAGCCAGACCGAGCAGGCCCATGGCGATGGTCGGCAGGCCAAGGCCGATGACGCCTTTGATCGTGCCAGCCAGCAGAAATGTGCCAATGACCAATAGTGACAAGGCCAGACCGAGATTTTGGTAGAACGCGACAAGTGTCTTCATGGCGCTATTCTGGACCCCGTGATTGACCTTGAAAATCTGCCATATACTGAGGCAGCCTCTTGCGCAGCAAGAGCCTTAAATCTCGCAGAGATCTGCGGCACATGTCCCTGCCTCTTCGCGGGCAAGCCTCGCTCCTACAGGCACACCGTAAACCCTGTAGGAGCGAGGTTGCCCGCGAGACATAGGAGCCGCCACAGTCAATCCAGACCAGCAACCCACTTTTCAGGCCCCCACATGCACTTCGACCTGACCGATCTGCGGCTTTACCTGAACATCCTCGACGCCGGCAATATCACCGCCGGCGCCGCCCGCAGCCATCTGTCGCTGGCGGCGGCGAGTGCGCGGATTCGGGCGCTGGAAGCTTCGCTGGGCACGCCCTTTCTCGAACGCGGACGCCGTGGCGTCAGTCCCACTCCGGCCGGCAAGGCCTTGGCCCAACATGCCCGCGTGTTGCTGCAACAGGCCGAACGCATGCAACAGGATCTGGCCGAGTACGCCAAGGGGGTCAAAGGTCAGGTGCGGTTGTTGTGCAACACCACGGCAATCACCGAGTACCTGCCAGAATTGCTCGCGGATTTTTTGCGCAGCCATCCCAACCTCGACATTGACCTGCAAGAACTGCCAAGCCAGCGTATTACTCACGCACTGCGTCAGGGCGCGGCCGACCTTGGCATCGTCTCCGACGCCGTGGACACCCACGACCTTGAGACCCGGCCCTTTCGCGATGATCCGCTGGTGCTGATCATGCCGCCCGATCATCCCTTGGCCGATGGCGGGCCACCGGGTTTCAGCGACACTTTGCTTCACGATTACGTCGGTCTGACCGCCAATAGCGCACTGGCGGTGTACCTGGAAGAACAGGCGCTGCACGCGGGTGTGCGCATGCAAATCCGCATCCGCGCCGAAGGCTTCGACGGGGTGATCCGCATGGTCGCTCGCGGCGCTGGCGTAGCCATTGTGCCGCTGGCCGCGATCCAGCGCAGGGCCGTTGATCAGCGGCTCAAGAGCTTCGCGCTGAAGGAAGACTGGGCGCAGCGAAAACTGCTGCTGTGCGCACGCTCATTCGACAGCCTGCCCGGTTATGCCCGAACCCTGCTTGAGGCGCTACTCACTGCGTGAGGCAATCTTGACTCTCCCCTTACGGGCAGACTTTACCCTGAGGGCTTCACGTTCAGGAGCAGTCTGATGAGCAAACGAATACTGGTGATTCTCGGCCACCCTTCTAGCGACAGCTTCTGTAGCGCGCTCACCGACAGCTACGTGCAGGCTGCGCAAAGTGCCGGGCACGAGGTACGTCAATTGCGCCTGGGCAAACTGAGCTTCGACCCGGTTTTGCGCGAAGGCTACAACCAAATCCAGCCACTGGAGGCCGATCTGCTGCAAGCCCAGACGGATATCACCTGGGCCGAGCATCTGGCGTTTATCTATCCAATCTGGTGGGGTGGCATTCCGGCGTTGCTAAAAGGGTTTTTCGACCGGATTTTCCTGCCGGGCTTCGCCTTCAAATACCGCGAAGGCAAAGCCTTCCCGGACAAACTCCTGCAAGGCCGCACCGCCCATCTGCTGGTGACCATGGACACACCACCCTGGTATTACCAATGGGTCTACCGCATGCCCGGGCTACACCAGATGCGCAAGACCACGCTGGAGTTCTGCGGTATCAAACCAACGAAGACCCTCACTTTCGGGCCGATTCTCGGTTCGAAAGCACCGCAACGGGAAACGTGGCTCAAGCAAGCGCAGGCTATCGCCAGCCGTTGAATCTCCCGGATAATGCGCCAGCCTTTTTGGCGCATTCAGGGACATTCATAAAAGGGATTTTTCATGTATATCGGCAAAGTCGCGCAGCTGTCGGGAACGACGGTCAAGAGCATCCGTCATTACGAGGACATCGGCTTGTTGCCTCAAGCAGCACGCCAGGGCAAATACCGGATCTACACCCAGCAAAGCGTCGAGCTGCTGTTGTTCATCAAATGCGCCCAGCAACTGGGCTTCAAGCTCAAGGAAATGCAGGCGATGTTTGAACAACACCGAGGCGAGGCACTTCCCTGGGAGCTTGCTCAAGTCGCTATTGCGGACAAGAAACGCGAGCTGATGGACAAAATCGGCGGCCTGCAACAGCTCCACGCCGGGCTGGTCGCGTTCGAAGCCAGCCTCGAAACTGCTCAGGATCAATGCCGGCTCGGCAACCTTTGAAAGCCGCCGGTCCAGCAGTGCGCGCCTCCTCCTTCTAAACCTTTGGCAACGGGTTCAACACCACGGCAGCCTTGGGTTTTCTAAAGAAGATCCAGTAGACGACCGTGAGAATCAGTAGGAAAGGCACACCAAATACCAGTGTCATCTTGAAGGCATCGGTGAAGTAGGTGGTGATCATCACAGCGCCCATCAGCACCAGCCCCAGCAACGTGGTGTAGGGGAACAGGCGCATGCGGAAGGACAACTTCCGCTCGCCGTTACGCTCGTGGTAACGACGGAAACAGTAGTGGGTCAGGAAGATCATGAACCAGGTGAAGATGGCGCCGAACATGGAGATCGCCATCATCAAGGTGAAGGAGCTTTCCGGATACACCACATTCAGCAACGTTGCCAGCGCAATGCCCGAACTCGACAGCAGCAACGCATTGAGCGGAATCCCGGTTTTGCTCAACGCCCCCATGGACTTGGGTGCATAGCCACCACGGGACAGGCTGAACATCATGCGCGTGGTGATGTAGAGCTGGCTGTTCATCGCCGACAACGCGGCGATCAGAATCACGAAGTTCATCACCCCGGTCGCACCGGGAATACCAATGGTCTGCATGACGGTGACGAACGGGCTCTGGGCATGGCCGGCCTGAACCCACGGCACAATCGCCAGCATCAGAGCCAGGGTCAGCAAGTAGAAGACCACCAGCCGCACGATGGTCGCGCGAAAGGCCTTTTTCACCGCCTGCTCCGGGTCCTGCGCCTCACCGGCCGCCACCGCGATCATCTCCACGCTCAAGTAGCTGAAGATCGAAACGATCACCGCAATCCACATCCCTTGCAGACCATTGGGGAAGAAGCCGCCGTGGGCCGTGTAGTTGTGCACGCCGTAATCCGGGTTGCCGGAACCAAACACCACATACACCGCGAGGATGATGAAGCCGACAATCGCACCGATCTTGATGGTCGAGAACCAGTACTCAAAGGTCCCGAAGGTCTTCACGCTGATGGCATTGAGCACGATCAGGATGCTCGAGAACGAGACGATCCAGATCCATTCAGGCACGTTGGCAAACCAGTACTTCATGTACATCGCGACCGCCGTCACTTCCGTGCCTACCGCTAACACAATCGCCGCCCAATAGGCATACCGCACCAGGAACCCGGCCAGTGGGCTGACATAGAATTCGGCATAGGCGCCGAACGAGCCGGAGGTCGAGTGGGCCACGGTCATTTCCGCCAGACAGCCCATCAACAGCAGCGTGATGATCGCGCCAATGGCATAGCTGAGCAGAACGCTCGGCCCGGCATAACCAATGGCGTAGGCACTGCCCATGAACAGCCCGGTGCCAATCGCACCGCCAATGGCGATCATGCTCATCTGACCCGATGTGAGCTGGCGCCTGAGGCCGTGTTCACGATTGGAAATCGCTTCGAAACCCTTTTCGGAGGTGGTCACTATGTGTGCCCCTTTTTATTGTGATTGCACGGATACAAAACCTTGACGTCACGTGACGCTATGGCGGATCTGGAACTGCTGTTGTGACCAGGTTTTCTGATCGAGAATTTCGCCGAGGATCTGCACCGCATCCCAGACCTCGGTGAAGGTCGTATACAGCGGGGTGAAGCCGAACCGCATGATCCGCGGCTCTCGGTAGTCACCGATCACCCCTCGGGCGATCAAGGCCTGGATCACCGCGTAACCTTCGGGATGTTCGAAGCTGACATGGCTGCCGCGCCTGGCGTGTTCGCGCGGGGTGATCAGGGTCAGCTCGTGAGCGGCGCAACGCTGCTCGACCAGTTGGATGAACAGGTCAGTCAGTGCCAGGGACTTGGTGCGCAAACTGGCCATGTCGGTCTGGGCGAAAATATCCAGACCGCACTCCACCATCGCCAATGAGGTGATCGGCTGGGTGCCGCACAAATAACGGGCAATGCCGCTGCTCGGCTCGTAGCGAGACTCCATGGCGAACTGCCGCGAATGGCCGAACCAGCCAGACAGCGGTTGCGCAACCAGATCGCACAGCTCAGGCGAAACCCAGACAAAAGCTTGCGAACCCGGGCCGCCATTGAGGTACTTGTAGGTGCAACCGATGGCATAGTCGGCGCCCGCCTGATGCAAGTCGACCGGCACCGCGCCTGCGGAGTGCGCCAGGTCCCAGATGGCCAGCGCGCCACACTCATGGCTCAACGCGGTCAGGGCCTGCATGTCGTGCATGTAGCCGGTCTTGTAGTTGACGTGGGTGAGCATGACCACCGCAGTGTCCTGGTCAATCGCTTGCGGCAACTCTTCGGGACTGTCGACCAGACGCAGGGTGTAGCCCTGCTGCAGCATGTCCGCCAAGCCTTCGGCGATATACAGGTCGGTCGGGAAGTTGCTGGTCTCGGTGACGATCACCCGCCGCGTCGGCGCCCGTGTGGCCTGCACGCGCAGGGCGGCGCTGAGCACCTTGAACAGGTTGATCGAGGTGGTATCGGTCACCACCACTTCACCGTCACCGGCTCCAATCAGCCCCGCCAATCGATTGCCCAGACGCTCTGGCAAGTCGCGCCAGCCGGCGCTGTTCCAACTGCGGATCAGGCCATTACCCCATTCTTCGGCGATCACCGCCTGAGCACGCGCCAGCGCTGCGACCGGGCGAGCGCCCAAGGAGTTGCCGTCGAGGTAGATCACGCCTTCGGGGAGCGCAAACTGCTGACGCAGAGGAGCCAGAGGGTCCTGCGCATCAAGCGCCAGGCAATCGTTTTTTGTAGTCATTGAGTGTCCTGTTTTTTGAATGACGTGCCGTCCGGGCAGATCGCGATGGTCGGGTCTGGCATGGGTGTGAGAGTCGTGTTTCAGGCGCTGTTTGCGCCTTCACGGTGAGGAGATAATGAACGAAGTATTGGAGAATTTTCGTGCAAAGTAAGCGGCCATATAGTAGTTATCTCGAAGAAAATTCGAATCCAACTCAAATAAACGCGAATTTATTCCAACCATGAATCTCGACTCGACAGACCTGCGAATCCTGCATCACCTGCAACAGGATGGCCGTATCAGCAATCAGGAATTGGCGGAGAAAGTCGCACTCTCGCCGTCGGCCTGTTTACGCCGTTTGCGCCTGCTGGAAAGTGAGGGAATCATCACCGGCTATCGCGCAGTGCTGAACGCCGAACGGCTGGGAATCGAACTGGAAGCCATCGTCCACGTGTCATTGCGACAGGACGTCGAGGACTGGCACGAGACCTTCATCAAGAAGGTGCAATTGTGGCCGGAAGTGGTCACTGCGTACGTGATTACCGGGGCGAGCAATTATGTGCTGCGGGTCCAGGCGCGCAACCTGAAACACTTCTCGGATTTCATCGTCAACCAGCTGAATCGCACCGCTGGCGTCACCGATATCCGCTCGGAAATCGTGCTGCAGAAAATCAAGGAGCGGGAGGAGTTGCTGGATCTGGTTGTGCGTAAGTGAGTGTAGGAGCGAGCTTGCTCGCGATAGCATCACCGCGGTCATTCAGATATACCGCGGTGCCCGCATCGCGAGCAAGCTCGCTCCTACATTGGATTTTCTTTGCCTCAAGCCCGTGCTTGCAGGTGATCAACCCTGATCACCACCACCCACCGGCAGTGTCATACCGGTGATGTAGGACGCCTCGTCCGAGGCCAGAAACAATATCGCCGCAGCCTGTTCATCGACCGTGCCGTAGCGCTTCATCAGGCTGCTATCGCTGGTTTGATAAACGATCTGCTGGTACCAGATTTTTTCTTGAGGCGATTGCTCGGCACTGTTGCGCGGGATGCGTCGGGGCGGTGCTTCAGTGCCGCCGGGAGCAGTGGCATTGACCCGGATTCCGCGTTCGGCGGTCTCGAAGGCCAGGCATGCCGTCAGCGCGTTCACCCCTCCTTTGGCCGCGCCGTAGGGCACGCGATTGATGCTGCGGGTAGCAATCGACGACACGTTGACGATGGCCCCACTGCCCTGCTCCAGCATGTACGGCAAGGCGGCATGACAGCACCAGAGTGTCGGGAACAGCGAGCGCTGCACCTCGCTCATGATCTCTTCTGGTTTGTAATGCTCGAACGGCTTGGCCCAGATCGTCCCGCCGACATTGTTGACCAGAATATCCAGCCGACCGAAGCGCTCGATAGCCTGGGCCATGACCCGGCTGCACTCTGTGTATTGCTCAAGATCGGCGGTCAGCGCCAGCACTTCGCAGCCAGCCGCCAGCTCATCGCGCAACTCGAAAATCAATTCCGAACGATCGACCACCACTAGTCGCGCACCTTCGGCAGCCATGCGCTCGGCCACGCGTCGGCCAATGCCCTGGGCTGCGCCGGTGATCAATGCAACCTTGCCGGTGAAACGTGAAATGCTCATGTCATCTCCTCAACCATGGGATTGGATTCAGGCCGCGCTGGCAGCGAATTTCTCGTAGTAGAAGTTCGCTGGCGCAATGCCCTGTTCGGCCAGGTAACGGCTGACCCCATCGACCATCGGCGGTGGCCCGCACAGGTAAACGTCGACATCACCGGCGTTGAGATGCTGGGGTTCGATATGTTGGGTGACGTAGCCCTTGAGCGGATGGCCGCTGTCTGGATTGGCAACGCAGGCGCTGAAGCTGAAGTTTGGAATGCTGGCCGCGAACGCTTGCAACCGCTCCAGTTCCACCAAATCGTGGTCGTTGGTCACGCCGTAGATCAGGTGCAACGGATATTCGCTGCCCTGCTCGGCAATGCGTTCAAGCATCGCGGTAAAGGGCGCCAACCCGGTCCCGCCCGCCAGCAGCAGCAACGGCCGACGGATTTCCCGCAGGTAGAAGGAGCCCAAGGGACCGGCAAGGTTGATCGAGTCGCCCGCCTTGGCCAATCCCGTAAGGAAACTGCTCATCAGCCCGCCCGGCACATTGCGGATCAGGAAACTGACCTCGCCGTCGTGTTGCAGCGAACTGAAGGAATAGGCACGGGTTTGCTCGCTGCCGGGCACTTGCAGATTGACGTATTGCCCCGGCAGGAACGCCAGTTTGCTCAGCGCTTCACCCTTGATCGACAGCGAAAGGGTGCTGTCGGAGAGCTGGCGAATCTGGCTGATGGCGGCGTTGTAACTGGTCTGCTGGGTGCGACAAACGTCCGAGGACACCGGCACTCGCACCACACAATCGCTTTGCGCGCGCATCTGGCAGGTCAGCACGTAGCCCTGTGCTGCCTCATCCTCGCTGAGCGCGTCTTCGATGTACTCATCGCCCAGATCATAGCGACCAGCTTCAGCGAAACACTTGCAAGTACCGCAGGCGCCGTCGCGGCAATCCAGCGGAATGTTGATACCTTGACGATAGGCTGCGTCGGCGACAGTTTCGCCGACATCTGCGGCGATGAAACGGGTCACCCCGTCTTCGAAATTCAATGCAATTTGATGGCTCATGGCGGCGGCCTCACAGATGGTAGATGTCGATGACCTGACGGACGTAATCGTTCTTCAGGATGACTTTCTTGGCCTTGATCAGTGGGGTCTCGCCACGCACGTCGAGGGTGTAGAAACTGCTCCCGAAATAGCTGTCCACGGTCTTGTAGCGAAAGCTCAGGGTGTGCCAGTTGAAACGCACCTTGCACTGGCCATCGGCGACTTCCAGCAACTCGATATTGCTGATGTTGTGGGAGGTCCGGGTGTCCGGCACGCTGGCGCTGGAGCGCTCGGTCTTGATCCGAAAGACCCGGTCCTCGAGACCACCACGGTTGCCGTACCAGATCAGCGAAATTTCTTTCTGCGGGTCTTCGGTCAGTTCGTCGTTGTCGTCCCAGGACGGCATCCAGAACGTCGCGTCGCCAGCGTAGAGTTCCAGCCAGTTGTCCCAGTCCTTGTCGTCCAGGTAACGCGCTTCGCGGTAGAGGAAGTCACGCACCGCATCATGGGAAATGCTCATCACACGGCCTCCACAGGGATGGTTTTCGACTGTTCGGCGGCCAGTGCCTTGAGCATGGTTTCCTGCCAGTACTTGTGCTGCAGCACGAACAGACCTTCGTCTTCGGTGCGCACGCCACTGAGCAGTGGATGCAGATCGATTTCCTGTGCGGCCGGATCAGCGCCTTCGACCCAATGCATGGCGCCGCGAGACATATCGTTCCAGCCAGCACTGCCCTGATAGCCCACTTGGCAGGAGCGGAATTCTTCCAGGTCATCGGGGGTGGCCATGCCACTGACGTTGAAGAAATCTTCGTATTGGCGAATGCGCTTGGAGCGGGCGTCATCGCTCTCGCCTTTGGGGGCGATGCAATAGATGGTGATTTCAGTACGGTTCACCGAGATCGGCCGGGCGATGCGGATCTGCGAGCTGAACTGGTCCATCAAATAGACGTTGGGGTACAGGCAGAGATTGCGCGAGTTTTCGATCATCCAGTCGGCGCGAGCCTGACCGAAGTCCTTCGCCAACTCATCGCGACGCTCGTACAGCGGACGGTCTTCAGGGTTGGACCAGCGGGTCCAGAGCAGCATGTGACCCTTGTCGAAGGAGTAGAAACCGCCGCCCTGCTTGGCCCAGCTGCCGGCGCTCATGGTCGGATTGCAGTCGCCGGCCTCGCGCTGTTTACGCTGGTTCTGGGTGGCTGCGTAGTTCCAGTGCACGGAGCTGACGTGATAGCCGTCGGCGCCGTTCTCAGCGGTGAGTTTCCAGTTGCCTTCGTAGATGTAGCTGGACGAACCGCGCAGCACTTCAAGGCCGTCGGCGGACTGATCGACGATCATGTCGATGATCTTCGCCGACTCACCGAGATGCTCGGCCAGCGGCAACACGTCAGCATTCAGGCTGCCGAACAGAAAACCGCGATAGGACTCGAACCGCGCGACCTTGGTCAGGTCGTGGGAGCCTTCGCAGTTGAAACTCGACGGATAGCCCGCTTCGGACGGATCCTTGACCTTGAGCAGCTTGCCGGAGTTGTTGAAAGTCCAGCCATGGAACGGGCAGGTATAGGACGCCTTGTTACCGGTTTTGTGTCGGCAAAGCATCGCGCCACGGTGGCTGCAGGCGTTGATGAACGCATTGAGCACGCCGTCCTTGTTCCGGGCGATAAAGATCGACTGGCGGCCCATGGTGGTGGTGTAAAAATCGTTCTTGTTGGGGATCTGGCTCTCGTGGGCCAGATACAGCCAATTCCCTTCGAAGATGTGTTCCATCTCCAGATCGAACAACCGCGGGTCGGTGAACATCTCTCGCTTGCAGCGGTAGACGCCTTGTTCCGGGTCTTCTTCAAGCAGTGAATGAAGGTATTCAGGTCGCAAAGACATGGTCACAGCCCTCCGTTGTTTTTGTTCAGGCAAGGCTCATGCTAGGGAGGTGGCGCAGGCGGCAATATCCGCTGAGTGCAGATCGCTATCCGTTTTCTGCACAGGGGGATTGGGGGATTCAGAGGGGGTTCAGTGACGACGCTTGAGGGTGTCCGACGGCAATTCGCCGAACTGCTGGCGATAACTTTGCGAGAACCGTCCCAGGTGCAGGAAGCCATAGTCCATGGCCAGCTCCGTGACGTTGCGCACGTTGCACGTCTCATCGCCGAGACAGGCATGCACCCGCTCCAGCTTCTTCAGGCGAATGTAGTTGTTCGGTGTGGTTCTGGCATGGCGCTCGAACAGGGAGTACAGCGAACGCAGGCTCATGCGAGCCTGAAATGCCAGCTCCTCACTGCCGATGTCCTGCTTCAGGTTCTGCTCGATGTAGTCGACGATGTGCTCGAAGGTAGCGCCCCGGGAGCTCAAGTGAGCGCGACTGACGTTGGTTTGCATCAGGCTGAGCATCTTGCTCGCGACAATCTGCGCGTAATGCTCCTGGACCTGAAGCATGGGTTCGCTCGCTTCAGCTTCCATGCAGACCATAGCCAGCAAATTGACGAAGCCTTCCAGCTCTCCCAGGGTGTAGCGATTCTGCAAAAAGCGCACACCTGGCCCTGGGTGTAGCCAGCGCTGCTCCAGACAGGCCGACTCCAGCAGACTGGTCGGTATTTTTAGAATGAATTTTTCGCAGTCGGCGGAATAGGTCAGATCGACCGGGTCATCAGGATTGATCAGCAGCAGTTCGCCAGGCGCCAGGTAGTGTTCCTGATCACGCCCGCGCCACAGGCAATTGCCCCTGAGCAGGACTTGCAGGTGATAGATGGTTTCCAGTGCCGGTGAGGTGACGTGAACACTGCCGCCGTAGCTGATGCGGCACAGGTCCAGGCTGGCGAACTTGCGATGATTGAGGCTGGCCTGCGGGCTAGAGGATCTGGGCAGGTGGATGCAATGCACACCGACATGCTGATTGACGTAACCGGACACCGCGTAGGGGTCGGCACGCTCAAACACCATGCTGCGCTCGCTCAGCAGACGACTTTCCATAACCGGTCACTCTTATTGTTCTTCAGCCGTGATTCTAAGCTAGCCAACACTGCAAAAAACATCGCGAGATAAACGGTCAGTTATCTCGCGACGCTGCGGCGATGGGCCAGTGCCGTTAAGAGAAACTGGCGTTACCCAGAGACTTCCGGCGCAGGCTGCGATCTTTGCGGCGATGGACGGTCAGTCTTCCAGGGCGCGGACCCGCTCCATACGTTTCTGTTCAACCGGTTCGGCGGCGGACTGCACAGTGAAGTCAAAGTCGATCTGCGCGAAACGCCCTTCGACGCCCAGCTCGCGGGCCATTTCCTGATCTTCGCTGAAACGAATCTCGGCGATCAGCTCATCACGGGTCGCGTAAGCGAAATCGTCGTGCAGGTACGGATCACCGGACAGGTTGATCTGCGTGGTCAGGTGCCGATGGCCAGGCGCCGAGATGAAGAAGTGGATATGCGCCGGACGCTGGCCGTGGCGGCCCAATTGATCCAGCAACTGCTGGGTCGGACCGGTCGGCGGGCAGCCGTAGCCGGACGGCACGATACTACGGAAGCGATAGTGACCTTGGGCATCGGTCTCGATACGGCGGCGCAGGTTGAACTCCGATTGCGTGCCATCAAAGTAGGAATAGGTGCCACCCGTATTGGCTTGCCATACGTCGACGATAGCGCCGGCCAACGGTTTGCCGTCGGTGTCGCGGACCTGGCCCTGCATGAACAACGGGACGCCCGGATCCAGACCATCATCGAGACGCGCTTCGTATTTCGACAGCGGCGCACCGGCCACGTACAGCGGCCCTTCGATGGTCCGTGGCGTGCCACCGGACTTGCCGGCCTGCTCGTCCGCGGCATCCATCAGCAGGTCCAGATAATGCTCAAGGCCTAAACCTGCCACGAGCAAACCGGCTTCCTGGTTTTTGCCCAGTTCGTTGAGGTAGTTGACCGCTTTCCAGAACTCTTCCGGGGTCACTTCCAGGTCTTCGATGATGTTTACCGAGTCGCGCAGGATCCGGTAGATCAACGCTTTGGCCCGTGGGTTACCGCCGTCATTCAGGTTGCCGCTGGCTTCTTCTAGAAACTTTTGGACGCTGGCAGTGTGGGAAATTCTGACTGACATGATTTATTCCTCATCTTGTATTTATTAGGTTAGAGCACAAAGGTTAGCGATCGTCTTCGCGAATCGACGAAGGATGCCGGCACAGTGCATTCACTTCGATGGCCATGTACGGGTAAAGCGGCAGTTGCATCAGCAGGTCATGCAGCTCCTGCACGCTGTCGACGTCGAATACGCTGTAGTTGGCGTAGAGACCGGCGATCCGCCACAGGTGCCGCCATTTGCCTTGCTGTTGCAGTCGCTGAGCCAGGGCTTTTTCGTCAGCCTTGAGCTGGGCGGCGCGCTCGGGATTCATGTCGACCGGCAGGTTCACGGTCATTTTTACGTGGAACAACATGGCTTGATGTCCTCAGGCGTGTGAAGTGATAGGGGAAGATTTGTCGCGTCGGAAGAACGCCAGGCGCTCCTCGTCGAGGGTCAGGCCCAGGCCCGGCTCGTTCGACACATGCAGCTGAAAATCGCGGTAGACCAGTGGCGCGGCAAGGATGTCTTCGGTCAGTAACAGCGGACCGAACAGCTCGGTATCCCACGCCAGTTTGCCCAGGGTCAGGAACGCATGAGCCGACGCCAGCGTGCCAATCCCGCCTTCGAGCATGGTGCCGCCGTACAGGCCGATCCCCGCCGCTTCGGCAATCGCTGCAGTGCGCAACACGGCGCGCGGGCCGCCGTTCTTGGCGATCTTCAGGGCAAACACCGAGGCCGCGCCTTCGCGGGCCAGATTGAACGCGTCCTCGACACATTCGATGGACTCGTCGGCCATGATCGGCGCCGGACTGGACAGGTTGAGCCGGGCCATCCCGCTACGGTTATTGCGCGAGATTGGCTGCTCGATCAAATCGATGCCGTTGTCGCCCAACACCTGACAGGCCCGCAGAGCAACGGCTTCATCCCAGGCCTGATTGACGTCGACCCGAACGCTGGCGCGATCGCCCAGGGCTTTTTTGATGGCGATAACATGGGCCAAATCCTGACTCACCTCGCCCGCGCCGATCTTCAGCTTGAAGATCCGGTGACGACGCAGATCGAGCATCTGCTCAGCTTCGGCGATGTCTTTTTCAGTGTTGCCGCTGGCCAGGGTCCAGGCCACCGGCAAGGCATCACGCACGCGTCCGCCGAGCAACTCGCTGACCGGCAGGCCAAGGCGCTTGCCCTGGGCATCGAGCAATGCGCTTTCGATCCCGGATTTGGCGAAGGTGTTGCCGCGAATGCTGCGATCCAGGCGTAGCATGGCCGCGTTGATGTTGCAGGCATCCTGGCCGATCAACAGCGGTGCGAAATGGCGGTCGATATTGGTCTTGATGCTGTCCGGGCTTTCGTTGCCGTAGCTTAGGCCACCGATGGTGGTGGATTCACCAATGCCTTCGATACCGTCGGCGCAACGCAGACGGATGATCACCAGGGTCTGGTTCTGCATCGTGTGCATCGCCAGCTTGTGCGGGCGGATGGTCGGAAGATCGACGATGATCGTCTCGATCGATTCAATGGCGCTAGCGTGCATGTCGATACCCGTCAGGTTCTTTGCTTGTTTTACCCGATTCTGCCCCCCATTTTTTAGCCGTTCCAATATAGAATTGGTCTCGATCCATACCTTCAGGGTATGCAACACACTGAACCGCTCTCTTTGAGGAGTCCCCATGGAGCTTCGCCATCTGCGTTATTTCCAGGTACTGGGAGAAACCCTCAACTTCACCCGCGCCGCCGAGCGTTTGCATATCGCTCAGCCGCCCCTCAGCCGACAGATTCAGCAACTGGAAGACGAGTTGGGCGTGGTGCTGCTGGAGCGCGGCCGCCCGCTGCGACTGACAGAAGCCGGACGGTATTTTTATGAACACTCCAACGTTTTGCTCGAACAATTGGGCAAGGTCTGCGACAACACCCGTCGCATCGGGCTGGGCGAGAAGACCTGGCTGGGCATCGGTTTTGCCCCTTCGACCTTGTACGGCATGCTGCCAGAGCTGATTCGCCGCTTGCGCAACAACGACGCCCTGGAACTGGAACTGGGCTTGTCGGAGATGACCACCCTGCAACAGGTCCAAGCGCTCAAAGCCGGCAGGATCGATGTCGGCTTCGGCCGCATCCGGATCGACGATCCGGCGATTCAACAACGGGTATTGGTCGAGGATCGGCTGGTCGCCGTCCTTCCCGCCGGTCACCCGTTGCTGGCCGGGCCGACGACCCTTGCCGAGTTGGCCAAGGAGCCTTTCGTGCTCTACCCGGGCAACCCCAGACCGAGCTACGCCGACCATGTGATCGCGCTCTTCGATGCCCATGGGCTGAGTATCAAGGTGTCCCAGTGGACCAATGAGTTGCAGACCGCCATCGGTCTGGTCGCGGCCGGCATGGGCACGACGCTGGTGCCGGCGTCGGTGCAGGTGCTGCACCGCGCCGATATCGGCTACACACCGTTGCTCGAGGCCACGGCCACCTCGCCGATCATTCTCAGTCGGCGCGTTGCCGACCAGTCGCCAGGCCTCAATCACTGCCTGCAACTGATTGAGGAGTTGCTGATTCAACCCTGAACGCCAGGATATTCAGAGCCCACGCATACGCCGGGCTTCGTTACGCTGCAAGGTCATGCTCGGGGATTCGTCGAACAACTTGCGGTACTCGGCGGAAAAACGCCCGAGGTGGGTGAAGCCCCAGCCCATGGCGATCTCCGAAATATTGCGCGCCGAGCCGTGCTCAAGGATTTCCTGGCGCACGGCGTTCAACCGGTATTTTTTCAGGTAGACCATCGGCGACAGGGCGAAGTACTTCTTGAACGCCTCGAACAATTTGAAACGCGAGACCCCGGCCGCAGCTTCGATGTCTTCCAGATGCAACGCTTCGCGGGCGTTGTCGTGAATGTGCTGCTTGGCCCTGATCAGGTAGTGCGGCAGCTTCACCCCCAACACGTCCCGAAGCTCTTCGGAATAATTGTTCGGCTGGGCGAGGATCAAACCTTTGATCAATGAACTTTCAATGTCCCGAGTGAAGGCCACCTGTTCGTACAGTTCACTGCTGCGTTCCAGCTCGGCGATGAAATAACGTGCCATGCGCCACCACGAGGCTGACGCGCCGTCGACCGCATCCATCACCGACTCGAAACGCAACGGCGCATCCAGTGGTCGCTGAAGCATGCCTTCCAGAGACTCACTCATGGCAGCGCGGGTGATCACCACCTGGACTTTGCGACAATCGCCGGAGATCGCCAGCACCTGGCTTTCATTCGGAGAAATGATCACCCCTTGATCGCGGTTGGACTTCAACAGCGTGCCATTCTTGCTCAACTCCTGCTCACCCACCAGGGGCAAACTCAGGCTGTAACTGCTGAAGTGCTCGGCGTCTTCGATATCGACGGTGACGTCGGTGCCGTATTCGATAGTGCCCAGGGTCGTGGCCATCGACTTGAATACATTGGCGCTGTGATGGAAGCGGATCCGCTCGGGCGTCGAGGTCACGAGTCGATGCGGCCCACAGATACCGGACATCCAGGTCCTCGCACCCTCGAGGTCATAGCGATCGATACGAATGTCGCGAAACTGCGGATCAGCGTTGCTACTCATCACGGCGCACCCACGGCTGTATTTTTTCAGCGCGCTCTGACGGCGCGTATCAGGCTTGAAAAGAGCAAGTTCTACGCCACAAAACCACCCTGCCAACCCAGTGGATAGCAATCATCGACTAAGTGGATAAAGCACCTGTCTTGAAGCTGACGCAAGCCATCGAACAGCGTTCGACGCGCCACAAAACAGTACCTCATTGCTGCAAACAGGTGCAGCCGTTCATCGCCTGGTGCAGGGGCTTGAGTAGTAGCTGCTCAGTTCGATACATAGGGTGTTACCCCTTTGCGTGTCCGTACAAATCCCCGTAGCAGCTGCCGAAGGCTGCGTTCGAGCGCGCAGCGGTCGTGTTGTAAGGTCTGCAACCGCAATCTTTCAGGAAAACCCTACATACCGATTTTACGACCGCTGCGCGGCCGGACGCAGCCTTCGGCAGCTGCTACGGGATCAGCGCACCACCGAATGTCCATTGGCTCACCAATTGCCATCGAATTTTATGGACTGCCTTCGCCGACAAACCGGATAGACCCCTGCCCGCCCCACTCTCTCTAATGAGCGTACCGATTGGCCCGAATAAAAAAGGTACACATTATGAGTGGCGCAAAAAACGTCGAGCAATGGAAAACGTTTATTGAGGGCTGCCTGGACTTCCGTCCGGCAGACGGCGTGTTTCGGATCGCCCGGGACATCTTCACCGAGCCGCAGTTGTTCGATCTGGAGATGGAGCTGATCTTCGAAAAGAACTGGATCTATGCCTGCCACGAAAGCGAGCTGGCCAATAATCACGACTTCATCACGATGCGTGCCGGCCGCCAGCCGATGATCATTACCCGTGACGGCGACGGTCAGCTCAACGCGTTGATCAATGCCTGCCAACATCGCGGCACGACATTGACCCGCGTCGGCAAGGGCAATCAGTCGACGTTCACCTGCCCGTTCCACGCCTGGTGCTACAAAAGTGACGGGCGCCTGGTCAAGGTCAAGGCTCCCGGCGAATACCCGGAAGGTTTCGACAAAGCCACTCGCGGCCTGAAAAAAGCCCGCATCCAGAGCTACAAGGGGTTTGTGTTCATCAGCCTGGACGTGCACGGCGATAACAGCCTCGAAGACTTCCTCGGCGACGCCAAAGTGTTCTTCGACATGATGGTCGCCCAGTCGCCGACCGGTGAGCTGGAAGTGCTGCCCGGCAAGTCGTCCTACACCTACGACGGCAACTGGAAACTGCAGAACGAAAACGGCCTCGACGGCTATCACGTCAGCACCGTCCACTATAACTACGTGGCCACCGTGCAACACCGCCAGCAGGTCAACAGCGAGAACGGCACCCGCTCAAGCGGCACGCTCGACTACAGCAAGCTGGGTGCTGGCGACGCCAATACCGATGACGGTTGGTTCGCCTTCGATAACGGCCATAGCGTGTTGTTCAGCGACATGCCCAACCCGGCGGTGCGTTCCGGTTACGCCACGATCATGCCGCGTTTGATCGAAGAGCATGGCCAGGAAAAAGCCGAATGGATGATGCATCGCCTGCGCAACCTGAACATCTATCCGAGCCTGTTTTTCCTCGATCAGATCAGCTCGCAACTGCGCATCATCCGCCCGATAGCCTGGAACAAGACCGAAATCATCAGCCAGTGCCTGGGCGTCAAGAATGAGTCGGACGCGGATCGCGAGAACCGGATTCGTCAGTTCGAAGACTTCTTCAACGTGTCCGGACTCGGCACCCCGGATGACCTGGTGGAGTTTCGCGAAGCCCAGCGTGGTTTCCAGGCGCGCCTGGAGCCCTGGAGCGATATTTCTCGCGGCAGTCATCAATGGGCGACCGGCGCCACACCCAACAGCGAGTCGATTGGCATCATGCCGGCAATGACTGGCACCGAATTCACCCACGAAGGGCTTTACGTCAACCAGCACAGCAACTGGCAGAAATTTCTGCTCAATGGCCTGGAAGCGAAATCCCTAAAGCTGCATGAGGTGTGAACATGAATCCGCAATTGCAGTACCAGATCGAGCAGTTTTTCTATCGCAAGTCTGAATTGTGCGACGCCCAGGATTGGGACGCCTATATCACGCTGTTCGACGAGCACAGTGAGTTCCACCTGCCGCAATGGGACTCGGAACACGTCTACACCCGCGACCCAAAACGCGAAATGTCGCTGATCTACTACCCCAACCGTTCGGGTCTGGAAGACCGCGTGTTCCGCCTGCGCACCGGCAAAGCCGCTTCCGCGACTCCAATGCCGCGCACCCTGCACCTGATCAACAACGTGCGCATCGATGAACTCGAGGGCGGCGACCTGGAGGTGCGTCTGAACTGGCACACCCTGTTCTATCGCCTGGCCACTTCCGAGCAGTTCTACGGGAACGCGACCTATCGTCTCAAGCCTCACGGAGACAGCTGGGTCATTGCCCGCAAACACGTCCTGCTGCTCAACGACACCATTAACTCGGTGCTCGATTTCTACCACCTCTGAATCCATGGAGACCGGGGCATGAATCACAAGGTCGCGTTCAGCTTTGCCGACGGCAAAACGCTGTTCTTTCCCGTACAACCCAACGAAATACTGCTCGACGCCGCCCTGCGCAACGGCATCAATATTCCCCTGGATTGCCGCGAGGGCGTCTGTGGAACCTGCCAGGGCCGCTGCGAATCGGGCGACTACAGCCAGGATTATGTGGACGAGGAAGCCCTCTCCAGTCAGGACCTGCAGCAACGCAAAATGCTTACCTGCCAGACCCGAGTGAAGTCCGACGCTGCGTTTTACTTCGACTTCGCCTCCAGCCTGTGCAATGCCTCGGGTCCCGGCCAACTCACCGGTACGGTCACCGAGGTCAGGCAGGTCTCGGCCAGCACGGCGATTCTGCATCTGGATTTGGGCACGGCAGGCCAGCCCCTGGATTTCCTGCCGGGGCAATACGCCCGGCTGCTGATCCCGGGTACGCAGAGCAAGCGTTCCTACTCGTTCGCCAACCGGCCGAGCAACAGCAATCAACTGCAGTTCCTGATTCGCCTGCTGCCTGACGGAGTGATGAGCAACTACATCCGCGAACGCTGTCGGGTGGGCGACGAAATCGGACTGGAAGCGCCGCTGGGTGCGTTCTATCTTCGTCATGTCGCCAAGCCGCTGATTCTGGTCGCCGGTGGCACCGGGCTATCTGCGCTGCTGGGCATGCTCGATGAGCTTGCCGAGCGCGGGTGCGAGCAACCCGTGCATTTGTACTACGGTGTCCGGGACGCCGCTGATCTGTGCGAAAGCGCGCGCATCAAGGCCTATGCCGAACGCATTCCGGGGTTTCGCTACACCGAGGTGGTCAGCGATCCATCGCCTGCGTGGGAGGGAAAGCGCGGTTATATCACCGAGCATTTCGACACCAGCGAACTGCGCGACGCGGCGGTCGACATGTACGTCTGCGGCCCACCGCCGATGGTCGAGTCGATCAAGACCTGGTTGCAGGAACAGGCACCCGAGAGTGTTCATCTGTATTACGAAAAATTTACCGAGAGTAATATCTGATCATTCAAAAATGAGCAGCGATTGAATAACCTGACGTATTCAAAGCAGGCCTGACCATAACAACTAGAAGGGAACCCGATGGCGGATGAAATCTTGCAACAAGGCGAGCTCAAGCGGGGGTTGAAAAATCGTCATATTCAACTGATCGCATTGGGTGGAGCCATTGGTACCGGGCTGTTTCTAGGCTCCGCCGGAGTACTCAAGTCGGCCGGACCGTCGATGATCCTCGGCTATGCGATTGCCGGGTTCATCGCCTTCCTGATCATGCGCCAACTGGGAGAGATGATTGTCGAAGAGCCGGTCGCCGGTTCCTTCAGCCACTTTGCCCACAACTACTGGGGCGGCTTTGCCGGTTTCCTGTCCGGCTGGAACTACTGGGTGCTGTATGTGCTGGTGGGCATGGCGGAGCTGACCGCCGTTGGCAAGTACGTTCAGTTCTGGTGGCCCGAGGTGCCGACCTGGGTCAGCGCGGCAGTGTTCTTCGTGCTGGTCAACCTGATCAACACGATGAACGTCAAAGTGTTTGGCGAGATGGAGTTCTGGTTCGCCCTCATCAAGGTCGTGGCGATCATCGGCATGATTGCCCTGGGCTGTTACATGCTGGTCAGCGGTACTGGTGGCCCGCAGGCTTCGGTGAGCAACCTGTGGAGCCACGGAGGTTTCTTCCCCAACGGCACCAACGGTTTGCTGATGTCGATGGCGTTCATCATGTTCTCCTTTGGCGGCCTGGAGCTGGTCGGCATCACCGCTGCTGAAGCCAGCGAGCCGAGGAAAGTCATTCCCAAGGCGATCAATCAAGTGGTTTACCGCGTATTGATCTTCTACGTCGGCGCACTCACCGTGCTGCTTTCGCTGTATCCGTGGGATCAACTGCTGCAAACACTGGGCGCTTCCGGCGATGCCTACAGCGGCAGTCCGTTTGTGCAGATCTTCGCCTTGATCGGCAGCAACACCGCGGCGCAGATCCTCAATTTTGTGGTGCTCACTGCGGCACTTTCGGTCTATAACAGCGGCGTCTACTGCAACAGCCGCATGCTCTACGGCCTGGCCGAACAGGACGATGCACCCAAGGCGCTGATGAAACTGAACAAGCAGGGCGTGCCGTTACTGGCGCTCGGCGTATCGGCGTTAGTCACCATGCTGTGCGTGGTGGTCAACTACGTCGCCCCGCATGAAGCGCTCGAGTTGCTGTTCGCGCTGGTGGTCGCCTCGCTGATGATCAACTGGGCGCTGATCAGCCTGACGCACCTGAAGTTTCGCAAGGCCATGGGCCAACGCGGCATCGTGCCCGGCTTCAAGGCGTTCTGGTCACCCTACACCAATTACCTGTGCCTGGCCTTCATGGCCATGATCATCTGCGTCATGCTGATGATTCCAGGGGTACGCGCCTCGGTCTTCGCCATCCCGGCCTGGGTATTGATCATCTTCGTTTTCTACCGGATTCGGTTAGCCAGGACTCGCTCGGTGTCGGTCGCTCAATAACCTTCAGCCAGTCGACAAAAAGCCCCGACATTCGATGAGTGCCGGGGCTTTTGTATGTCGGGTTAGAGGCATTTACAAGTGCGACGCGCTCTATGTAGCAGCTGCCGCCAGGCTGCGTCCGGCTGCGCAGCAGTCGTAATCCTGACGCCGCAACTCTTCAGATAAGCAGCAGTAGCCCGAACGGCGAGGACTTCGGTCGAGCGCGACCCCGGCTCGAACGCAGCCTTCGGCAGCTGCTACAAGGGATCAGCGCTGCCTTGCGTATCAGCATTGCTCAAAGCGTTGAGCGAACCCGCCACAATTCCGGGAACAGCACGGTATCGAGCATTTTGCGCAGGTAACCGACACCTTCGGTGCCGCCGGTTCCCGGTTGAAAACCGATGATCCGCTCAACCGTTGTGACATGGCGGAAGCGCCACTGACGGAACGAATCTTCAAGGTCGATCAGCTTTTCTGCCAATTGGTAGAGATCCCAATAACGCGAAGGGTCGGTATAGACCTCGCGCCAGGCCGCTTCGACGGAGGCGTCATGCATCGTAGGGCTGGTCGGGTCGCGTTCGAAACGCTGCGGGTCGATCGTCAGGCCGGCGCTGGCCAGCAAGCGAATCGCTTCGTCATACAGCGACGGTGTGGCAATCGCCTTTTCAAGCTCTGCCAACAGCTCCGGCCGATGCGCATGCGGGCGCAAAAGGGTTGCACTTTTGTTGCCCAGAATAAATTCGATCTCACGGTACTGAAATGACTGGAACCCCGATGACTGCCCCAGAAACGGCCGTATCGCGTGGTACTCGGTGGGGGTCATGGTGGCCAGCACTGTCCAGGCATGGACCAACTGATCGAAGATCCGCGAGACCCGAGCCAGCATCTTGAAGGCAGGCGGCAACTCTCCCAGCCTGACGTGTTCGCGAGCAGCCTTGAGCTCGTGCAGCATCAGCTTCATCCACAGCTCGGACGTCTGATGCTGGATGATGAACAGCATCTCGTTATGGTCCGGGGACAAGGGGTGCTGAGCGCTGAGAATCTTCCCCAGGTCCAGGTAGTCGCCGTAGCTCATGGAGTCTGAAAAGTTCAGCTCGGCGTTATGCCACTCCGCCGACTGGTTTTCAGGTGAATAGGGACATTGGCTCATTGAGTCGGCTCCTCACGTTGCGGTTGCGGTTTATTCAGTGGACCAGTGGACGCAAAATCGCCCTGACCGGACTGGCATCCAGGTTGGCAAAACGTAGCGGCAAAGCGATCAGTTCATAGTCCCCTTCCGGAACGTCATCGAGCACGATGCCTTCGAGGATGGCCATGCCATGCCGGGCCACCGCATTGTGCGAATCCATGGTCTTGGATTGCTGAGGGTCCAGCGACGGTGTATCGATACCGATCAAGCGCACGCCCAGACTTGCCAGCAGGTCGACGGTTTCTTTGGCGACAGCCGTAAAGTCCGGATCCCAGGCCGTCAGCGGCGCTTGTCCATAGGTGCGCAGCAGAACGCGCTCGGGCAGGTCTTCCAAGCGACCGTCAAGTTGCTCAGGATGCACCAGTTGGCCGCTGTCCAGGCAATGCAACACCCGGCAGGGACCGATATAAACATCGAGCGACACATCGCCAATGGCCGCACCGTCAGCGCTGTAATGCAGCGGCGCATCGACATGGGCGCCGGTGTGAGGAGACAGAGTGATGCGGCCAACATTCACCGGACACTCCGGCCCAAACGTCCACACGCGCTCCTCCTGAAAAGGTGTGTCACCCGGCCAGGTGGGTGTAGCGGCGCTCAAGGGCGGGCTGATATCCCACCACAACATTGTTTTTTTCATTGCAAAGCTCTTGGCCTGTTCCGAAGTGAATGATACGAGTGAACCCTGTGAATATTCTTGCGAAAACCTCCGGAAACGCCCAAATATTTCGCACATATTGCTAATAATCAGGCTTTTACTGAGTGGAAATTTCAACGAAAAAAACAGCCCGTTCAAAAGTCTGCTTTCATCCTCCGAGCGTTGCGTGAATGCACGCCGGCCGCTGCGCTTCTGGATACCTCAGTGTCGAGTACAGACAACTGACACCTCGCCAAGCGCTATAGGGTGCGACTTCAGTTCTCCCTTAACGCCCGGAGTTATCATGTCCGCACCGATTACCGTTCTTCGCGATACCCACCCATTGCCAGTACTCGACGCCTGCAAATGGGAAAAGCTCGAAGGCGACCCGCACACCGTCAACCTCAACGCCTACACCAGCGAAGACGGCAGCAAGATCATGGGTACCTGGATCTGCACACCGGGCAAATGGCGAGTCGAGTATGTGAAATGGGAGTACTGCCATTTTCAGGAAGGCTACTGCGTCATCACCCCGGACGGCATGGCGCCAATCCATCTGCGGGCGGGTGATATTTTCGTTATCGAACCGGGGATGACAGGCACCTGGGAAGTGGTCGAGACCGTGCGCAAGTATTTCGTTTTCGCCTGATTCTGAGTTCCCACTTTTTGGGGACGGGTTTGCCCTGGCAGGCCGTTGAAAAATTCAGCCCTAACGACCCCAACCCGCCAAGTTTGAATTTTTCAGACTTGGCGTTGCCCCTCATCCCGCCTCAATTAACGGATATTTGCCGATTCCGGCGCAGGCCAACATCAGACAGCATGATTCGACTGTTTCAACGTTTGGGAAGATTCCAGCTTACGCGATAGCGCTCGTATTCCGCCTCGGGCATTTGCACCAGCAAAGGAGTCTCGCGGGGATCTAGCCAGGTGAACAGATGAGAAATGTCCGCTGGATCCATGGCCGTGCAGCCAAGCGTTGCGGAAGTTGGCCCATGCCATATGTGGAAGAAGATGCATGAGCCAGAAGCCGGGGACGCAGGCGTATTGTGTTCGATAAAAATGCCCTTTCGATATAAGTCATCATCGCGGCGCATATGTTCGGAACTGGTCCAGTCCTTTGAGACAGCCAGCCCCTCGACAAGCTCGTTATAGCGTTTGGAGTTGCTGTCATCCACGCATTCGGTCATCGAAGTGAGAGGGGTATAAGGTAATTTGGTTTTGGCCGTACTGTCATAACCAAAAGCCGTTCCAATGTTGAATATCCCTGCCGGTGCTTTTCCATCGCCTTCACGTTTAACCGGACCTTGGCCTTGTTCGTCGTGGTTGATGCCGCGGCCCCAGGCTAAACCGCTTTTGCCGACAACGACCGGAAATGCTTCTCCGTACTTCTGAAACGTTTGCCCATGGCGTTCATAGCGCTGCGCGGTCCCTTTGAAGTCAGTCCAGTTTTTTGTTGTGACCACAATTAACTGATTACTGGTATCAGGAACTTGCGCTAGCACCAGACTTGAAAAAAGAAGCATCAATAGGGGGCAGATTTTAAATAATCTTTTCAAAGTGAATCATCCCTTGATATGCATCATTGTCGTTTTAATTCAGTCAATCCGCGAGGGCATCAATGATCTTCTTGGCCCGTAACGCTGGTCTCCAAGGGTGTAATGGGGAAGTCCAGGGCCTTGTCCAACGCAGGATCCCGGATATAGGTGAAGTGCCACCATTCGCCCGCGTAACCGACAAATCCCTCTTTCTGCATGGCGTTGGTGAGACGCTGGCGATTCTGCCTGGCCGTTGGACTGATCATCGGGCTGGCGGTATGGGCTCGCTCATCGAAGCAGTCAAAGCCCGTTCCCATATCAAGGGCGCCATCGCGTAACCGCTGGCCATAGGGGGCTGCACAATCAACTTGCGCGGTCGAGGCCGTCCACATTTCGGCGGGCAAAGCCTCGGGGCCTGTGAGCGTCACATCCACAGTGCCCCCCTTCGAGTGATTTGAAACCCGGGCCACGTAACCCAGACGCCAGAAGTCCGTCTTGTTCACGCGCGGGTAGAACTCGACCTTGAGGGGGTCACCCGGCTCATTCGAGAAGCGCCCCATGTCCGCGACAGCACGGCTGGGTCGATAGCAGTCGAACACCTTCAAACCGTAACCCTGTGCACGCAGTGCCGTTTGTACCCGGGCGATGGCCTTCGCCGCGTCTTGCGACAAGATGCACTCCGCGGCGGCGTAACCGTCGAGCGGGCGCCCCGTGAAGTTGTGAGCACTGGCATAGCGAATGTCCTGCTGAATGCTCGGATCGATCGTACGCAAGTAGACCATATGGCCAGGCATTGACTCAGCGCAGGCCGTGGATGGCGCGAAAACGCTCAGGCACATGACGGATCCCAGACCCAGAAGTGCGAGCGTGCGGTGGGAACCTGTCAGGGAGAGCAACAAGTAGGACAGAGGTTTGATGGTGCGTGTGCAACGCATGCGCTGTCTCCAAAGACTCTGGCATCTAAACCAAGTCGGGCAATGGCTCGACGTCAGGAAACAGTATCAATCAATGCCGATACGTTAGGGAATTTCAGGCTCAATGCATTCCCCCGTAGCAGGTCCAGTGTAAAAAACCGAGAGCCCACCCGACGTGGGCTCTCGGAAAACCCCTTATTGGGGTTTGCGATAGCTGTTGATGATTGCCGAGAAGTCCTTGCCACCTTCCCCACGCTGCCCCATCGCCTGATACAACTGCTCGGCCACTGCGCCGAGCACCACCGGTTGGTGCGCCTGACGCGCTGCTTCAGTGGCCAGCCCCAGATCCTTGAGCATCAGCTCGGCATGGAAACCGCCGGTGTAACCGCGCGAAGCCGGCGCCGTTTCGACGATGCCTGGCCATGGGTTGTACATCTCCGAACTCCAGCAACGCCCGGTCGAACTGTTGATGACTCCGGCCAGCACCTGGGTGTCGATCCCCAGTGCGTCGCCCAACGCCATGGCTTCGCTGACGCCGACCATGGAAATCCCCAGCAGCAGGTTATTGCAGATTTTGGCGATTTGCCCGGTGCCGACTTCACCGCAACGCACGATGTTGCGGCCCATTTGCGCCAGCACTGGCTGCAGAGTAGCGAACAGCTCCGGCGTGGCGCCGACCATGAAAGTCAGGGTGCCTGCCTGCGCGCCGCCGGTGCCGCCGGAGACCGGTGCATCGGCCATCGCCACGCCTTGCTTGGCCGCAGCGGCCGCCACATCGCGGGCGGTCTGCGGGTCGATGGTGCTGCAATCCACCGCAGGCACACCCTTGGCGATCCCGGCCAGCACACCGTCTTCACCCAGCCAGACGCTGCGCACATGGGCGGCGGCCGGCAACATGGTGATGACCAGTTCGCTGCCTTGAGCCGCTTCACGAGGTGAAGCGCTGATGCTGCCACCCAGCTGAGCCAGTTCCGCGAGCACGGTCTGGTTCAGGTCGAACAGGTTCAGCTCGTGGCCGGCCTTGATCAGGTTGCGCGCCATCGGCGCGCCCATGTTGCCCAGACCGATAAATGCAATCTTCATGTTCTTCTCCTCGATCAGCGCAAGTGAATGGTGGTGTTCACGCCATCGTTCACGCTGTCATCGTCGAACCAGCGACTGGTGACCGTCTTGGTCTGAGTGTAGAACTGAACCACTTGTTTGCCGTACGGACCGAGGTCACCAAGCTTGGAGCCACGGGAACCGGTAAAGCTGAAGAACGGAACCGGCACGGGGATCGGGATGTTGATCCCGACCTGGCCGACATCGATCTCGTTCTGGAATTTACGTGCCGCTGCGCCGCTCTGAGTGAACAGGCCGGTGCCGTTGCCGAAGGGGTTGCTGTTGACCAAAGCGATGGCTTGATCAAGGGTATCGACTTCCAGCACCACCAGTACCGGACCGAAGATTTCCTGTGTGTAGATCTGCATGTCGGTGGTCACACCGGAGAACAGAGTCGGGCCAATGAAGTTGCCCTGCTCGAACCCCGGAACCTTGACGTCGCGGCCGTCGAGTTCCAGCTTCGCGCCTTCCTTGATGCCCGCTTCGATCAATCCCAGCACGCGGGCCTTGGCCTTTTTGGAGATCACCGGGCCGACATCGGTGCCCGGCTCGCTGCCGGCATTCACTTTGAGCTTCTGCGCCAGTGCCTTGAGGTCCGGCAGCCATTGCTTGGCTGCGCCCACCAGCACCACGACAGAGGTGGCCATGCAACGTTGGCCAGCCGCACCGAAACCGGCACCGACCAGAGCGTTGAGGGCTTGCTCACGATTGGCATCGGGCAGCACCACCGCGTGGTTTTTCGCGCCCATCATCGATTGCACGCGTTTGCCATGTTTGCCGGCCAGGTCGTAGACATGAGTACCGACCGCAGTCGAACCAACGAACGACACAGCTTTGATGTCTTTGTGAGTGCACAGCGCATCCACCACATCCTTGCCACCGTGCACCACGTTGAGCACGCCCGGCGGAACCCCGGCTTCCAGCGCCAATTCCACCAGCAGCATGGTCGACATCGGGTCCTGCTCGGAAGGCTTGAGGACGAAAGTGTTGCCGCAGGCAATCGCCATCGGGAACATCCACAGCGGAATCATCGCAGGGAAGTTGAACGGAGTGATCCCGGCACAGACGCCGATCGGCTGACGCAGCGTGTAAGTATCGACACCACCGGCGACGTTCTCGGCGAATTCGCCCATCTGCAGGCTGCCAATGGAGCACGCGTGCTCGACCACTTCCAGACCACGGAAAATATCGCCTTCGGCATCGGCAATGGTTTTGCCCTGCTCGGCGCTGAGCACTACGGCAATGCGTTTGGAGTGTTCGCGGATCAACGCCTGGAGCTTGAGCATGATGCGCATCCGCGCGCCGATCGGCGTCAGCTTCCAGGTCTGGAAGGCGCGATGGGCGGCACTGATAGCTGCGTCGACTTCAGAGGCAGTAGCGAACGGAACTTTGGCCAGCACTTGCTGGGTGGCCGGGTTGACGATGTCGTGCCACTCGGTGGTCTGCGACTCGACCCATTCGCCGTCGATCAGCAGCTTGACGCGTTGCAAGGTGGTTTCGTCTAGCGTGAGAGATGCGTTCATGATGGTCTCCTGGCTTCTTGTTATTGAAGTGGGTTGCTGTGCAGGGAGCCAAGGCGTTTTGTCGCCTTGAAATGAGGCGGCGTCCCGAGTTGTTTGTCGGACTGTTTCTGGAGTATAGATGTGCAAACTTCTAATAAGAACGCACATAAAAGCCGGTCCAACATGCAAAAAAACATCACATCTTTAAGCGCATTGAACTGGGACGACCTGAAGTTCTTCCTCGAGGTCGCCCGTACACGCAAGGCCAGCACGGCCGCCAAACGCCTGGCGGTGGACTACACCACTGTGTCGAGGCGCATCAGCTCACTGGAAGGTGCGCTGGGAACTTTGCTGTTCGAAAAGTCGCGGACCAACGGCTTCGTGCTGACCGCCGAGGGCCAGCGCTTGCTGGGTTACGCCGAGTCGATCGAAAGCACGCTACACATGGCCTGCGAGCAGGTTTCGGGCTCTGGCGTGGCGCTGTCGGGTCATGTTCGCATGGGTTGCACCGAGGGGTTCGGCAGCTTCTTTATCACCCCGCAGCTGAGCCACTTCGTCGACACCTACCCGGCAATCTCGGTGGACATCCTGCCGCTGCCGCACTTCATCAGCCTGTCCAAGCGTGAGGCGGATATCGTCATCGCTCTGGAACGCCCGGAGCACGGCCCGTACGTGTGCTGCAAACTCTGTGACTACCGTTTGCAGCTGTACGCGACCCAGGACTACCTCGACAAACACCCACCAATCCGCCGCCCGGCAGACTTGGTCAACCACCAGTTCATAAGTTATGTCGACGATCTGGCGTTCAGCTCGGAGCTGCTTTACCTGGCCAACGTGTTGCCCGGCGCCAGCGCCAACCTGCGCAGCACCAGCGTGATTGCCCAGTACGTCGCCGCCCAACAGGGGCGCTCGTTGGCAATCCTGCCGTGTTTTCTTGCAGCGCAGGACCCGCGTCTACTGCCGGTGCTGCCAGAAGAAATCAACATCACCCGGCAATTCTGGATGTACTGCCGCGAGGACCTGCGCAAGCTCAAGCGCATTACCCTGCTGTGGGACTACATCCGCAGCGTGACCGAGCAGAATCAGCGCTTGTTGATGGGGGAAACCCGCTCGATGCTGTTCGCGGATTAATCCGCGCTCACCACAATCGACACTCGGCGGTTTTCGGTGTGGATTCATCGCCTGGTTTGAACAAGTGCGACAGGATGCTCCGACCCCGCCGTCTGCTGCCCGCCTTGGGCGAGGCATTTGGCTTGAGACATCGCCGCATCGGCGGCATCGAGCAGAGTGCCTGGAGTAGCGCCATGATCGGGATAAATGGCAATCCCGATGCTGAGTGAGCTTAAGACTGAGGTATTGCCTGGCACCTGGATCGGAGTGTCCATGCTGGCAATGATCTTGTCGGCAATGCGCTCGGCGTCCTCGTCCTTGTGCAGGGGCGTCAGCAGAACGGCAAACTCATCTGCGCCCAGTCGCGCGATCAAGTCATCTTCGCGCAACTGCGCTCTGACCCGCGTAGCAATGGCAACCAATACCGCATCACCGGCCGAGTGACCAAAATTGTCGTTGATGTCTCTGAACCGGTCACTGTCGAGAAACAACACCGCGACCCGCTCATCGAGTTTGTTCGCGCTGCGCAATGCGCGGATCAGCCGGCCCTCGAAAAACGCCCGATTCGGCAGACCGGTGAGGCTGTCATGACTGGCCTGGTGGGCCAGCGTTTCGTTTTCGTTTTGCAGATTCGTCTGCCAGGCTTCCATTTCATCGAGCAAGGCATTGAAGTCGTTACCCAGATTATTCAGCTCGGCAATCTCGGCTGGCGGTACGCGCTGATCGAAGGCTCGTTTGCTACGCGCGGCGTGGGCCACGCTGGCCAGACTGCGCAGCGGGCCAGTGATTCCTTGAAGCTGACGTCGTGCCAGGTACAGGGCAACCCAAGCACTCAGGGCCGTGCACAACACAATGCCGGCCAGACCACTGAGCAAAAAACGCAACAGACTACCGCCATGACCGGTGAGCAGGATGCTGCCGATTTCCTGGCCCTTATGGAGGATCGGCAGGCTGATCGGCTTTTCCAGAAAGGTCTGGGCTATCTGAGTTTCCAACTCAGAGAGCAACCCGGTTGCCGGTCGCTGCCAACGCGCCAGCAACCGACCGTTCTCACCGAAAACCTGCACGTCTGCCACCTCTTCCATGGAGGCGATCAACGCCAGCGCTTCAGTCGCCGCGACCTTGTCGTCGAACACCACTGCGGCTTCCACGGTGTAGTTGATCGAGCGAGCAATCAATTGCAGGTTGTGATCGGCATAAACGCGCAAGGCCAGCCCCCCAAGCAGGCTCAAGGAAAGGCTGGCCAGGGCCACCGCTACTAACGCGACAATCAAATGCCCGCGACCAACGACCGAGCGCAGGGTCGGACGGTTATCGAGCTTGAATAAACTCATGGGGCCGCCATGCCGATCGGCGTTTCTGGCAGGACAGAAGCGAGGGAGGTCAACCAACAGAGAATGGCGGACGGCAGCAACTGCCTCCAGCCAACACTGCGTTCTGTCGTCGAGACGGCCACGTCCATGCAGGGATTCTCTTCAATCGTCAGGGCGATGCGGAAACGGTAGCACAGCTGGTGAAACCTTCACGAAACAGCGTTCATTGATAGCCGGCTATTTGTTTAGAAAACCCTGAAGTAACGATTTGAGGTTTCCTATTCTTCTCTGCCTCGCACCCTGCTTACCATCAATGCCAGCGTGACCTGTGACCGCAAGCGGTCGTAATAACAATAAAAATTAACAGCGATATAAGTGAGAACGGATACACAGAGATCCGGCTCATGAAAACCTTTTACTACTGCCATAACAGCCCGATTCGGTCACGTACCGCCGTCGAGCCTTGAGTAGTTGAAGGAATCGTGGAGGTTCACTAATGAAACTTGAAATATTCCGTACCCTCTGGGGCTATACCGCGAGCAAGGCTCAGGCACTCGATGAGTTACTGGAGGCAGGCTTCGACGGCATGGAGGCCCGCCTGCCGCTGGAAGCCAGTGAGCGAGCCGAGTTCGGCGCCTTTCTACGGGCCAATCGACTCGGGTACATCAGCACGGTTTTTACCGCCTATGACGTGTTGCCGAAACAATCCGCACCGCCCGCCGAACACCTCCTTGATCTGGACAAAAAACTCGCTTGGGCCGCCGAGCTCAACCCACGCTTCGTCAATGTTCTGGCCGGTAATGATCGCTGGCCACTGGCGCAGCAGGTGGAGTTCTTCGGGCAGGCCATGACGCTTGCGCGCAAGCACGGGCAAGTCTGCAGCTTCGAAACCCACCGTTCGCGCTCACTGTTCAACCCCTGGCTGACCCTTGAGCTGATCCGGCAGCTGCCCGACTTATTGTTCACCAGCGATATCAGCCATTGGATCGTCACCTGCGAACGCTTGTTGAATGACCCGGCGGATGACCTGAGCGCCTTCGTCGAGCGCGTGCACCATATCCAGGCCCGAGTCGGTTATGACCAGGGCCCGCAGGTTCCCCATCCGGCTGCACCGGAATACGCCCGGGAACTGGCCTTCCATCAACAGCACTGGGAAGCCATCTGGCGCTCCCAACAGGCTCGCGGCTATCAGGTCAGCACCCTGACGCCAGAGTTCGGCGCCGACGGCTATTTGCATCACCTGCCCTTCACCAATGTGCCAGTCGCCGACCTGTGGTCGCTGAATATCTGGATGGCCAAAACAGAGCGCCAACACTTCGACCGTTTTACCCACTCAACCCGTCCGTGAGGTTTTTGCGTCATGCCTGAGAAGATCAATAACAGCCCGGCCCAAGCCAACTTCAAAAGCATTCCGGTGGTGGATATCGCCGGCCTTTTCAGCATCGAACGGGAACATCGACTGGCCGTCGCTGAGCAGCTCGGGGCGGCTGCCAGTGACGTCGGCTTTCTCTACATCACCAGCCACGGCATTGATCCGCAGCTGATCGCCAACTTGCGCCAGGCCGCCAAGGACTATTTCGATCAGCCCTTCGACACCAAGATGCAGCATTACATCGGTGCCTCGAAGTCGCATAAAGGTTTTGTCCCGGAAGGCGAAGAGGTTTACGCCAAGGGCAAACCGGATCACAAAGAAGCCTTCGATATCGGCTTCGAAGTCCCGGAAAACGACCCTCTGGTGCTGGCCAACACCCCTCTGCTCGGGCCGAATGAATGGCCGCTGCTACCCGGTTTCAAGGAAGCGGTGCAGGCCTACTACGCGGCGATCTTCGCCCTCGGTCGACAGCTGTTCGGTGGCTTCGCCCTGGCATTGGGCCTGGAGGAAGACTATTTCGACAGCATGGTCACCCGACCGCCATCAAAGCTGCGGCTGATCCACTATCCCTTCGACGACGCAGTCCAGGATGCACCTGGTATTGGTGCGCACACCGACTATGAGTGCTTCACCATTTTGCTGGCTGACAAGCCGGGGCTGGAGGTGATGAACAACCTCGGCCAATGGATTGATGCGCCACCCATTCCAGACGCTTTCGTGGTGAACATCGGCGACATGCTCGAAGTCATGACCGCGGGCGCTTTCGTGGCTACCGCTCACCGTGTGCGCGCAGTGAGTGAAGAGCGCTACTCCTTCCCGCTGTTCTACGCCTGCGACTTCCATACCCAGATCAAACCACTGCCCAGCTTTGCCAAAGCCGAGCAGGAGTATGAACAAATCGCTATTGGTGAACACATGTACGGCCAGGCCTTGCAGACATACCAGTACCTGCGCAAGCGGGTAGAAAATGGCGAAATCCAGCTACCCGAAAAAGCCCGCAAGCCATCGAGCTTCGGACATTTGAAAAACCAGGCGCAGCCTTCCTGAAACCCAGTCGTCGGCCACTACTTCCCTACTTTTGAGGCACCGAACATGATCACTAAAAACACCGCATCGCGCCTGACCCTGCTTGCCGCCGGCCTGCTCTGCGCCACTGCCAGCCTTGCCACAACCACCGCGACACCGGGCCAGTTAAAGATCGGCATGGAAATCACCTACCCGCCCTTCGAGTCCTACGATGCCGAGAAAAACGTCGTCGGTTCCGACCCTGAACTCAGTCACTCCCTGGCCAACCATATGCAAGCGAAGGCCGAGTTCGTCGACACCAAATTCCCTAGCCTGATCCTCGGTCTGAATGCCGGGCGCTATGACGCAATCATCTCCGGCATGTACATCACCCCGGAGCGCCAGACCCAGGCCCTGACCATTGCCTACGCCAAAACCGGTGCCGCGGTCATGACGCCGAAGGACAGCGACCTGAGCCCACAAACCCCAGAAGAACTCTGCGGTTTGAAAGTCGGGTTGGAACAAGGCACTACGTGGGTCAGCGAATTGCAGAAGCTCTCAGCCGAGTACTGCGTGCCGAACAACAAGGGCGCCATTAGCCTGAGCGAATACCCGTCCGCACCAGAAGTCACTCAGGCGCTGCTGTCGAAAAACATCCAGGCCCAGTTGGAAATCGCTGGCGCTGCGAAGATGATCGCCGAACGCACCAACGGTCGAGTGGTGGTGACGACCAAACACCTGATCTATCCACAAACCCTCGGTATCTTCGTCAAGAAAGGCAATGACGCCACCTACCAGGCGCTGCTTGAAGCCTTCGCGCAAAGCAAGAAGAGCGGCGAATACGCAGCGATCCTGAGCAAGTACAACCTGGAAGCAGTAGCCGACTGACGAACTTCGCGGGCAACCACGTCTCTCTTGGGAGCGTGGCTTGCCCGTGATCGAGCCGGGCCAGGTACGGATGCAGCGCTCGCCATGATTTCAGCGACATAAGGCAGCTTGAGGTATTTATGCAATTCGATTGGTCCTACTTTTTCACCCTGTTCTCGCTTCCCAGCTTCTGGCAGGCCTGTGTCACGGTGATTGAACTCAGTGCACTGGCGTGGTTCATCGGCATGCTTCTGGGCTTTTTGCTGGCGTCGGCCAAACTCTCCAGCGCAGCCTGGATCAGGACACCAGCGTCGGTTTATATCTGGTTTTTTCGCAGTATTCCGCTGCTGGTGCTAGTGGTCTTCGTTTACAACCTACCGCAGCTGTTCCCGGCCAGCGGCTCGGTGTTGTCCAATCCGTTCTATTCCGGGCTGCTCGCTTTGGTAGTGACTGAAGCGGCGTACATGGCGGAAATCCATCGCGGCGGCCTGATTTCGGTCGCCAAGGGCCAGAAAGAAGCCGGACGTGCTTTGGGTATTGGTACGATCGGGCTGCAACGGCTGATCGTGATTCCCCAGGCCTTTCGTATCTCTTTGCCAACGCTGATCAACGAATACATCACCGTGGTGAAACTGACGTCGCTGATCTCGGTGATTTCCCTGACCGAACTGCTCACCGTCGGCCAACGCCTGTACGCGCAAAACTTCCTGGTGATGGAAACCCTGGCCGCAGTGGCGGTGTATTACGTGCTGATCGTCAGCGTGTTCGGTTGGCTGTTACAGCGCCTTGAACATTCTTTGGACTTGAACCAGCGCAAGCCAAAAACCCTCGACGATGCCGCCGTGGCCGAACTCAAGTCGGTCATCTCCTCGCAGGTCATTCAGACTCGCACCCAATCGAATTCTGGTGCGGACTGCATCCTGCACTTGCAGGACATTCATAAACGCTACGGCGACCATGAAGTACTCAAGGGCATCGAGCTGAAGATCAACAGTGGGCAGGTGGTCTCCATCATCGGACCGTCCGGGTCAGGCAAGACGTCGTTGATTCGCACCATCAACGGCCTTGAGAGCATTGATCAAGGTGAGATCATGCTGTTCAGCGAAAGCTTCATCAACGCCGGCGACAAGCCCAACAGCGCGCAAATTCGTCGTGGTGTGCGGCATATCGGAATGGTTTTCCAGAACTTCAACCTGTTCCCCCATCGCTGCATTATCGACAACATCACCCTGGCGCCGCGCTACCACGGCATCCCCAAAGTTTTGAGCGAACAACGCGCCTATGCGCTGCTGGATAAAGTCGGTTTACTGGCACATGCGCACAAATACCCGCATCAGCTTTCCGGCGGCCAGCAACAACGGGTAGCGATTGCCCGGGCCTTGGCCATGGAGCCACAGATCATGCTGTTCGACGAACCGACTTCGGCCCTCGATCCGGAGCTGGTGGGCGACGTATTGAACGTAATCCGCGATTTGGCAAAGGAAGGGATGACCATGCTGATCGTTACCCACGAGATGGATTTCGCGATGTCGATTTCCGATCGGGTAATTTTCATGGAAGGCGGGAATATTCAGCTGGATGCAAGCCCACACGCTATACGCAATGAGCAGACTGGAGAGCGGGTCCGACGCTTTATGGGCCTGCCTGCGACCGAAATGACGCTGAAAGCGGTGTAGAGCTGCCCCCTGTAGGAGCGAGCTTGCTCGCGATGGACGTTAACGATAACGCGCTCAGCCTGAATAACCGCGGTGCCTTGAGGTTTTTCGCGAGCAAGCTCGCTCCTACAGGGGTGCGCTTGCCTCCTCGCCCTGACAGCTATCAGCCCAACTCAAGCATCAACCCGCTCAAGCGTTTGACCTTGCGCCGCACGGCCTCTTCGAAAACACCTGGCCTTGGCTCAATCAAACTGAACCAGTCCTTGGCCCGGGTAATCCCGGTGTAGATCAGCTCCTTGGTCAGTACCGGATTCAGTGCATCCGGAAGGATCAACGCGGTGTGGGCGAACTCGGAACCCTGGGATTTGTGCACGGTCATCGCGTACACGGTTTCCACGTCATTGAGCCGGCTGGGCAATACAAAACGCACACCGCCTTGGCCATCGTTGCGCGGGAACGCCACGCGCAGTACCTGGCGACCCGCATCAGGGCCGTCACGCTCTGGCAGTTTCAGGGCGATGCCAATGTCGCCATTCATCAAGCCCAGGCCATAATCGTTGCGGGTCATCAGCACCGGGCGACCTTCGTACCATTGCTGATCGCTGTCGATCAACCGGGCCTTGAGCAGCGCGCTGGTGATACGCAGGTTCAAGCCATCGACGCCCCAAGGACCCTTGCGCACCGCACAGAGCAACTGGAAGGCATCGAAGGCTTGCAGCACGTCGCGCGCCCATTCTGTCCAACGCGGATCCTCGAGCGCTGTGTCGGCTGCCGGTCGCTGACTGCGCAGCAAACTCAAGTAATGCCGATAGCCCTGCGGACCCTCGCTGTGCCCTTCAAGCAATAGCCGCTCCAGAGCGCGGTCCTGCTCACCCTTGAGCGCCAGCGAGAACAAATCGGCATGGGTGCGAACGGCCAGCAGTTTGCGCGCCTCGTCGGCCTGCTGCTGGTTGACCCAGCGCGCCAGTTGACCAATACCGCTGCCCTCACCAAAACGCCGCGAATGGCGCAACATCACCACCTGCTGAGCCAACGGATGAACGCCCTCGGTATCTTCCTGCAAGCCGCTGGCACTCAGACTTTCACCGCTGACTGCCTCCAGCCAATCGCGAGTCTGCGGGCTGTACCAACCGGCCTCGGCATCACGGCACAAGTCACCAAGTACCGCGCCGGCCTCCACCGAGGCCAACTGATCCTTGTCGCCGAGCAACACCAGTCGGGCATGCCCCGGCAAGGCATCGAGCAGGTTAGCCATCATCTCCAGGTCGATCATCGAGGCTTCGTCGACCACCAGCACATCCAGCGGCAAACGATTACCCGCGTGGTGGCGAAAATGGCGGGTGCCCGGACGGCTGCCGAGCAAACGGTGCACGGTGGTGACTTCAGAGGGGATTTTGTCCCGCACATTGTCAGCGACTGCCAAGGTACGAACCTGTTGGCTGATGGATTCGGTCAATCGTGCGGCGGCCTTGCCGGTGGGTGCGGCGAGACGGATTCGGAGCGGTTTGCCGGACTCCACGGCTGGCGCCTGCAACAGCGCCAGCAGACGCACCACCGTGGTGGTCTTGCCGGTGCCCGGCCCGCCGGTAACGATGCTGAAAGCACCACGAGTGGCCAGCGCACAAGCGAGTTTCTGCCAATCAATCGGCGCCCCGCTCCTGGCCGCACCGAACAAGCCACTCAAACGCTCTGGCAGATCATCGGGCGTTGCTTCATAGGCCGCTAGCCGCTGGCGCAGCGCGGTGTCGATGCGCCGTTCGTAAGCCCAGTAACGACGCAAGTACAAACGCTTGCCGGACAACACCAAAGGGCGCTGCTGCGCGTCGTCACTACCATCGGCGGCCAGCGCCACCAACCTGCTGGACGCCAGGACCTTGCACCAGTGCGCGCCGTCCAGCGCTTCGAGCAGTTGCGAAGGCAACAGCATGGAGCTTGTCTGCACATCCCCTTCCGGCGGCAACGACAGGGCGAAATCCGGCTCCTTGAGTGTCTCGAACAGATCCAGGCAAACGTGGCCGTGGCCCAGTTGATGACTGGTCAACGCCGCCGCCAGCAGCACCAGCGAGTCGCCTTGAGGCTCAAGCTCATGAAGGAAGGCCACAAAGGCTTTGTCCAGCGCCCTCAGCCAACCGCGCTCGACCCAGCGCTCAAGCAACAGCAGCAGATCTTCGGCTCGGCTCAGCGGTGCCAACTCGGCCAGGCTTTCGGCGGCCAACGGTGTGGGCAGTAAATCGGCAAAGGAACGACTCATAGCAATACTCCTTGTTCCCAGGCGGGCTCGGCCTTGGGTTGCTCCGGTTTACCCTGAAACAACCAATCCAGTCGCTCGATCAACTCCCGTGGCGGACGAGTGAAATACACGCCCTGGCTCGGCGCTCGGGTACCGCGCAAGAACAGATAAAGCGCCCCGCCCATGTGCCGGTCGTAATCGTAATCGGCCAGTCGCACCTTGAGTTGGCGATGAAGGGCCAGCAGGTACAACACGTATTGCAGGTCGTAGCGGTTGTCGAGAATCGACTGTTCCATCGCTTGCTCGGTATAGGCTGCGTCATCGACGCCCAGCCAGTTGGACTTGTAATCGGCGACGTAATAGCGCCCTTCGTGCTCGAACGTCAGATCGATAAAACCCTTGAACATACCATTGAGCAACACCGGTTCGGCCGCCGCCCGGGCAACGCCGTTATGGGTGTATTGACGCACCAGCTCATCGAGTTTCAGCACATCGACTTTATGGCTGGCGAACCAGAATTCCATCTCGACCCGGTACTGGGTGAGCTGCTCGAACACCACCGGCGGCTGTCCCGCGCCGATGCGCAGTGGCGCTTGAAGCAGGTGCAGCAACCAATCGTTCAAGGTGCCGATCCAGCCTTCCCAACCACGGCGATTGCAGCGACGGGCGATCGCGTCTTCGACGCTTTGCGGATCGGCGGCGAAGCCTTCGTTACCGGCCCACTCCAGCAGACCATGGAGAAAGGTCCCGGGGTTCGGCCCACGGGGGAAACGGTGAATATCGCCACCACTGGCAAGCACTTCTCGAGGTGCATCCGGGTCGAGCCGCTCGTCGTCGAAGAGCTTCTGTGCTTGCGGACTTTCCGGCGCTTCGTCGCTACCGGCACTCATGCTCTCGCCGATGCGCAAGGCACTGTACGAGGCGATCCACCAGTTCTCGGCGGCCTTGCGTTTGGGAATCAACGGCGCGAGCAAGACGGCTTCGTTGCGCGGCGGATTGAAACGGATCTCGCCGGCGGCGGGCATTTCGCTGTAGTTCAGCGCCTCACAGCCTTGTTGCAAATCTTCCAGCCAGCGACTCAAGCCAGCCGACTCGGTCAAGAGAGCACCGCCGCCCAACAGATAACCCAGCGCCGATAGATGCAGGACAGAACTGTTGTTATTGCCGCGTTTGAGGTCGGTGACGCCCAACCAGCAGGCGTGTTGCGCACGGGTCAACGCTACGTAGAGCAACCGTAGGTCTTCAGCCAGACGCTCTTCATCGGCTTGGGCGATCAGCTCGGCGGTGGGCTTCAACGACACCTGCGCCTTGCCCAAGGCGTCGTGGTAATGCAGCGGCAGGCGACTGCCATCCACCGGTTTTGCCGAGCAGATGAACGGCAGAAACACCAGCGGGTATTCAAGGCCTTTGGACTTGTGGATGGTCACCACTTTCACCAATTGCTCATCACTTTCCAGTCGCAGAATCTGTTCTTCACCCGCCTGACCGGACAACGCCAGATGTTCGGACAAATGCCGGATCAAGGCTTGTTCACCATCCAGTTCAGCGGCGGCTTGCTGCAGCAGTTCGGACAGGTGCAGCAAATTGGTCAGCACTCGCTCGCCATCGCTGCGAGCAATCAACGCCTGAGGCAACTGGAAGTCATGCAGCAGACGACGCAACATCGGCAACACGCCCTGGCTACGCCAGATCGCCCGATAACCACGGAACTGCATGACCCGTGCTTCCCAGGCCAGCTCGTCCTGATTTAGGCGCTCCAGTTCGGCCAGTGGCAGGTTCAGCGTGATACAGGCCAGTGCGGCACGTAATGGCCGCTCGACATCCGGCTCGGCGCAAGCCTTCAGCCAGGCCAGCAGGTCATGCGCCTCCTGAGCGGCGAACACCGAGTCCTTGTCCGATAGGTAGACGCTGCGTACCCCACGGGCGGACAGCTCACCGCGTACCGCCTGGGCCTCTTTGCCGTCACGGACCAGAATCGCGATATCAGCCGGGAGCAGGCCTCGCAACGCCTTACCGTCACGAACAAAACCCGCCCGGCCCTGCTGACCACCATTAAGCAGCGCGACAATTTCACTGGCGCAGGCACCCGCCAGTTGTTGCCGGTAAACAACGCCCGACAATGGCTGTTCGGCGGACAACTGCCAGATATTCAGCGCAGGCAGCGGCTGACCATCGATCTGCAAAACTTCTTTGCGTCCCTGAGAAGCAACGGGCAGAAACGGCACAGGGTTCTCGCCGTTCTTTTCGCGGAACAGAAACGCACCACGCCCAAGTTCACGGGACTCAGCGCGCTCGAACACATGGTTCACCGCGTTGACCATTCCATGGCTGGAGCGGAAGTTGGTGCCCAGCGTATGCAGACGTCCACTGGTGGCCTGACGCGCGCGTAAATAGGTGTAGATATCGGCGCCCCGGAAGGCGTAAATCGCCTGTTTCGGGTCGCCGATCAGGAACAGACCGCATTCGGGATTGTTGTCTTCGATGCGGTAAATGCTCTCGAAAATCCGATACTGCACCGGATCGGTGTCCTGAAACTCATCGATCAACGCAACAGGGAACTGCTCGCGGATCAAGGTCGCCAGACGCTCACCGCCATCGGCTTGCAGCGCCGCGTCGAGCCGCAGCAACATGTCGTCGAAGCCCATCTCGGCGCGGCGACGCTTTTCTTCTTCGAAGCGCGTACCGACCCACTGCGCAGCATGTTGCAGGACGGCAGCATCCGGGGTTGGCAAGGCATCCAGACTGGCTTTCAGACCGGGCATGGCGTCCAGTCCCGGATGACTCGGCGCTTGGCCTTTCCAGGCTTCGGCCATGCCATCCGGTGTCAGGCGACTGAAGCCAGTGCCGATATCCAGTTGCTCCTGGGATTCGTCCTCGGCCCAGGCGCTGATTTTTTCGAACCAGGGTTCGAAGTAACGCGCCTGCATCTTGCGTCCATCGACGGTCTTGTTAACAACAGCTTGCAGGCAGATATCCCGCAGCTCGGCCGCCCACTGCAGCCAAGGGGTCTTGAGTTGCAAAAGGGCCTCGCGCCGTTCTTGCAGGCAAGCGGTAATCAGCTCGGCAGGATCTTTGCCGTCATCATGGCCTCGCTCGCTGGCGAACAAGGCTCGCACTCGCGGCAACAAAGCGGCCGGCCCGCCCCAGTTGGCGCGCACCCAGCTCAGCGCATCACCTTGCATCGGGTAGCAAAACAGCCGCCAGTAATCGCGCAGCACTTCACCGAGCAAATCGCTGTGATCGGTTTCGAGGGTCTGGGTAAACAGGCTGCCGCTGTCGAAGGCGTGCTCGCGCAACATGCGCTGACACCAACTGTGGATCGTCGAAACGGCTGCTTCGTCCATCCATTGAGCGGCGATATCCAGGCGATTGGCGCACCCTGACCATTGCTCAGGGCTGTACTGCTCGCGCAACTCGACGATCAGGTCATCCGGTGCCGACGTTTCGTCGCGGAAGAACCGCGCAGCTTCGGCCAGACGAGTGCGGATACGCTCACGCAGCTCCTTGGTCGCGGCATCAGTGAAGGTCACCACCAGAATTTGCGGCGGCAGCAGCTCGCGCCCAAAACCGGCGGCATCGCCACCGTGGCCAAGCACCAGACGTAGGTAGAGTGCAGAGATGGTGAAGGTTTTGCCGGTCCCGGCGCTGGCTTCGATCAGTTGACTGCCGCGCAAGGGGAAAGCCAGCGCTAGAGGTGTCTTCGTTGTCATGAGCGAGCCTCCTCGCTGGCCAATGATCGCCACGGGGCTTCGAGCAATGGTCGGTAAAGAGCGTTGCACCAATCAGCGAAGGTTTCGTCAGCGATGAGTGCGTTGTAATCGGGGAATTGCCGAGCCAAGGCCGGGCTTTCGCGACGCTCTCCGTCGGTGGTCTGACCGTCGCCTTCATAGGCTTTACGCGCGGCAGCATCGGCTTTGACCGGATCGGTCTGGCCAAGCCAGCCGAAGGCGGTCTTCACCGCTACCGGCAATGGCTGACACATACCGGATTGCCAGGCCTGCAATAGATCGCCCAAGGCTTGAAGGGCTGCGCTCTGCTCTATGGGAGCCAGCAACAAAGTGTCGTCACTGGCCACCAGCGCGGTGGTCATCGACAACCCGCTCGCACAAGCCGCCAGATGATTGACCCAGGGCCGGGTCAGCCGATGCCATTTGCGAGTCTTGATCGAACCAATGCTGTTGGGAATCGTGGTGACAGCCAACAATCCGCCATCGCTGCGCTGATGCAGACCACTGAGCCAACCTTCCAGGCCGACACCGTGCTGTTCGAGACTCACCGGCAAGGCACTGTTGAGTGGCGTCGGCCACAAGGCCAACAACTGCTGATAGCGTTGCAGCAAATCAGGCAATGGCTCGATCAGTTCCTGTTGCAGACGCTCACCAAACCCGGCCATAGGCAATAGACCGCTGCCCTGTAGGCGTTTTGCATGAGCCTCCAAGGCCAGATCGGGTTGATCCGGATCGGTAAGGGCCGCTTCGAGCAAGCTGTCGCTCAGGCTATAGCGTTGCAACGCATCGAGGACAAAGGGTTCCTCATCCGCCAGCGGCACCTCGGCGGCTTCGAAAAATACCTTGAGCCGTTGGCTGAAGAAATGTCGCGCCGGGTTTCGCAGAAAATCCTGCAATTGACTCAGGCTCAGCGGTTCTTCCTGAATATAGGCCGCCAGCGCAGTAAGCTCAGCGACTTCATCGTGTGTCTGGTGAAGTAACTGCCACTCACGTGCATAGCTGAACAGCTCGTCACCTTCGTGGAAATAACGGGCGCTGAAGGGTTGCAGTGGATGCTCCTGGGTCATAGCGTCAAGAAGCAGTTCATCGCTATTCGAGAGGTGCCAACCGCTGGCCAGATGGTCACGCAACTGGCCGATCAATACCGACGCCGGGCGCTCGCTGTTGTCGCGAATGCTGCGACCGACCCAACTGATGTAGAGCTGATCTCGCGCCGAGAGCAACGCTTCGAGCAGCAAATAACGATCATCCTCACGCCTCGAGCGGTCGCCGGGGCGGTAATCACTGCCCATCAGGTCGAAGTCCAGCGGCGGCTGCGCTCGTGGATAGTCGCCGTCATTCATACCAAGCAGGCAGACCAGTTTGAAAGGAATGGCACGCATCGGCATCAAAGTACAAAAATTCACCGCACCGGCCAGAAAGCGTTGCGATAAGCGGCCCTGGTCAAGCCCCGCCAGCCAGGCTTCACGGACTACGGTCAGCGGTAACTCATCCTGCAAACCTACCGACTCGCAGGTTTCCAACCAGCTTTCGCGCAACTCTTCGAGCTGGGCCAAAAGGTAGTCGTCATGTTCATTACTGGCCAGGAAGAACAACTGCACCAACGCTTGCAGACGCTCACCCCATTGCTGCGGCGGCGCAGGTAGCGAGAGCTCCTGATGGGCAATCTGCAACGAATCAAGCAATGCCACCAACGGACCAATCAACGCTGCGTCCAGACCTCCGATTTCATCGTAAGGCTCGATACCGTCACAAGCCGCTCCGCTGCCTACGGCATAACCAAGCAGCATCCTGCGCAGGCCAAAACGCCAACTGTTTTGCTCCAGTTCATCCGGCAGACCAAGCCCAGCGCGCTGCTCGGCATTTATGCCCCAGCGAATACCGGCACCTTCAATCCAGCGATGCAAGGTCGGCAGGTCGCGCTCCTCTACGCCGAATCGAGCACGTAAGGCCGGAACATCCAACAGATCGAGAATCTCGCTGACAGGGAAACGACTGTCGGGCAGTTTGAGTAGATGTTCCACGGCGATCAGCAGCGGATCGCGGCCTCGCTGGCCTTGGTCGGCCAACGTAAAGGGAACGAAACGTCGGTCATCTCGCTCCAGTTGGCCGAATACTGCACGGATATGTGGTGCATAACTGTCGATGTCCGGGACCATCACAATCACATCGCGAGGGCGCAATTGCGGGTCGGCGCTGAAGCGGGCGAGCAGTTGGTCATGAAGAATTTCGACTTCACGCTGGGCGCTGTGGGCGACGTGAAAACGAATCGACTGGTCTTGGGCAAGATCAACCGCAGGCCAGAGCTCGCGGGTCTCATTCAGAGGGCGCAGCTCAAGGATGTCGTCTTGTAATTGGTTGAGCATATTCTGCGGCTGGCTTTCGCTGAACAGATCGATCCGCCCATCACGAAAAGCCGAGCGATAGCTGTTGGGATCGTCATAGCTGTCGAGCAAATTGATGTAGTCACGACCCTGTTTGCCCCAAGCTGCCAGCAACGGATGTGCATGTTGATGCAGGGTTTGCGGATCAAGCGCTACGGGCATTCCGGCCTTGCGCGCCTGGCGCTTGTATTGGTGCCGTAACAGGTCTTTATCGGCGACGATGTCGGCCCAATGATGACGACATGGGTTGTGTACGCAAAGCAAAACCTGACTGAAACGCGCCAATCCAGCAAGCGCTTCCAGGGCCTGGGCCGGTAACGAAGAAATGCCGAAAACGATCACCCGGGATGGCAATCCTTTGGGAGCTGTATCCAGGCTGTTGATTCGCTCAATAAAACGTTGGTGAACCCCGGCACGACTTTGCGCCATGCCTTGCTCACCCACGTCCAGCAGCAACGCGCGCCACAACTCAGCCTGCCAGCAATTTGCGGCCGTCAGCGCCTTGGCTTCGCCCCTGCCATTGCGCAGTTGATGACGCCCTGCTGCCCAGTCTTCCAGCCAATCAGCTCGATAAACTTGATATTGGTCGAACAGATCCGCCAAGCGTTCAGCTAACTGATAGCGCTTACGTAGATCAGTGTCGTGGGTAAGGAAGCGTTGCAAGGGTTCGAAGTGCGGCTGATCAATCAGCTCGGGCAACAAGCGCATCAGGCGCCAAGTCAGCGGGGCTTTATCCAGCAGGGATTTAGCCGGAATTTCATCACGCCCCAGCACCATTCGATAGAGCTGCCACATAAAGCTACCGGGCAATTGCACATCGATGGCGGCCGCTATTCCGCAGCCTCCCATATCGTCATCTTGCGGGTCTTCAGCCAACGCGAGCTTCAACCACTGGGCGATACCATTGCTCTGCACCAGGGCGATTTCATTTTCCAAGGGGGCGAGCGGATAGCGTCGCATCCAACTGACCACAAGACTACGCAACTCGTCCAGACGGTTACCGTGAACCACCATAAAACCAGCACTGAGGGACGTCGCGTCCGGCATAAAGGCTTCCTTGGAAAATGCAAAAGCGAGGGTCGAACCTTAGCACTGTCGGACGGCTGTGGCAGCCGTGTAGCACCGAGCGTTTGAGCACCCACTTTCCTGCAGGCAAAACAAAACCCCTACCTGCATACGCAGATAGGGGTTTCGGAATTTAATCTTGACGATGACCTACTCTCACATGGGGAAACCCCACACTACCATCGGCGATGCATCGTTTCACTGCTGAGTTCGGGA